>CABUPJ010000023.1 GCA_902493335.1 uncultured Porphyromonadaceae bacterium
ACGGCTGAAGCCGTAGTTCCATACGGCGGCAAGCCGCCGACACAAGGACAAATTTGATAGCTCGGCCTTGAGGAGGAGAGTGAGGCCGCACTTTAATAGCTTTGGTCACGGTATATTGGCTGCGAGGGCCGAAGTCCTCGCTCCATACGGCGGCAGGCCGCCGGCACGAAGACAGGTTTGATTGCTCGCTGCGAGATCGCTCCTTGCAACGTTAATGCTGCTGTGGGGCGAAAAGGAAGCGGGCGGCCCGAATCGGGTCGCCCGCTTTTGTAGTGGTATTGTCGCCTGAATTATTTCACGACAACTTTTGTCGCTTTGTCACCCCGGACTTTGATGTAGACGCCCGGTGTAAGGTTTTCAGCCGGTACGGCCACACCTGACAGGTTGTAATATCTGACAGGAGCTTCGGTGGCGTTGTCGATAGCGATGTCGTCGACAGCCGATGAGCCTTTAAGGATATAAGAGGCTGCGGCAGGTGTTGTGACGAGGGGATCTGTGTCGACAAGAGCATAGGCGTGGTAGCCGTTGAGTGAACGCGAGAACATGTGGAGGTTGCCTGCGTAGTCGAAACGCATGGTCGACCAGTTGTTGTTTTCGGTCGGAATCTCATATTTGAGGGTGAACGAGGGTGTGTTTTCTTCCCAGTTCACGCTGCAGATGAGGATTCGTTTAGGCTCGGCGACAGCTGCGGTCTTGCCGTCGGCTGTGATGGCGAAGCCAGAGTTGCAGGCGTTCATGCCTACGAGTTCAGAAGAACGGTAGAGGACGTTGTCGTCAACGATGTAAGCGAAGCCGGGCACAGACTCTGTGTTGTTGCCTTCGCTGCGTACCTGTGACACGAATATACCGTCGCCATAAGCCACAACGTCGACATTGGTGTTTGCCAGCATGCCGCCGTGACCGATCTGCTCGGGTGCTTCGGTGATCTGCCATGCCGAACCGATGTTGTATCTTACGATAGTGTTTGTCGTGCCTGCATGGTCTTCAGAGAATGCATATAATTTAGTGTCGTCGCCTTTGCCGACAAATGCGAAGCCAGAGTGGCCGCCGCCGAGGTTGACGTCATTGTAGATGAATGCGCCTGTGCCTGTCATAGTGCCGGCATAGAGAGTGAACGGTTCGGCTGTGACGTCAAGAGGATCTATGGCCACGATGCCGGCAGCGTCGTCACCCCAAGAGGCTACGACTGCCTTGCCGTCGCGCTGGTCGCCGCGGAAGGGGTTATAGATGTTGGTTGTCGAAGCGTTGAAGACAGCGTGAGACTTGTGGATGCGGTCGGCAACTTTTTCGCCTGCCGGGTTATAGATATCCATACCGTTGTTAGCGCCATGGGCGATGAGTGTGTAACCGAAAGCCTTGGTCGAGGGATCGGTGAAGGCTATGGCCGAACCACCGACGGCGAGACCGTTGGGTTCGCTGAAGTATTCGCCGGCAGCAGTCGACGGATTGCCATGGACGCGGATGCTCCAGTTGTAATCTTTGGTTGCGTCAAGGGCATCGCCGGGAAGGACAAACGAGTTCTCACCTTTGGCGAGACCTGTTAGAGGCACAACGATTTCGTCGCCGCCGTCAACGGGAACGGCCACGAATTCTGCCGCGGGAACATCAGCGGTGAGAGAGTAGCTGATGGCGAATGACTCACCCTCGGCTTTCTCGCTCGAAAGCGCGTAAGCATATTCTTTGCGGGCCACTACGTCGGGAACGATTTCGGGGGCCGTGGTGAAGCGGCTGACCTTGTTGCCGCGGAGGAGGTAGAGCTCGATGTCGGCACCTGCGATTTCGTCGGCATCGTTCTTCTTGACGATGACACGTCCGGCAGCGCTGACATTGCCTGCGATAGCGCCTTCGAGGGTCGTGTTGACAGTCGTGACGTCGGCAGTCTTGAGAAGACCGTCGGTGATATTGATGAGGCGGATGCCTGTGCAGGCCGATTCAGCGTTCATGTCGGGAGCGACAAGATATGTCGTGCCGTTATATTTGAAGAATGATGTGCCTGCGGCGGCAGCGGGAAGGACGTCGGTCGAGAGGGCGTCGTCGCGCCAGTGCTGAGAGACAGAGTTGTCACCGCCGTTGTTGTTGACTTCACCGATGATAATCTGCTGAAGGAAATATTTCGGGGTGTTGGCGATGAAGCAGCGTTCTTTGATGGGCGAATAGAGATAGGTGATGTTGTCACCGATAAGTTTCTGGTCCATATACTTGCTGACGTCAGCACGGCTGCGGATGTCTTCGCTGACTTTCTGACCGCCGATGATGGTGAAGAGGTTGAAGCCGTAAGCGGTGCCTGCTGATGTGCGTCCGCCGACAATGAGCTCGCCCTCGTCGAATGTGCCGTCATAAGCCATGGCATAGCCCATTATCGCGCTATACCAGTTGCCTGAAAGCTGAGAAGTAAACCAAAGTTCGGGATTGCCCACAGGCACGCCGTTTTCGTCATTGTGCCAGTAATATATGTTCGAATCACCGCGAGTTTCGCCCGCACCGACATTTGAAGCGCTGAAGTGGCACAATTCGAGATTGTGGCCGATCAGCACACCGTCGGCTGTGACTGCTATATCATAGAGAGGACTGTGTGTGCCCTCGCAGCCTTCGATTGACGGACGTGCGATGACTTCGAATGTCCCGGCGTCGAGAACGAGCACGACGGGGGCGTTCTCAGCATTCATCGCAAGAACATAGATGCGGTCTTTGTATGAGATGAAACGACGTATCGTAGCGCCCTCGAGCTCGGCGATTTCCTTGTCGACGACAGCCTGACGGAACTCGATGTTGTCGGGAGCGACAAACTCGGTATCTTTCAGCGGGTCGGGATATGTCTCGTAGTTTTCTGTCGGGGGAACGTAATTGACGCTTTCGAGGAATACTTTGGGATAAGCCACAGAAGCGGCCTCGACGGTGACTTCGGTCGGCTCGCCTTCATATTCGTCGGCAAAGCAGGCGACGGTATATGTGCCGGGCTCGACATTGTTGAAGACAAAGGCGCCGTTATACTGGTTGTCGGTCGTGTATGTGGCCACAATCTCGCCGTTGCCGTCGAGCAGCTGCACTGTGACGCCGTTGAGAGGTTTATAGACGTCGTCGCTTGTCGGAATGGCCGCATAGTCTTTGTCGACGAATTTCTCGTGCATGTCGCGGACGATACCGTAGATCGTACCGGTCTTTTCCTTCTCGATGCCGAAATAGTCGGCGATGCCGTGAGCGTAGCCGTAACCTTCGACGTAATCGACGTCAAAGTTCATGTGACGGAGAGCCGAGGGTGCGTAGGTATGGAAATAGCCTTCAGAGAGGAAGCCGGGTGTACCGTGTTTGAGGACGCCCAGATAGCCTTTGTAGCCCATGAAATAGCTGCTGCCGTTATAGAAATTCAGGTCGCCGCGGATGTTGGTTTTGGCTGCCGAATAGCTTGTCCATGTCTCGTGTTTGTCACCCAGATGATAGGGCCAGCATTTTTGAGCTATCTCGATACACTGGTTCTGGAACTCGAGGGTCACACCGTTTTCTTCTTTAGGTGTGTCATAACCGCGATAGAGGAACAGAGCGTGGTTGGTGTTTGACCACAGACCGGTGCTGTTGGCGTTTGAGTGGATCGATATGAAGAGGTCGAAGTTGTTGATTTCCACTTCTTCGGCGATTTCAGAGATGTTGCGGTTATAAAGCGTCATCTGAGGCAGATAAGAATTCCAGCGGTCGATCTCAGCCTTCTCGGCCTCGGTGCACTCGTCATACTGACGGCCGTTGAGAATGTTCTTTATCAGATTGTTGAGCTGATTGGAGGTATAGTTATACTCAAGATAGGGACCGCATTTGACGTGGCTCATCACGATATTGTTGCTCATATCGCGGGCTGCGCCAATCTGATGGCGTTCGCCGGTCTGATTGAGGGTCGGATCGAACTTCAGACCCATCTGGCGCAGTTTTTCAAGGACGCCGAAACCTTTGCGCAGGTTGGTGTTACTTTCATAGAAAGCCGTGGTATCAGTACCCTGCACTTTGTAAGGATCATGACCTATGACAGCCATGAAGCGGTCGCCGCCGGTCCATGAACCGTGACCGGGGTTGATATATACTCGCAGTTCGTCAGCTGTTTTTGCCGATCCGGCGAGAGCGGCCAGCGAAAAAGCCGCCGCCAATAAGATTTTTTACATTATAAGGCTTATTTAAGGTTGATCAAATAAAGAAGACCTTTCTCGGTCGTAAATGAAATATGTTTGCCGTCAGCGCTTGCCGAAGGATATGCGGCTATGACACTGTCGTCGGTCAGAGCCTTGCGGTTGCCCTCGAGATCGGCGACGACAATATTCGATGCGACGATGACTTCACCGTTGTCTGTGTCGTTCATGCCGACAACCGTATTGTTGTCAAGCCACTTGGCAGCACGGATGCCGCCAAGCTGCGCGATATTTCTGCCCTCGGTGTCGCAGACAAAACATCCGCTGCCGGTCAGATAATAAAGAATCTTCTTTCCGTCGGGGCTAATAGAAGGCCAGATATAGCTGCCGCGGCCCATCGGGTCGAGAACTGTCGTGCGGCCGTCTTTTGTATATGTCAGATGTCCGTAGTCGATAGAAGCTACCGGAGCGACGGCCACACGGGCCGCGCGGCCTACGGCATGAGCCTTGGCCACACCGTCAGAAACAGCAGAGACAACGTTGCCGCTGACAGTCACACCGTCGTTAAGATGGCGTGTGGGCGCCACAAGCTGTGTCACAGCCTTGCTCGCAAGATTGATGTTGACGAGGCTCGAGCGACGCAGTTTGTCTTTTCCGGTAACGATGTTACGAAAAACAATATTGGCACCGTCGGGCGAAATCGTAACATTTCTGACGGTGCCATCAACCTGATATTTCACAGGGGCAGAACCGTCTAATGAGATTTTTGTAAGTCCTTGATGTCCGGCATCGGAGATGACAATGAAACTGCCGTCAGGACTCACCGTCGACGACATTGCCGCCGAACCGGCCGGCAAGGCAATTTCTTCAATGGTAGCGACTTGTGGCAACTCAGCCTTTACAAGCACCGCTGATGCAAGTAAAGCGACCGAAATAACAAGTTTTTTCATCATAAAAAGTTTTAAGGTAATAAAATAGTTTGACTTTTAAAACATCCGGATCTCTATCCGAAATTTCCCATAAATTTACATATTATTTTCAGACAAACCAAAAAAATATTGTTATCTATTAAAAATATTTAACAAAGCAAGCAGCGGACGGCTGTTTGGCCCGGACAGACTGACAGCGTATCAACCATATACAAAAAAATAACGAGCGGCCCATAAATCGGACCGCCCGCATTTTTTTACAGATATTTGTGTATTCGATAATTCGATTATTTTACGAGAACTTTGGTTGCCTTGTTGCCCTGACGACGGATGTAGAGACCGTTTTCGGGATTGGCTACGCGCACGCCCTGGAGGTTGTAGTATTCGACGGGAGCGTTTTCGTCTTCAACAACGATGTTGCTTACGCCACCGACTTTCTTGTCTGAGAAGACATAAACCTGGTCGTAGTAATAGCTTGCTGAAGAGGCCGAGGGGTTGTTGTTGAACTTAAGTTCGTTGACTTTGGCATCGCCGCAGCGCCATGCGCTGTAACCGCCTGTGAAGTCGCAGATTTTGTATTCACCGGGCTGGCCTTCGATGAGGCGGGGGTTGCCTGCAGCACTGTAGAGACGGCCACCAGAGATAACGATGTCTGTCATGTAAAGATTGTCGTCATCGAGGAAGAAGTCGAACTGACCGCCGTGACCTTCGTGAGGAGCGGCACGGAATTCAACTACGAAACCGAATGTGCCGGCACGTTCGAGAACGTTGTTGGCGTTGCCCTTAAGACCGAGAATCATGTTACCGCCTTCTTCGTTGACAAGCTCGATGTCAGGTGTCTGGATACGAGAGCTGCCATACCAGCCGGCAACCTCATAGTTGTCACCATGATTATAGTAAAGGAAACCGTTGCAACCTGTGGGTACATCACCTTCGGTCTCGCCGAATGTCTGACCCTGCTCTGTGATAAGTGAAGGATAGTTTACGAAGTTGAATGTATACATCTCTGTGCCGGGAGCGACAACGAATACTTCGTGGCAAAGCTTGAAGCTGTCCTCCTTGCCTTCCTTGACAGCGATAGCCTTAACGACTGCGTCTTTGTCAAGACGGAAGGAAGCGGTGTATTTTGTAGAAGCCTTGGTAGGCTCTGTGCCGTCGATGGTGTAGTAGATCTCAGCACCTTCGGTGGCTGTTGTCAGCGTGATGTATTTGTCGGCGCTGAGGATGTGGGTCTTACCGGCGAAAGCGAGCTCGTCCTTGTAACCGGGGTCAACGAAGAAGTCGGCTTCGATAACGGGAAGAGCTACCTGCTCGTCATTGGGCTGGCCTTCTGTAGTGATGTCGATATAGAATACGCGGCTTTCCTGTGTGGGAACGAGTGTCACAGAACCGTCGGCGTTGTGGGTGTACCACTGCTGAGTTGTACCTGCATCAGCTTCGAGAACAGCGCTCTCGTGAATTTTACCGGCCTGGCCCGAATCGGGGTTACGCTGGTTGCGCACGTGAATTTCTGTAATCTTCACGCCTTTGGCGGGTGTGAAAGTTATGGGGTTACCTGCGAACCAACGGATAGCGCCCGAGGTAACATAAATTTCATTGGGTTTGCCGGCTTCGATAACTTCGCCTTTGATGCTGACATATTTGCTGGCAGCATACTGTTCGATATACTGAGCGGGGTTTGTGTAAGTGTTACCTGTTCTCATTGACTGGAAGTAGAAACCGTTGGGAAGAACGATGTACTCGTTGGCTTCTCTGTCCCAGCCTTCCTTAACGCCGTTTTCAGCGATGAAGGCGGTAACCTCTGCACTTGCGGTTGCGGCCATAGCAATGGCGGCGGCAGAAAGTAAAATTTTCTTCATAAGAGAAATAAATAGATTGTTAATAAAATTTAGTGATACTCTATATAATTAATTGCGTTGTCAAAAAACTAATGAAGCGGACAATCATGGCGAAAGGAGCCGCCGACATTATTTATATCTGACTTTATTTTACAAGCACAAAATAAACAAATATTTTTTAATCCACCAAATAATTACGAAATTATTTTATAAATTATCTCATAGTTGAGAAAACAGCCGACCAAACCGACTGCCTAAAACTAATTTCAGGGCTTGTTTTTATTAAAAGTCAAATAAAGGCTTATGCCACCTTCAGTATGAAACATGGCCGCACAATCGCACGGAAAATATTGGTTACAGGCGTATTAGCCCCGTCCAACAGGCATAATCTGTCAATTATTGTCAAAAAGAATTTTGTTTCGTGCCGTCAGCGCCGCCCCCAATACGCCGGCCTTTTCGCCCAAACGGGAAACTATGATTTTAGAATCCTGACTGACGAGTTTCAGCGTATATTTCTGTACGGCCTGTTTTATCGGTCTGATCAGATAGTCTCCGGTCTCGGCCAATGTGCCTCCGATAATGACCAGTTCGGGATTGAATATGTTGATGAAACCTGCCAGCCACTTTCCAAGTTTACCGGCAATGCTTTCGAGAACCTCGATACATAGCAGATCTTCTTCTTCGATAGCGGATATTATATCTGAAAGAGTGATGGCGTCAGCTCCCTCCTGACCGATCTTATCGGAGAGAATCGATTTTTTCCCGTCAAGCAGGCTCTGCACTACCCTACGCTTCAGCGCACCGCCGGACACCTCTGTCTCGAGACATCCTTTTTTACCGCAATGACACATTATTTCATTATCGAATGCTGGGAAATGTCCGACCTCACCCGAATAACCCGACTTGCCTTTCACTATGTTGCCATTGATGACCATTCCCATACCTAATCCCAGGCTCAAGTTAATAAAGAGGATGTTTTTTCCACCTTTGACCACCTTTCCGCTCAGACAGTCGCCATAGGTCATAGCTCTTGTATCATTGTCAATGCAGACAGGCAGACCAAGCTTTTCGGCAAAGAGGTCATTCAAGGGCCTTTCTGACAACGGCAGCGTGCTATAACTGAATCCAGTATCGGGATTGACACGTCCTGACAAAGCTATACAGCCATAATATATCTTGTCTTTTGGAACGGTTATCTCATTCATGAAATCCTTTATGATGTCACAAATCTCATCAATAGCCTGATCAGAAGAAAAATCAGCCATAGCCAAAGGAAGCCCCATTTCAAGCGCGACAAACTCACCCATGAAATTGATTATTCCAAGATTCATATACGTTCTCTTCACGTCTACGCCGAAGAAATATCCCGAATCGGGATTAAAGCCATACAGCACAGGCCTGCGTCCCCAGTGGCCTTCGACTTTTCCGTGATCAGTCAGAAGCCCTCCCTCACACATCTCATTCACCACTTTGGTGACAGTAGGCGCGCTGAGGCCTAAATCCTTTGCCAGATCAGGGATTGTCGATGTGGAGTTGTTCACATAATAAGATATGATATTCTTCATGATAGAGGAGTTCTTGTATCCTTTTTCTATCTGAGTGATAAATGATGGCTTCATATGATTTTTTCCATTATTTTGCAAAGATAATAAATTATAGGCACGGCAGATGCATCTTTAACAAACTTAATTTATTCCGTCAAATCTATCTCAACCGATTCTTATTCGCTAAATTTGCAACCGACTGTATCTCTAAAAATACTATTACATGATGAAACTACGAATACTCGCGGCATTGACCGCTCTGTCGACCGCCATCTTCCCGAACGCCGCACGTGACTACAGCAAAAGCGAGCACATGATAGCCATGCGCGACGGCACACGGCTATACACAGCCGTCTACAGACCTTCGGACACGTCCGACGACGTGAAATCACCTATATTATATATGCGCACACCATACGGCTGCCGTCCTTACGGGACCGAAATGTCGGGTTTTCTAAACGATTCGATCTACAGGCCATATGCCGACGCCGGATATATATTCGTCTTTCAGGACGTCAGAGGACGTTGGATGAGCGAAGGCGAGTTTGTCAACGTCAGGCCGCTCCGCGACTCTGCCGACGGCATTGACGAGGCTACCGACAGCTATGACACCGTCGAATGGCTCATTGACAGTGTCAGCGGCAACAACGGCCGGGTCGGTGTCAACGGCAATTCATACTGCGGCTTCTACGCGCTGATGGCAGCCGCGAGCGGTCACCCGGCGATAAAGGCCGTGTCGCCGCAGGCTCCGATAGGCGACTGGTGGATGGGCGACGACCTGCATCATAACGGGGCGCTCGCACTGATAGACGCCACATCGTTCTCGCCTCAGCTGCGAGGGAGCGCCGACCACCGTCCGACAGACAGGAGCGACGGCTACAAAGCGCCGATGGGCAAAGATGTCGGCGAGTGGGCCATGAATAACACCGTTGCCGACATAACCCGCTCGCTCGACGGCAATGTGCCTTTCTGGCTTGAGATGACGGCTCATCCCGACTATGACGACTGGTGGAGCAAACGCTCGTCGGTCAACGCCACACACGGCATAACGGCGCCGATGCTCGTCGTCGGAGGCCATTTCGACGCCGAAGACCTTTACGGCACCTTAGCTGTATTCCGAGGACTCAAAAGCAACAGCCGGACGGCCGAGACACACCTCGTCATGGGGCCGTGGGCTCACGGCGCATGGCGTTCGTCGGGCAAAGCCAACCGTCTGGGCGAGGCTTCTTTCGGCGAGGAACCGTTGTCGCGCTATTTCAGAGATGAAGTCGAATTTCCCTTTTTCGAGCGTTATCTGCGTGAGCGCGGCGACGGCGGCGTGGCCGCAGGCAGCGATGTAATATTCTTCACAGGCGAAAACCGCTGGCACCGGACCGACATAGCCCATCGCGACAGCACCGCCGCTCCGCTCGACATCTATCTGACCGAAAGCGAACTGAGCCTTACGCCTCCGGCCGCAGCGGCATCAAGCACCGTGTATATATCAGACCCGGGCAATCCCGTACCATACTACGGCGACATCACGACACGCCGCAAAAAAGAATATATGACCGCGTCACAGGCCTTTGTTGACGGCCGCGACGACGTGGTGACCTTTATTCTCCCGGCAATGGCCGACACTCTGAGTGTCGCCGGGCCGGTCGAAGCAGAGCTGTTTGCAAGCATCTCGACGACCGACGCCGACTTTATCGTCAAAGTCATCGATGTCGCTCCCGACGGCAAGGAAATGCTTGTGCGTGGCGACATCATGCGCGGCCGCTACAGAAACAGTTTCTCACAGCCCGAGGCCTTTACACCGGGGAAAATCGAGAAGATAAGTTTCACGATGCCCGACATCGCCCACACGTTCCTGCCCGGCCACTCGCTAAAGATACAGGTGCAGAGCTCATGGTTCCCGCTGTTTGACCGCAATCCGCAACAGATGACCGACATATACAACTGCCGCGCGGAAGATTTTGTCAAATCGGAGATAAGCATATATCACGACGCCGCACATCCGTCGCGCATAAGATTCAGACAATACGAGCGGTAAGTCTGCCTGACGGCAAGCAAAAATCACAAAGCGCCCCCTGATGCTCTACCGGCATCAGGGGGCGCCTGATTATTTCATAGACAAAATATCCTTACTTTCTCGCCTCAAGAAGCAGTTCGCCGAAGACGGCGATGTCGCGGGCGGTTATAGGCGGATTCGGGTCTGAATTGACAGCAGTGTCAAGAGTGGTTTCGCCCGATAGCACAAGCACGCCGAGAGCGCCGGCGTTCTGAGCCATGGCTACATCAGTGTATATGCGGTCGCCGCACATGGCGATTTCGTCGGCCTTGAGACCGTGACGGTACATGATGCCCGAAAGCATGTCGGGATTCGGTTTGCCGATGACGATATCGGGCTTGCGGCCGGTCGCATGCTCGATGCATGTCGTGAGCGAACCGCAGTCGACGAGCACCGTAGGCTGGTCGGTCGGACAGACTCGGTCGGGATTAGTGGCTATATAAGGTATACCCTGCGAGGCCAGATAGGCGGCACGACAGAGCTTGGGATATGTCAGAGTGGTGTCGAAAGCGACGACAAGACACTGGGGCAGCTCCTTGGCGTCAGGCTCTGTCAGCTCGAAGCCGGCGGCGCGGAATTCGGCCTCCATGCTGGGTGTACCCACGACGTAAAGCCGCTTGACTTCAGGCATTTTCTCCTTGATGTAATCAATTGTGGCCACGGCTGTGGTATACATCTGCTCATGATCGGCCTCGATGCCGAGACGTGAGAGCTTGGCGAGATAGTCGTCGATGCTGCGCGTCGGATTATTTGTCAGAAACGAATAACCGATGCCGTTGGCTGTCAGCATCGCCAGAAAATCTTTTGTGAATGGGAAAAGGGTCGAGCCCATATAAATCGTGCCGTCCATGTCGAGGGCGACATGACGGATGCGACGGCACGCGGCGAGAAGCTCGTCGCGTGTCATCGGGGTCATATAACGGTCAAATTTCTGTTCCACAGGAATTACTTATTATCGTTTAACTGTTTTTCTTCTTCTTGATAAAAATGGTTGCTTCGCTCGTAACCGTCGCGGGGAGCGGCCCACATCGATATGAAAGTGAGCGCGCCGAGGATGCCGACGCCGATGATGATGTAGAACACCATATTCCAGCCATATTCGTCGGCGACGATGCCGATACCGATGGCCGAGAGGAACGAACCCACATATCCGAAGATGCCGGCGAGACCGTTTGCCGTGGCCGATGCCTCTTTGGTGGCGTGGTTGGCCGAAGCGATGCCGATGAGAGCCTGCGGACCATAGATGAAGAATCCGGCCATGGCGAGAACGGCTATAGAGACAATCATCGGGAGAGTCGGACATAGGATGAAGATTGCCATGAATATGACGGCCATTGCCATGCAGACAAAACACATGCGGTGGGCTTTGCCTTTGAAGATGTGGTCGGTGGCCCAGCCGGCGAAGATTGTGCCGATGATGGCGAAGGCCTCGAACGTACCGACAGTCCAGGCAGCCTGCTCGATTGACATGTTGCGGGCCTCGGTGAGGAATTTCGGCCCCCAGTCGAGGATACCCATGCGCATCACGTAGACAAACACGTTGGCGATACAGAGCGTCCATATCCAGCGGTTGGTCCAGACCATGACCTTGAGGAATTTAGAGCGGGTGGCGCTCTGCTCGGCCTTGGGAAGATCTTTTTTACCTGTCTTTGTACCGGGAAGCTCGGGCAGGCCTACCGAACGGGGATCGTCGCGCAGGCCGAAGTAAAGCCATGCGGCGCCGACGACAGCGAGAACGGCGGGAAGCCAGAAGCACCAGCGCCATGCGTCCCAGTGCTGAGCGTAGCCGAGTATGGTGCGCATATCTTCAGACGACGTCGGGTCAAGCTTGAGGTTTCGGGCGATCGTATCAATAATCTGCTGGTCGGCGCTCATGTCGCGGCCCATGCTGCCCATGATATAACCGCAGATAATGACGGCCATAAACGCGCCGATAGAGTGAGACGTATTCCAGATTGACATCTTCGTAGCCAGTTCCGAGGGATGAATCCACGATGGCAGAAGACGTGCGCACGGGGGATAGCCCATGCCCTGGAAGAACTGGTTGAGCACGATTGTCACGCCCATGACAAGGATAAGAGCCGTGATGAAGTCGGGAGCGGCGTCGATGCCCATGAGCCAGCCGCTGATGTTGACACCGAAGCCGAAGACAAAGTTGGCGGCCGCACACAGCAGCAGACCGATCGCCATGATGGCGCGGGCGCTGAAACGGTCGACGACAAAGCCGTTGACAAAGCGCGAGAGACCGTAGATAAGCGAACCGATGCCGATGACGACACCAAAGCTGGTGTTGGTGATGCCATACTGCGCCGTCAGACCGGGCATCGCTATTGAAAAGTTCTTTCTGACGAAATAATAAATCGCATAGCCGATCATCGAGACTATGATCGTCCTCATCTGCCAGCTTTGGAACTTCTTGACAGTCGCAGAGTCCCAGCCGGCATAAATGTTTTCTTTTGCCATGTTTTTCCGATACTTATTTAATGGTTAATTACTTCTGATTGGCTTTGACTGTCGCCTCGACGTCAAGGGCTTCGGCGATTACTGATATTGGATTAAGGACACTGACACCGGCGCTCATCTCGATCTGCCACTTGCAGGTCTCGCAGTCGGTGGCGACAAAATCGACCTTGGCGGCCCTGATGCTCTCGAAGAGATCGTGGCCTATGGCCTGCGATGTCGCATAATTTTCTTTTTTGAAACCATATGTGCCCGCTATGCCGCAGCACTGCGACTCGAGCATGACGAAATCGACGCCGGGAATGCTCCTGAGCAGTTTGGTCGAGTATATGCCCCACCCTAATTTCTGCATATGACAGGGAGTGTGGTAGGCGATGCGCTTCTTATAATCCTTGCGGAAGACAAGTTTTATCTGTCCCTGGTCAATCAGACGGCAGAGGAAGACCGTGGCGAGGAGCATGTCGTCACGCACCTCGGCGTTGTCGACGCCCAGAAGATGGGGATACTCGTCGCGCATAGTGAACATACATGTCGAACTGGTGCCGAGCACGGGCATCTCATCGTCAATCACCGCATGACGTATCGATTTCATATTTATCTCGGCGTCGTGACGGGCGCGGTCGATGAGCTTGTTGGCGATCTTTGCGACACCGCAGCAGCGCTCTTTCTCAAGAAGACGCACGCCATAACCGACTGTGTTCATCACTTTGACGAAATCGCGGCCGAGGTCGGGATTGTTGTAATTGACATAACAGCCGTGGAAATAGGCGACTTTACGTTTGAAAGTCTCCTGAGCGGCGGCCTGTTTGCGATACCACGACTCAAACGTGCGTCCGCTGTATTCAGGGAACGTGCGGTGACGGTCGACGCCGATGATTGAGTGCATGGCGCTCTTTACGACCGGCAGCTTGAGCATGAAATTGGCAATCGGGGCCGCTGTGGTGGCGAGGGTGCCCATGACGTCGGTCTCGGCGAGGATGCGGTCGCGGAGCTTGACGGGCTTTTTGTCGTATTTGAGGCGGGCGCGCTGTATGATGTCACCAATCTTGACGTTCGACGGACAGGCTACTTCGCAGCGTTTGCAGTTCAGGCAATATTTCAGCGCCATGTCATAGAACTCGGGATTCTTCAGACGATAGCGCTCGCCGTCGGGGCCGGCCTGCTTAGGTCCGGGATAATCGGGATTGACGGCAAGAACCGGACAATAGACTGTGCAGACCGTGCACTTGATACACTGCTCGAAATTGTCGGGGCTTATGTTTTTAAGTTGATATTCCATTGTCATCATTTTATCATATTTGCGACATATAGGGCCGTCAGCAGGGCGACGCCGGCGCCTGAACCTTCCTTAAGTGCATCGTATCCGCCCAATACCGAACCGATAGCATAGAGATTGGCGACGGGCTTGCCCGAGCGCAGCGGGTGGAAAGCGGCATCGACACTGACACCGAAGCTCATATAGGGCTGTCTGGCGAAGAAATCGCGCTCATACCATTGCTCGCGGTCTTCGGGCGCCTTGACGTCGAGACCGAAGACAGGCTCGTATACCTTGTGTGGGTCGGCGACTATACCCCGGCTGAAAAGACCGCCGGTGGCGAGGATAAACGTATCTGCCTCCATCTCGTCGTCGCCGAGATTTGCCGTCATGACCGATTTGAGATGTCCGTCAGAAGCAAACTTGCCCGAGACGACATTGTCGCCGAGGAGATATGTGCCGCCAAGCTGCTCGAAGCGGCGGCGCAGCAGCAGCTGGGCGCGTGTGCCGCACACCGACATCGGCGTGGTGGCCACACAATAGAGAGGTTTGAGCACTTTCCCGCGCAACTGTGCGAGGGGTTTCTCGGAGTCGAAACCGACGACTGCCGGCATCAGCACTGTGTCGGCATCGGCGTCGTCGGCCACACGGTTGATTTCGGCTGCCAGCGCGTCAATGACATCGCCGCGGAGAAGACGGGCTATCGACGCGGCACGCATCTCGCTCGAACTTTTGCGCAGACGTTCGACAACATCGACCGAAACGGTAGCCGGGACACTCTCTATGCCCATGCGGGTCAGGCCGTCGGCGATAAAATCGGGATAGAAATCAAGGTAGCCTTTGAAATTGACGATGATACATTTCTTTGTCTTCGACGTCTCGTTTTTATCGAACGTAATGAAATCGCTGAATGTCAGCCACGAAGGTTTGCATATACCAAAGGGGGTGAGACGGAGGCTGTTGACAGTTTCGTCACCTTTGAGGCTCATGCCGGCGGCCGCAAACATCGGTTTGACATCTTTGGCAAGAGCGGCCACCTGCTCAAGACCGATGCGGCGGTAAGGATGGTTCCCGTCAAGCTCTTTCATGGCTTCGAGCGGCGACGACACCTCTTTGTCGCCAAGCTGACCGAGGAGGCCGAACGAGCCCGAACTGAAATGGAGAGCGCTCTGCCCGAGCGACACGATGGCTACTTTCTTTCCTTTTTCGGCAAGTCTGATGCCTGCGGTGAGACCGCTGAGGCCGCCACCTATTATAATAGTATCGTATTTCATTTCAAAGCGTCGTTTTTATTTGATTTTACGTCGTCGGCTCCAAGACCGCCGACACCTTCATAAATCCATGCTGCGAAATCAGCCTCGACGAGCGTCTGCCCCCAGCCAACAGGGCGCATGCCTTTCCATCGCTCGTTGACAAAGCTGCGCAGGTCGCCGAGAGCGGCGGCATTGCCGAAGCGCTTGGCCATGATGGCCGACGCGCGGCAGGCACAGATACCACCCTGACATGTGCCCATGCCAAGACGGGTGCGGCGGCGAAGGTTGACGAGATTGTTGACATGAAGCTTGTCGATGGCATATTTTATCTCGCCGACCGAGACCTGCTCACACTCGCAGACGAGTGAGTCGTCGATATCGTCGCCGAATTTGATTTCTTCGGTGAGCGAACCGTGACGGCCTATGGCAGCCTTCTGGTCGGTGCTTAATTCTATAATGTGTGATTTGGCCGTCTGTCGGCTGTCGGCGGGGCCGTCAGAACCGGGAAGCGGTTTATCGGCGGTCTCGCATCCGGCTTCGACGCCAAGTTTCTTGCAGGCGAGGTCGGTTGCCCACTGCGCCATCAGGCGATATGTCATGAGCTTGCCGCCCGATATGGTTATGAAACCTTCGACGCCGTCGCGGGTGGCGTGGTCGAGACAGACGATGCCGCGGCTGATGCTTCGTCCCGAAGGATCGTCATCGGAAGCGATGAGAGGACGCACACCGGCATAAGCGCGCAGGATGCGCGTATAAGCGAGCGACGGAGCAATCTTGATGCCCTCGCGCAGAAGCACGTCGACTTCTTCCTGTGTGACTTCCATGTTGTCGACACTGTCATAGGGCACACGGCTCGATGTAGTGCCGATCAGTGATATCGTATCGCCCGGCACGAGAATATCGGCGTCGGCCGGTTTGCGACAACGGTTGATGACGACGTTGTTGACACGATGACCGAAGATAAGCAGAGCGCCTTTAGCAGGGAACATATTAATTTTGACACCAACCTTGGCAGCGATGCCGTGGCCCCATATGCCGCCGGCGTTTATGACAAGACGGCTCTCGATGGCGATGATGTCGCCCGTCGCGCGGTCCTGAACCTCGACGCCGGTGACACGGCCGTTAGACATCGGCAGACCGACCACCTCGTGATATGTGAGGACGTCGGCGCCATGACGGCGTGCGTCGATGACATTGGCTGTCGTCAGCCGGAATGGATCGACCGCGCCGTCAGGCACAGTCACCGCTCCGATAATATCTTTATTGACCGCCGGCTCCATGGCGATAGCCTCGGCCGGATCAATCGCCCGGGCATCAATGCCGGCTTTCTGACAAGACTCGATGAAAAGTTTCTGGTAACCGAGATCATCCTCGGGCAATGTAACAAACAGACCACCGGTCTCCTCGACACAGTGGGCTGCAATCTTGCGGAGAATCATGTTCTCCTTGATACACTCCGTGGCCGACTCACCGTCAGTCACGGCATAACGGGCGCCGCTATGCAGCAGGCCATGGTTGCGGCCGGTAGCTCCGGCCGTAAAATCAAAGCGTTCGACCAACAGAGTCGAAAGCCCGCGCATAGCGCAATCGCGGGCCGTGCCGGCACCTGTCGCGCCCGCGCCTATGATTATGACATCATAGCTTTTCAGATATCTTTTTTTATTCATTTTTACCAAAATGCGTTATAATCAGTTTTGTCAGAATGTTTTTCTATGGCTTCATCTGGAATCGCGGCTCAATATCGCGGAAGCCTGATAAGATTCGCCGCTTTCATTTTTATACCTTTTTGTTTTCATTGCAAAAGTATAAATCTTTTATTAAATAACAAAATTATTCTCACTTAAAATAATCCGATACTTTTACATACGATTTCAAAACGAAAGCGCAACCGTTTTTCGCCCCGGCGGGTGCTAAAATTCTTTAAAAATAATTTGCAAAACGTAATTTATACACAAATTAGCCCCTGTAGACATCTAAATCGCCATTACTCTGCGCTTTCGATATTATCTTTTTAGTATATTTGCAGAAAGCTTTTAACCTTAACAATAATCCACCTGATTACGCTATGACAAAAGAAGAGCGCCACAACCTTATACTTGAGACTCTGATGAAGCACGAATCGATACCTGTCTCAAATCTCTCAATGCTGCTTGACGTTTCTGCCGTTACAATACGAAAAGACCTCAGCGAGCTTGAAAAAAACAGCAAACTCTATCGAAGCCACGGCCGCGCCATACTGATAGACCCATATATCAACAACCGCTCGATTATCGAGAAAGAAAATCTCGCGCGTCACGAAAAAGCCCAGATAGGCCAGCTGGCGTCGTCGCTCATCACCAAAGACGATTCCATCATCATCGCCTCGGGCACGACCGTCCTGGCAATGGCCCGCTGCATCAAACCCATCCACCGTCTCACAGTCATCTCGGCGTCGCTGAAAGTGTCGGAGCTCCTCGGCGCCAACGAAGCGATCGACCTGATACAGCTCGGCGGCACCCTGCGCACAAGTAGTCTCTCGGTCGTCGGCAAATATGCGGAAAACGCCCTGCAAGGGTTCTCTTGCAGCAAACTCTTCATCGGCGTCGACGGCATCGACCTCGATTTCGGCATCACCACGACCGACATGCGCGAGTCTGACCTCAACCGCGCGATGATGCGCACAGCACAGAAGACCATTGTCCTGGCCGACTCGTCGAAATTCCGTCGCCGCGGCTTCAGCAAGATCGCCGACATAGAAGATGTCGACGTGATAATCACAGACTCGAACATTCCCGACAAAATCGCCCAGGCCATCGAAGACCGCGGCATCGAAATCAAAATCGTCAACGTTTCAGACAATCACCTCAACATAGGCGGCATCACTGTGCCTCACAAAGAAACCGCCAACCAATAAACATCCTCTTAAACCTGTAGCCATGAATCTACTGACACGAACCGGCATCTCTGTCATGCTGGCCATAAGCGCGGTCATGAACGCATCTGCCGGAAAGGCGGTGTCAAACCCGTTGGTTTTCGGCAACAACCGCCTGTCGATAATCACTCCCACCCTGCTGCGCCTCGAATATGCCAAAGACGCGGCCTTCATCGACGAGCCTACTCTCTTCGCCTACGACCGCACGAACATGCTGTCGCCCGACTCGATCGACGTCGTCGACATTGGAGACAACTGCTATGAAATCACGACACCGGCCTTGAAAATCTGGTATCACGCCGACGGCTACCCATTCTCGACATCAAATCTGAAGGCGAAATACATGCTTGACGGCAAAGAGCGCACGTTTACCAACCGCTTCATTCTCGCCAAAAACCTCGGCGGCCCGATAGAGACCCTCGACCGCGTCAAAAAAGAAATTCCGATGCAAAACGGCCTTCTCAGCCGCGACGGATGGTATATCATCGACGACGAACGCTCTGACCTCCTTGTCGACGGATGGCTCAAGCCACGCGACACCGACAGCCACATCCAGGACCAGTACTGCTTTGTCTACGGCAATGACTACCGCGCGGCCCTCGCAAGCCTCGGAGCCATCAGCGGACGTGTGCCGATGACACGCAAATATATCCACGGCGTCTGGTACTGCCGCTACTGGGATTATACCGACAAAGAATTTCTCGACATCATCGACGGCTACGACAAAAACGATTTCCCCATCGACAATATCGTCTTCGACATGGCCTGGCACACCAACGACGCCACGACGGGCACAGGCCACAACGGCCATCTCAACTGGAACGGCTATACCTGGAACAACGACCTGATCAAAGACCCGGCCGCGCTGATAGCCGAATGTCACCGACGCGGCGTCACCGTCTCGCTCAACGACCATCCGCACGACGGCATACGCCCTCACGAACATAATTATAAAGAGTTTGTCAAGGCTCTCGGCCATACCGGCGACGATGTGCCGCTCTTCGACCTGTCTGACCGCAATTACATGGAGAAGTTCTTCGAGTTCGCCCACCGTCCGCACGAAGACATGGGCGTCGATTTCTGGTGGCTCGACTGGCAGCAGAACTATCTCTATCCCTATGTCAGAGGGCATCAGGCCACATCGCTCGCATGGATTAACGAACTCTACTACCGCGACTCACAGCGCGACGGCAAACGCGGCGCCGGCTACAGCCGCTGGGCCGGCTGGGGCGACCACCGTCACCCGATACAGTTCTCAGGCGACGCCCAGGCCAACTGGGAGATTCTCGCCTTCGAGGTCAAGCTGACCGCCTGCAGCGGACAGGGCGGCTGCTACTACTGGGCCCACGACATCGGCGGCTTCAGAGGCGACCCCAATCCCGAACTCACGGCGAGATGGACTCAGTTCGGCGCACTCTCGGCAGCACTGCGCGTCCACTCGACAAAAGACCCGCGCCTCGACCGCCGTCCATGGATCAGCGGCGACCGCGAGACCAAAGCCATGCGCCGCTTCTATCACATGCGCTCCGAACTGATGCCGTATATCTACAGCAGCGTGTGGCAGACACACAACACCATGGTGCCGCTCAACCGCTCGATGTTTATCGACTACGGCGACCAGCCTCTGTCGTTCAAACAGCCGCAGGAGTTTACCTTCGGCGACGTGCTGCTTGCAGCGCCCATCACCGCGCCCGGCGAAGGCGAGCGCCTCACCGCGTCGCAGAAAGTGTGGTTCCCCGAAGGCGAAGTGTGGTATGACTACTTCACCCATGAGAAATATGACGGGGGCCAAACACTCGACATCGCCAAAGACATCGACGAGATGCCGCTATATGTCCGCGGCGGCCACATTCTGGCGACCCAGCCCTACACGCCGCGCCCGGCCACGGCGGCGCTCGACACCCTCGTCATGCGCGTCTATCCTGCCGCGGGCGACGCCGACAACAGCTTCACCCTTTATGAAGACGACGGCATCAGCCTCGGCTACAAAGACGGCAAGTATATGACCACACGCCTGCAATATACCCAGACAGGCGGCAAAGCCACCGTCACCGTTCATCCTGCCGAGGGCGCTTACGACGGCCAGGTCAGCCACAGGGCTTACCGACTGCTGCTGCCTGCCCTTCCCGACGGCTCAACGGTGAAAGTCAACGGACGCAAAGCCCGCGTCGGCCGAGACAACGACAAAAATTGTCCCGCCGTCGAGATTGCACGTAAAGACATCAACGACAAAATAACCGTTGAATTTAACATTTAAAGTTTTTTAAACGCCTGTTAAATTTATATTACGTAAGTTTGCACATCAATATTCTCAAACCAATAAAAACGCAATGAAAAAAACAACTTTATTCCTGTCGCTCGCCGCAGCTGCCTCGATAAGCCTCACTGCCGCAGCCGCCAAGCCCGAAGTCATCGCACACCGCGGCTACTGGGACGCCGAAGGTTCAGCCCAGAACTCAATCCGCGCTCTTGTCAAGGCCGACTCTATTGGCTGCTACGCCTCTGAGTTTGACGTCTGGATGACCGCCGACAGCGTTCTCGTCGTCAACCACGACCCGAGCATCAACGGCGTCGACATCGAGCACTCGCCCGCCGAACTCGTCCTCGCCCAGACCCTCAAAAACGGCGAACATGTCCCCACTCTCGACGCATATCTCGCCGAGGCAGCGAAACTCAACACCCGCATCGTCTGCGAGCTCAAACCCCACGACAGCAACTCGTCTGAACGTGCCGCCATCAAGCGCATCCTTGCCATGGTCAAGAAATATGGTCTCGAAGACAAGGTCGACTATATCACCTTCTCTAAAAACGGTTTCGTCAACCTTATCAAAGCCGTTCCCGCCGGCACCGGTGTCTATTACCTTCAGGGCGACCTTGTACCTGGGCAGATTAAATTCATGAAAGGCGCAGGCGTCGACTACAGCCTCAAAGCCATGAAGAAACATCCCGAGTGGATCAAAGAGTGCCACGACCTCGGCATGAAAGTCAACGTCTGGACAGTCAACAAGAAAGAAGACATGCAGTGGTGTATCGACAACGGCGTCGATTTCATCACCACAAACGACCCCGAACTCCTCCAGTCGCTTCTCAAATAAAGACATTATCACAATAAAACATATCACCGAGGCCGCCGTCATCAACGCGCGGCCTCGGCTGTTTTTTTATATTCACAAAAATAATGGAGTCACATAGCTGAAAATCAAACCAAAAGTATTATCTTTGGACATGGATACTACAGTCCGCATTAACACCGATTCTGAGTATAACGAAATACTGCGACAAGCCGTCGCAGTTATTGAAAACGCGAGAAGCAACTAATCACCGACGAAATAAAAGCCTTCAACCAAGAGATCGCCGATAAATCAAGTAATTGAAGCTTCAGATATGAAACTTATGGATAAACGATTCCTGATATTGTTCTTTGCGATAGCGAATGTTGTCGTCTCATCTGCGCAGGCTGTTTTCTCAGTAGAAGAAATAGACCGCACTGACTACATTAAAGCGGAAAAAGAATGTTCACGCTATAATGTTATTCCGGCAGACTCCATTATCGACAACGAAATTGTGAATCTTGTGTTAAAAGAATCTCAGACTAAGTTTGAGCAACTTGACTCCGCTACCCGTCAGGAAATATATTATCTTATTGACGAAGGAGGATTGGAATTTAACAAAAAACAGTTATTATATATTGCAGAATTAAAATTGTATGGTTTCGTTATTCCCGACGATCTATTTGACGATTCTGTATGGTGGTTTGATTCAGAAAGTGGTAAATATATAGGCCGATCGGCATTTCCTACGGCAATAAATACCAACGGTATATTTGTATCGCAGAAAATATATGACTGTGATTGGTCGTTAGATTTGAAATTTTTTCGCCGGGACGGAAATGTGATTTATGAATTTGAATCATATAAAAACCACCGATATAACGGTGAAACCGTCGTCTATCAACCTGAAGATGATAAATACTCTCATATCTTTTGGCATGACAACAACGTACTGTATTTGACGACTTATGATATTTTGAGGCGAGAGTATGTATATCTGAAAATAAAAATACAACAATCGGTCAGAAATTGAGAGAAAGGAGACAAGCGATGAAACACGGAATATTTATTATTGGTTTGTTACTTAGCCTCTTTGCCTTTTGCCTCTCAGCACAGTCGGTGAATAAAGAGCAAACACAAGTGCCTCGGATAAAGACTCTATGGGTTGTCGATAACGTGGCGTTGAATGACTCGGTTCTTGACTACACCCTCGAGCAGATGCGAAGTGACAGTGCGGCCGTATTGGCAAGCCGTGCCTTAAGTTGGGTTTATCAGGGTGACATTGAAAACATTTCGGTAATTGACTCTGTCAGCGCGGCAGAATATGGTTTTGTCAACTGCGACGGAGTCGTAAAAATTGCGACTAAATTCCATGAACCGTTATTGGTTGTAATCAACGGGTATTTATATAAGAGTAAGGAAAAGGCTTCCGCCGGGGAGATATTGGGTGGTTATGACCGGATTCAACATATTGTGCATAATGAATTCCGAGGGCTAAAAGAATGTGGCATCAAGGAAAGCAAAGTTTTGAGACAGGGGTATATAGGATTTCACCAACAGAAGTATCCGCTTGTAGTAATTACAACTGAATTGCCGTATTATCGTGCAGATATTTTGGAAGGAAAATACTTCGGAAAGCGGGGCAGACAATACTATGAGTTGACACTTAATGCCGACTCAACTTATATGTTTTCATATAATATTACCCATAAGAAAGCTATCGTTCAAAAGATTAGCTGCCACGGTACATGGGACATATCACGCGACAATATAATTTTGAATTCAAACCAAGACCCGGCAATAGTAATCCAAGGATTGACAGAATCGCTGAAAAATGTGCGACTGAAAATAAATTCAGCAAAAACGCTGACTTTACCAAAAGGCTTCTGGAATAACAAAAAATCAATAACCTTAAAACGACAGTATAATGAATCAGACCGATAACCCAGTTTGGATGGCGATACAATATGTTTGTGCAGTGATTGTTACAGTGTGCCTTATAGGAATTATTGCAACGCCTGTATTCATATTCATCGTTGTCTTTGTGTTGTGGGTGTCTATCCCGGCATTTATCGTTTCGGTTATATCATTCTTTGGTTCGCTGAGATGCAACACCAAACATAAGAAAATACTGCTGACACTTCACGCGGTCAATATTCTTTTGCTATCATATTTATTTTTCAGTCCGGCCAACAGATGCGATGCCGATATAATGGAAGACCATTATATCGAATATGGCAACAATATGGAGCAAATATATCGTAATCTTTATAATAAACTGACTCCGGGCTGTTCGGTTGATATTGAATTCGAGCATGGCGGAGTTTCAATATTCCATTTATCAGACAGCGCTGATAATAAGGATTTAAATTGGGATCCGAACGAGGAAAAGATAGATTCATTACTCATCAAAAGCGGGCTCGACAGAAGTTCTTTAAAATGGCTGGAAAAAGAACTGGATAAAATAGGTTGTATTTCTATTTCCATGCGAGCCGCGCCTGACGCCCCGATGTATATCGGCTTCCGTCGTATCGGCATGGGAATGTATGGCTACCAGATATATCAGAAGCCCCTCTCGCCTGAAAAACAAAAAGAAATCAACGAATCTGACGCATCAATCGTTTATTCACCCCACGTGGTGTTTCAATATGCCGGAGGTGTCATCGGTTCTCAAAATTTCATAGGCAAAGATGAGTACTTGAAAAAGAAAGGATTATAACAGCGTCGCCCGGCGGTATTTAGTCGGCGGGAGGCCGTAGGCTGAGGTGAAGACGCGGATGAAGTGCGGCAGGTCGTTGAAGCCGACGGCGAAACATATTTCCGAGACTTGTTTTTGCGAGTTTTTGAGCAGGCCGCAGGCGGTTTCGAGACGGTACTGCGTCACAAACTGCGAGAATGTCATGCCCTTGTTGCGTTTGAAAAAAGTGCAGAAGGCCGAGCGGTTCATGCCGATGTGTGCCGCGATGTCGTCGAGAGTGATATTATGGACGTAATGCGCCATGACGTATTCTGCTACCTGCTGCATACGTCTGATGTCGCGCTCAATTTTGACCGGACGGCCTATCAGCGAATGGTCGTCGGTCGTGAACACCACCGGCAACAGGCCTATCATCTCGCCCAACCGGCCGATGTCGTCAAGGTCGCACATCTTCTCGAGGCGCCGTCTGATTTCAGTCGAACTGACAGCACCATATTTCAACGCTTCGGTCGGTAAAATCCGACCATACAACCTGTTGCGCACTTCAGGAAACACATTGATACATTTGTCTATAAGTTCTTGGCTGAAAGCTACCATCAAATAGGTGATTTCTCCGTCAGCATTTGCTGATTCGGAGCTAAACTCCCAGTAATGAGGCATCGACGGCGGTATCATAACGACGTCACCCTCGGCAAAAGCCATCAGAGTGTCACCCGTCATCCGCACACCACGACCGCGGGTGACATAGTACAGTTCCCACGCCTCATGACGATGCATCTTCGCCTCTAACCCCGGAACAATATGCTGTGAGATGAAGAAAAAGGAGTGATCTTTAACCTCAGGCAAAGTATATGGAATAACCGCATCCTTCATATCGCCACAAATATACGACAAATATTTGAAACTATTCAACAAACCAGCGACAATAAATCGGTATAACTTTGCATCACAAACCTCAAAAACAACACTGAAATGGAATTTAAAGAAGTATTGGAGCGCCGTCGCACTTATCGCGACTACTCCGACCGCGAAGTGAGTGATGAAATTCTCGATAAAGTAATCTCTGCAGCCTTTAAGGCACCGACCAACGACCATCTGCGCCAGTTTGAATTCGTCGTCGTACGTGGCCGCGAGAATATAGCCAAGGTCATCGCACCTTTGGCTAAAAACATGTCAGCTTTCAAAGACCTTGTCTTCGAAGTCGATGATACAGGCGACAACGACAAGATGACTATGTTTGCAGACGCGCTCCCCAAGCAGCAGCGTATGCTCATGCAGAGCGGTCTGCTCATCATCCCTTTCTTCAGACAGAAACAAAGTCCCCTGCTTCAGCCGGCCGAGCAAAGCTCGCTCAACTACTTCGCTTCGGCATGGTGCGCTGTCGAGAATATGCTCCTCGTGGCTACCGACGAAGGCCTCGGAACTGTTTTTCACATCCCCGTCGCAGACGAGGCAGAACAAATAAAAAGAATCGTCGCCGCCCCCGAGGGTTATGAATTCACCTGTCTTCTCACCATCGGCTATCCGGCAGACGGCGCTTTCCTTCCCCGGCAGAAAGAAATCGATATCGCCGGCCGCATCCATCTCAACAGCTTCTGAAGATAGCTGATTTTTGATGAGACTTTGATCTATCACAAATACATCCGGTATATTTGTCAATTCAACTAAAGAAAGACACTATCCATCCGATTTTGATTGCAAAGGCAACAATGAATAGCGAACTTTGCCTCAAAAAATGATGAAATTTCTTTCAACAATATTATTCGCTATGATTGTTGTATTTCAAATGCAAGGACAACAATTGGAAGTTTCAACCGGCTATCTTTCCCGCTCAGCTTTTACTGATAAGCAGAAGGTTTCATACGGAAAAGGGGAACTGTATCGCATAGGGCTGAAATATAATCAACCGCTCTCAGTAAAGCTGAATGATTACGGAGAGCCGATATTATGGACTGCGTCCATTCAAGGTTCCCTCTATGATTTACGGGGAACCGGTGAGGCTGCCACTCAGAATCCCGATGATATTCTCAATGCGTCTGTAAATATAACCCACATAAGACCGCTGTCGGAGAGATGGGGCATAATTGCAACGCTTGGATTCGGTATTTACAGTGCGCCTGACGAAATATCCTGGAGCAGTGTACTTGCTAACGGAGGCTGTCTTTTCATCTATAAAGTGAACGACATTTTCAGTATCGGAGGTGGTATCGGTCTGACAAATGCCTATGGTACTCCGATGGTTGTACCAATAACTTATGTCAAATGGAACCCTAAAGGGCGGTTTGAATTCGACCTGAACATTTCAAGCGGAATCAAAGCCTCCGCGCAGACGTGGTTTGGTCAAAATTTCAAATTAAGGTGGAATCTTCTTGAAATGGAGGGTATCACGAGTGTCATTAAAATGGATGGTAAAAACAAGCTTTATTCATCCATGATGTTAAGTTCTTACCTTACACCATCTTTCTATTTCAACAAAAAATTAAGCATCTTTCTTGATGCCGGAGTTGACATGGTCAGGACTTGTAAAATCACTGACAGGAAAATAAAGTATATATTCGGAGGACAAAAAGACGAAGACAAACGTCATTTCCGCCCGGCCGGTAAGCTTGGTGTCGGAATCAGATATGGGTTCTAAGGAATTTAGGCATAGAATAATACTCGTTATTATCAGCATCGTCTGTTTCAATACGATGAAAGGAATGTCTTTCGACCTTGATTCAATCGCATCAATGGGTAGATTTCCTAAGTTCTGTGTTGATACCTATCGTTGGGGTGACAGGTTTTTTAATTCATACGACACTGTGTATGTCAAAGGAACCGGTTACAACATGAATGTTAAGATACGCTCCAACAACTGGTTTGATTATAACAATCTATATTTCTCTCCCAATGGCAATATCGAGATGAGTTCTCCAACAACAAATACCATCGGTTTTGATGTGACATATATGGCTGTGTCTCTTGGTTATGACCTGAATATAAACAAATTGTTCGGTGGCAGCGACCGTACTAAATCAAAATTCAACTTCGATTTTTCATGCGCCCTATTGTCAGCCTCGTTTTACTCCATCAAAAACGACATCGGAATGAACATCACTGAATATGATGGTAAAAATGTCGATAAATTGAAATTCAACGGAGTAAAGACATCTGAGTGGGGCATCGAAGTCAACTATTTTTTTAATAACAAGAGATATTCTTATGCCGCAGCCTTCTCTTTAAGCCGTCTGCAACAAAGAAGTCAAGGCTCTTTTTCATTGGGACTGTCTTATGTCAATCAGAATTATAAGTTCGATTTTAGCCAATTACCCAAAGAGCTGGACTATACAGGTCCTGACAAATACAGTATGAGAGGACAGTCTTTCGGTATAAAAATAGGATATGGTTATAATTGGGTTCCCCGTCGAAATATTACGTTGGGCATCAGTGAATCGATAGTCCCGGCTCTCGTAATTGGCAGTTCGGTAGAGAACAGCAGGCGTTGTTCTTTCCGTCTATCGAATCGTCTGAATGTCTCTTTTGTATGGAATCACAACAGATGGTTTCTTGGTGTTGTCGGGAAAAGTGACATCGCACTAATTTATGACAACAAGTCGGCATTGGCAAACGGACTGTTCAGCACCGAGATTAAATTTGGATGGAGATTCAGACTGTAATAGGCAGATACATAACAATATAATCAACTTTAACGCGTTAAAAATATTATGGCTAAGTATATAATAATAGAGGATGAACAGCTCGCATATAACGAGTTGAGACGGATGATGGAGACCGCACGGCCGGATTGGGAACTTTGCGGCTGGGCATCATCTGTCGAACAGGCTCTTATCCTTATAAAGAATGTCCCTGTGGATTTGCTGCTCGTTGATATTCGGTTGTCGGACGGAGACAGTTTTGAAATATTTGAACAGATAAAGACTTCAACTCCTGTCATATTCACGACCGCATACGATGAGTTCGCGCTCAAAGCGTTCAAGCTGAACAGCATTGACTATCTGCTGAAGCCTATCGAGGAAACTGAACTTGAAGCGGCGTTACAGAAATACGATAACCTTAGGCTTATCACTCCGGCATTAGATTCTTATCTCCGATTTCGTGATGATTACCTCTCATCCAGCCGTAAAAACCGTTTTCTCGTTCAGTGCGGTGATACCTATCGGCATATCGAAACCGACAATATCGCATTTTTTTACAGTGAGGATAAATACACATATCTGCATACATTCTCAAACAGCAGATACATCATAGCCTACACGCTGGATCAACTTGAGTGCATGATGGATTCAGAGAAATTCTATCGGTTGTCGCGCAACTGCATAGCAAATATAAAGAGCATTGACAGGCTACACAAATATTTTGCCGGGAGGCTTAAAGTTGACTTTACACCAGATTGCCCGCAGGAAGTTATTGTCAGCCGTAACCGCGTTCCCGGATTATTGAATTGGATAAATGGAAAGCAATGATGAATAAAAAGAATCTTGCCATATTTCTGATTACAGGATTGTTCATGCTTTTCCTGTTTACATCGACATTTGCATTGCTATCCAATCACGATGGTGATCAGTTATCAGTCGTTATCAATAATATGTTAGTCAACATTCCCATTTGTATAGCCGGTGGATGTGTGGATTATTATATCATCAAGTTTTTGCATCAAAAGCTAAAGAACAGGCTGGAATTAGGGATAATCATACTTGATATATTTTTGATATCGTTGATTATGGGGGTAATAATATCCGTTTGCGTATGGATATGGAGCCATCATCTGTTATCAGTAACTCAGATTTTTTCTTTTCTTACATGGAACTGTCTTTTTGTCCTGTTGCTTGAACTTCTTATACACACGCAGGAACAGATGGAATACGAGAGAAAGATTATGACGGCAGAAAAAGAAAAAGCTTTATATCAATTATATGCACTAAAAACACAGGTAAATCCCCATTTTCTTTTCAACAGCCTTAATGTTCTTGCATCACTGACCTACGAAAGCCCGGAACTCGCCAATACGTTTGTAAAAAAACTTTCAACGGTTTATCGGTATATCCTCACAACCTCTCAGAATCCGACCGTGAATCTTTCTGATGAAATGAGATTCGTTTCCACTTACCTTTATCTGGAGAAAATGCGTCATGGAGATAGGCTGCTTGTAGATATCAGGGAGATGCCCAATATTGGAACCAGACAAATAATACCTGTAAGTGTGCAGATGCTTATTGAGAACGCCTTGAAACATAATACTGCAACTCCGGATAAGCCGTTGACTATTCTTATTGACGAGGGAGTGAATGGTGTAACCGTTTCAAATAATATCCAACGACGCAATAATGTAAACAATACAGGTGTTGGGTTAAAAAATCTCAGGAAACAATATGAATTGCATCATACGAGAATTATCGTCTCAGACAACGGCACAAACTTCTCTGTATTTTTACCTTATATCCAATCATTTAAATAATACAATCAACATCTTATGTATTACATAATACTAATTGGTCGGAAAAACTGGCCAAAACCAATATTTATTGATACAAAAGCCGTACAATAGTTGTGCTGAACGATGACATAAAGACTATATTCCAGTTAAGCATATAAAAACAAGCATATTCTTATTTTAACCTCTTCAATTTATCTGACTTCAGAATCAAGCGTCAACAGTCGATTTTTTTGATGAAGCGGACGGGATTGCCGGCGACGACGGTCGAGGGAGCAACATCTTTAGTGACAACGCTTCCGGCGCCGACAACAGCCCCGTCGCCGATGCTTACGCCAGGCAGTATCACGACATTGGCTGCAATCCAGACATTATTGCCGATGACGACAGGCCGCCCGCACATGATGCCGCGGTTGCGTTCCTCGGGCTTCAGCGAGTGTATCACCGTGCAGATGCTCGTGTTAGGGCCGATAAACACATTGTCGCCGATGGTCACATCGGCTTCGTCGAGTATCGTCAGGTTGAAATTGCCCGTGAAATTATCGCCTATATGGATATTAAAGCCGAAATCACATCGGAATGGCGGATTGATGATGCAACGGTCGCCGACACGCTCGAATATCTTGCTCAGCAGCTTGTTGCGCCGTTCTTTCTGCGACGGAGGGATCGCATTGAATTCATAGCACAGCTCCTCGCAGCGACCAAGGGCCGCAGCTATCTCGTCGGTAAAACCGTTAATCCACTCTCTGGCTCTCAAAGCCTCAAAATCATCTGTAATCATATCTGCCATATATCATTTATAACAATCTGAATCTCTTTTGAGTACTGACTCGAAAAACTGCCAGACGGTTTCGCCTGTGTCAATATCTTTGGCATGCCACGAGTGTCTGCCGCCGTCGACCTCATAGAGCACGACCGTCTTGCCTGTCGGACTGCCGCCATAGACAGTGCGCTTCAGCATGCGGCCGTCGCCCGTGAGCGACGCTACCGAGTCGACCGCCATCGTCGCGCATCGGTTGTTGGCCGCAATCGCCGCCACAGCCATAGGCACGGGTATGTAAGCGCCCCACCCTCCGGCATTGTCATGATCGCCGGTCCAGCGCGACGTCGTGTCGGCATTGCCGTGTATCTCCATGAAATCGACAGGCTCGGTCAGCCTGTGGCCGTTGTAAACCCACTCGAACGTCAGACCCGCCACCGACGCATAGGCCTTGAACAGCCCGGGAGAGGTATATACTAACTGATAACAGAGGTCGCCCCCGTTCGACATGCCCGCCATAAAGACGTTATCGCGGTTGAGTTTCTCAGCCGCGCAGACCTCGTCGAGCAAGGCCTTGAAAAACGAAATCTCGTCTTTATCCATATTAGACTGCGACGGATAGCCGACATACCAGCCGTCTTTGCCCCTTGTGTCGGGCGCGCCGTCGGGGTAGCAGACAACAAAGCCGTGACGGTCGGCGGCACGGTTGAGGTCCTTGCGGTTGCGCGTCTTCGAGCCATAACCGTGAGTATAGACAACGAGCGGTGCAAAACGGTTGATTGAATCGGGACGATATATAGTATACGTGCGCACGGTGTCACCGTAGGCCATCTCGCGGCGTGCAAACTCACCGGCAACGGCCTCAACAGCAAACATCCCAGCAACTGCCGCTGCAATTATCAGTTTCTTCATGGCGTTTTTGTTTTCAAAGATACAAAAAAATTTCACTCGGCGTGTCACAAACGGCCTTGCTTCTTCGTCTTATAGATGTCTACATAATCTACAATCACATTTATCACAACCTATGCAAAATTCTGTCAAATGTCAGTTTTTCCTCATCCTCTTGCTCTCTCTTGTTTTTAATCCGGCGACGGCCTCAGCACCGGCCGACTCGACCGACGCCGCCTTAGACTCGCTGCTGCTGTCGATCGAAGGCATGGAACTCGACGAGATTGTCGTCACTGCCCGACGCCCCATAGTCGAGAGCGACGGCGCAACTCTGACCTATAACGTCACAGAAGACCCGTCGGCCGCATCACGCAACGTGCTCGATATGATGCGGCAAGTGCCGATGGTGACTGTCGACGCCCAGGATCAGATCAAGCTCAACGGCTCTACCGACTTCAAGATCTATGTCAACGGCAAGCCCGACAAATCTCTCAGCGATAACGCCAAGACCATCCTAAAGGCCATGCCTGCCGCCTCGATAAGAAAAATCGAGGTCATCACCGAGCCCGGCGCCAAATACGATGCCGAAGGCACAGCCGGCATCATCAATATCATCACATCCGGCAAGCTCTCGGTCGAGGGCTACCTCGCCAACATCACGGCTTTCGCCAACTACACCGACGCCGGAGGCGCGGCGTATGTCAGGACAAGTGTGGGGAATGTCTCGGCATCACTCAACATGCAGTATACCAACGGCCGCTGGAACAAAACCCGGACGTTCGGTATGACCGAGACCGAATACCTCGACCCGTCGTCGCCAGAGCGCTACATCACCGACAGCATCGCCCAGAAAAACGCTTATGACTACCGTGGCGCCAATTTCAACCTCTCGTGGGAGCCCGACACAGCAAATCTTTTTACCCTCGGCTTCAACTGCTTCAATTTTCGTGGCGACGCCGAGTTTACCCGTCACGCCCGCGGACTCGACGACGACCGCGACGATCTGTGGGGCTACTATGTCCACGCCGCCGGCGGCGAACACGAGTCGGGTCTCAACGCCAATGCCTCATACCGCCACAATTTCGACACCGACCGCCGCTATGTCATCGCCACATACCAGTATGACCGCTCATACACTCCGCTCGACGCCCTGTCGCATTACTACGACGCTTCGTCATTTACCCCTCCGGCTACATATCAGCGCGACCTCAACCGCACTACCAACAACCAGCACACGGCACAGGTCGACTTCGTCAACCGATTAGGAGACATACACACCCTCGAGGCCGGTGTCAAAGGCCTGTTCCGCCGCAACGGCGTCAACTCCTTTTTATATTACGGCGACAGCGAGGAGTGCCTGACATCTGTCGCCTCGGGCCGGGTCAGGATGTCGCAGTATCAGGACATCGGGGCCGCATATGCCTCATATAACGCCGACATGAAGCGATTGACCGTCAGAGCCGGTGTCAGATATGAATACACATCGATGGGGGTCAGCTTCAGAGCCGGTGATTATGACGATTTCTCAAAACGGCTGAGCGATCTTGTCCCCAACGCCGCCGTATCCTACCGTTTCGACGAAAGCGCCAACCTCAGGCTGGGCTACCAGATGCGCATATCGCGGCCGACAGTGTCACAGCTCAACCCCTACCGGCTGCAACTGCAGGCCAATTCATACCGCACGGGCAATCCAGACCTGACATGCGAGCGGTTTCACAAGCTCATGCTCACCTACAGCAACTACGGCAACGACCGTCTTAACGGCAATATCGGTCTCAGTTATGTAAGGCGCGACAATATGATCAGCAACTACATCTACCTTGATGACAACGGCATGCGCATCAACACCTATGCCAACGTCGGCACACGCGACCGCATCGCCCTGATCGGCTATGGCGCCTGGAACATCATCACCAACATGAGCCTGAGTCTCAACGGCGAGACGCGCTATGCCGTCTACAACCACAAGAAGACCGGCAGCCGCAACGACGGCTGGAGCGCCTTTGTCAACGCCGACTGGAATTATACACTTCCATGCGGACTGAAGGTCAACGCCTTCGGCGGAATATCGACAAGCTCGCCCGACGTGCAGGGCAACTCAGGTTCGTGGAGCTACTACGGCTTCGGAGCCAACAAATCGTTTCTCAAAGACGGCGCACTGACCGTCGGCTGTTTCGCCGGCAACATATTCAACCGCTACCAGACCTACCGCGAGACCATACGCAGCAACGACATGGTGTTACACAACGCCTGGACAAACCAGCACCGCAACTTCGGCATCTCGCTGACATGGAAATTCGGCAATCTCAAAAGCGACATCAAATCGACCGGCGCATCGGTCGACAACAACGACAGCGCCGGCGGCAGCGGTGAATCACGCGGAAGATAACATCGGATAAAAATTTTTCATTCAATAATGATAGATTTGTCACCGTCGATACTCTTGTAGAGAAAAAGACATCGACAAAGCTATCTATGAATGGCACACACCGACATCCCGGCCGCGGCAGCAGCGCTCCGCAACCGGGATGTCACCTTTCATGGCAGCGACCATAAAAGAAGCCGGGGCGACATCTCTGCCGCCCCGACCGGGTCATATTTAGTCAGTCATATTATATTGGCACTTCTCGAGTGCCAGCCCTGATTTAATAGTTCCACTGGCATGCTATCATCTTCAGATTCGGACAAGCGATTGTTCTGAGGTCCGTAATCATGTTGAAGCGGCAGTTGATATAGGTAAGCGCCGAGTCAAACGAGACGTCAAGCATGGTGAGTTCGTTATTGTTGCAGAGCAGACGCTGGAGGAATGTCTGGTTGCTGAGAGTAAGAGAGGTCAGGTCGTTGTAAGAGCAGTCGATAAACTGGACGTTGGGGCAGCCTTCTACCTCAAACGAGGTCAGGTCGTTGTAAGAGCAGACTACGTCGAGAAGGGCGTTGCAGTCTCTCATGCCGAGGGTCTTCATGTTGTTGTCAGAGCAGATGAATGTGCTGAGAGCGGGAAGCTTCGAGACGATGAGGTTGGCGATCTGGTTGTCGTCGACATTGATGTTCTGGAGGTTCTCGACACCGACGAGTGTGAACGAAGTCAGTTTGTTATAGCCGGCATAGAGATTCTTGAGAGCGGTGCAGTTGTCGATGGTGAGCTGTTCGAGGCGGTTCGACTGGCAGTTGACGGTCTGAAGTGTGGGCGAGCCTGCGAGGTCGAGCGCAACGAGGTTGTTGCTTGCGATGTTGAGTGTCTTGATGACAGGCACGTCAGTGATCGAGAACTCGGTCAGACGGTTGTTGTTGATGCTGAGTTTTGTCAGCTGGGGACATCCGGCGAAGTCGACCGAAGTGGCTTTGTTGCGCGAAGCGTTGATTTCGGTGACGGCGGGAGCCTTGGTGACAGCTACCGATGTGATGGCGTTGCGCGATACATCGACCGAGGTCAGAGCTGTGAAACCGTCGAGTTTGAGATCACCGGCAAGTTTTTTATTCTTCCAGTCGATTTTGGTGACGTGGCCGTTCTCGACAGTGACGCCTTCCCATGTCGACGGGTCTTTGAGGTTAGTGACTTTGAGCGCTTCGGCGTTGGTTGTAGCGTGCTCTGCGGGAGCGGCGAGGAAAGCCTGAAGCTGTTTCAGCTCATTCTTGTTGATGTTCTGGGCGAAAACTGTAAAACTACCGAGTGTTACAGCAATCAATAATGCGACTTTTTTCATATCAAACATAAATAATAGTTGTGAATAAATTCTTTTTGTTTGTTTTATCTTACAAACAACACAACTCTTAAAATGGTTTGCGATTTTTACAAAAAAAGTCAAAAAAAGTTATAGCCGCGACCCGAAACGCCCTGCTGGCGCGGTTTGTCAGAAGGGCGTCGGTTCGTCGCTCGACGTGGTATAATCTGCCGTTCCGCCCGAGAGGACGACGTTGGGCGTCACCGCCGGACCGTCAACCGGGTTGAGCTTCGACACACGCTGTTCGACAAAGCTGTCGGCACCTTCCTCTATCCAGTTCTCAAAACGGGCGAAATTGGCGCGGAAACGCATGTTGACATCCTTGACGGCACCGCTGCGGTGCTTGGCGACGATAAATTCGGCAAGACCGCGTATGTCTTTGCCGCTCGGGTCGACATCGCTGTGGTAGTAATACTCGGGACGATGGATGAAGCAGACAATGTCGGCATCCTGCTCGATAGCACCCGACTCACGGAGGTCGGAAAGCTGCGGACGCTTGTTCTCGCCACGCGACTCGAGGGCACGGCTGAGCTGCGACAGAGCGATAATCGGTATGTTAAGCTCTTTGGCAAGCTGCTTGAGCGAACGTGATATCGTACTCACCTCCTGCTCGCGCGAACCGAACTTCATGCCCGATGCATTCATCAGCTGAAGGTAGTCGATGATAATCATCTTCACCTTATGTTCTCGCACGAGACGGCGGGCCTTGGTACGCAGCTCGAAGACCGACAGCGACGCCGTGTCATCGATATACATCGGCGCGCCGTTGAGATATTTGATGCGCACCATCAGCTGCTCCCACTCGAGCGGTGTGAGCTGTCCGCTCTTGATCTTGTCGCCCGGCAGCTCGCATACATTTGATATAAGACGGTTGACAAGCTGGAGATTGCTCATCTCGAGCGAGAAGATGGCGATGGGTATGTTGTAGTTGACAGCCATGTTCTTTGCCATCGAGAGCACAAAGGCTGTCTTGCCCATGGCAGGACGGGCGGCGATTATTATAAGGTCGGAGTTCTGCCAGCCTGAAGTCAGTTTGTCGAGTTCGTGGAAACCCGATTCGAGGCCGCTGAGGCCCGATGTACGGTTTGCCGCCGCCTGTATCTGCTCGATGGCGCTCGTTATCACGGGGTCGATCTGAGTCACATCCTTCTTGACGTTGCGCTGAGAAATCTCGAAGAGTTTGCCCTCGGCTTCCTGGAGCAGGTCGTCGACATCGAGGCTCTCGTCAAAAGCCTTAGAACCAATCGTCGAGCTGAACGAGATAAGCTCTCGCGCCAGATATTTCTGAGCCACGATGCGGGCATGGAACTCGACATTGGCCGCCGACGCCACATTAGAGGTCAGACGCACGACAAAGGCCGGACCGCCGACTTCCTCGAGCGAACCGTTGAGTTTGAGCTGGTCGGTGACTGTCAGCAGGTCGATAGGCTTCTGTGAGGCGCCGAGTGTCTGTATCGCCTCGTAGATGCGCTGATGAGCCGGCTCATAGAAACTCTCGGGCTTGAGGATGTCACACACAAGAATGTATGCGTCTTTCTCTATCATAAGGGCGCCGAGCACAGCCGCCTCGACATCGATGTCGCGCGGAGCAAGACGGCCGAGCGAGTCGACCGACGGTGTATCATGCTGTTGCCTGCTGCTGTTTTTTCTATATCTGTTGGGCTGACTTTCCATTTTACAAGGCTGTTTCGGTTATCATTTCTGCAAATTTAAGCATTTAGAGACGTCAATAGGTAGAAAAAAATATCCTTTTTTTCAACATTATTATAAACAAAGATTTTTTAACCATTAAATCAGACAGTTTTGACAATTAAATTAACTAAATTTGTAACATAATCACACTACAGTCTTTTTCCACCCATAAATGAAAAAACTAAGAGCTTTTCTAATCCCGGCCGCCGCCCTGCTGATAAGTTCCGCGAGCGTTGCCGGTCAGACAACCCTGAGCCTTGAACAATGTCTGTCGATAGCCCTGAGCGACAACCCGACAGTGAAAATCGCAGACCTTGAAATCAAACGTGCCGACTATTCTAAAAAAGAGACACTGGGGCAACTGCTGCCGTCGGTCAGCTTCGGCTTCAACTACAACCGTATGCTTGCCAAACAGGTCGCGTACATGAACATGGACGGCTTCGGCGGTTTCGGCGGAGACAACGAAGAGGGAAACCCCGAGGAAACCCAGTCACGCGCCTCGTCAAAAAAAGACAACGGCATCAAGATGGGTCTCGACAACTCCTACTCGACTGGCTTCTCGGCCACACTGCCTCTTATCGCCCCGCAGCTGTGGCAGTCGCTCAAGCTATCCGATTCCCAGATACTGGTAAACATCGAGCAGGCCCGTTCGTCGAAACTCGACCTCGTCAATCAGGTCAAAAGCGCCTACTACGCCCTGCTTCTCGCCAATGATTCAAAGAAGGTGATACAGGAGAGCTATGACATGGCTGCCCTGACCTACGACATATACTCGAAGCAATATGCCGCCGGCGCCGCATCCGACTATGACGTGCTGCGCACATCGGTGGCGATGAAGAATGTCGAGCCCGAGCTGCTGCAGGCCGACATAGCCATCAAGCAGGCCCGCCTGCAGCTGGCGATACTGATGGGTGTCGACGCATCGTTTGAATTCACCCCGACAACGACGCTATCAGACTACGAAGCCGACATGTACGGCAAGACTCTTGCAATCGACGCCGACTACAGCGCCAACCCCTCGCTCGCGCTCAACAGAATCCAGACCGACATCGCCAACAAGACAGTCACCCTGCGCAAGGCTGCCTTCTACCCGACCGTCGCCCTGACAGCCAACTACAACTGGACATCGTCGAGCAACGGTAATCCGCTCAGAAACTTCAGATGGAACCCCTACTCGATGATAGGTCTGACGGTGTCATTCCCTCTGTTCGAGGGCGGCGCGCGATACAACGCCGTGCGTCAGGCTAAAGTCCAGGCTCAGGAGATGGTGCTCCAGCGCGAGAACCTCGAGCGCAGCATCGCCAGTCAGGTCAGCCTCGCCATCGACAACATAAAGGTGAACGTCAAACAGATCGCATCGTGCAGCGAGAGCGTCGGTCAGGCCGACCGCGCCCATAATATAATGGAAAAGAGCTTTGCCATCGGTGCCGCGTCATATCTCGACCTGCGTGACTCAGAGCTCGCCCTGACAAGGGCCCGTCTCGCTTACAACCAGGCGATATACAACTATCTTATCGCCAATAGCGAACTCGAGCTTCTGCTCGGCAACGCCCCGATTGACGACTACAAACTGACAGAAAACAATTAATATCTTAAAATACAGAACCCCATGATGAAGATGAAACCTTATTATATCATGCCGCTCGCCATGATTCTGACCGCATGCGGCAATGACGACAAAGGCGGTGAAACAGACGTCAAAGACGAGCTGCCGCAGGTCGAAATCAGCACTGTAGCTGTCGAGAGCGTGCCGCAGATTAAAGAATACACCGCCAATGTCGAGGCCGAAAACATCAACAACATATCGCCGTCGGCACCCAACCGCATCAAATCGATTGCCGTCGAAGTCGGCGACCCGGTCAGACGCGGCCAGACTCTCGTAGTCATGGACGGTGCCAACATCACCCAGTCGAAAATCAATCTCGACCAGATCGAGCGCGAGTATAACCGCGCCGTGCAGCTCCTCGAGATTGGCGCCGGCACCCAGCAGGCCGTCGACCAGCTCAAGGCACAGCTCGACGCCGCCCGCAGCCAGTATGACAATCTGCTCGAGAACACTCAGCTCATCTCGCCGATCAACGGCGTCGTCACCGCCCGCAACTACGACCCGGGCGACATGACGGGCAATCAGCCCGTGCTCACCGTCGGTCAGCTCACGCCTGCCGTCAAGGTCATCGTCAACATCAGCGAGAGCGACCTGGCACTCATCCGCCGAGGCATGCCCGTCGACGTCAGATTCGATGCTTTCGAGGGCCGCGAATTTACCGGCCGCATCGCCCGCATCTATCCGACGGTCGACCCCGCCACACGCACATTCACGGCCGAAATCGCCATCAATAACGGCGACGGCGCCATCAAACCCGGCATGTTTGCCCGCGTCAGCATGAATCTCGGCGAACGCAGCAGCGTCGTTGTTCCCGACCGCGCCGTCGTCAAACAAAGCGGATCGGGCAACAAATATGTCTATGTCTATTCCAAAGGGAAAGTGTCGTATAACCGCGTCGAACTCGGCCGCCGCCTCGACAACACCTACGAATTGCTCTCTGGCGTAGCCGACGGTGACACGGTTGTCATATCGGGCCAGACCCGTCTCGCCGACGGCGTCGCCGTAGAGATTATCAAATGATAGCATCAACTCAGTCAAACAACACACTCCAACACGATATAACTCATGAGTTTATACGGTAGCGCCGTCAAACGGCCAATCATGACGACACTGTGTTTCGTCGCTGTGGTCATCCTCGGCATCTTCTCGCTGAAGACCCTCCCGATCGACCTCTACCCCGACATCGACACCAACACACTGATGGTCATGACGACATATCAGGGCGCGAGCGCCCAGGACATCGAGCAGAACGTCACCCGTCCGCTCGAAAACGTCCTCAACGCCGTCAACGACCTCAAGCATATCACCTCGAAATCACGCGAGAACATCTCGGTCATCACCCTCGAGTTTGAATACGGCAAAGACATCGACGTGCTTACCAACGATGTCCGCGACAAGCTCGACCTCGTTTCGTCGATGCTCCCCGACGACGCCGAGACGCCCATCATCTTCAAGTTCTCGACCGACATGATTCCTATCCTGCTGCTTTCAGTGCAGGCCGAAGAGAGCATGCCGGGTCTTTACAAGATTCTCGACGACGCCGTCGCCAACCCTCTGGCGCGCATCAACGGCGTCGGTTCGGTCTCGATTTCGGGCGCGCCCAAACGCGAGATACATATATATGTAGACCCCGCGCGCCTCGAGGCCTACAACCTTTCGATCGAACAGATTTCGGCCATAATCGCCGCCGAGAACCGCAACATCCCCGGCGGTTCGTTCGACATCGGCTCTGACACCTACTCGCTGCGCGTCCAGGGCGAATTCGCCTCGTCTGACCAGATGGCCGACATCGTTGTCGGCTCGCAGGGCGGCAGAAACATATTCCTCAAAGACGTCGCCCGCATCGACGACTCTCTCGAGGAACGCGCCCAGCAGACGTATAACAACGGTGTAAAAGGCGCGATGATAGTCATCCAGAAACAGAGCGGCGCCAACTCGGTCGAAATCTCCGACAAGGTGCTCAAGATGCTGCCGTCGCTTCAGAAACGACTCCCGAGCGACGTCAAGCTCGGCATCATCGTCGACACGTCCGACAATATCCGCAACACCATCGCCTCGCTCGTCGAGACGGTGCTCTACGCCCTGCTATTCGTCGTCATCGTCGTCTTCTTCTTCCTCGGACGATGGCGTGCGACCCTCATCATCACCATCACCATACCTATCTCGCTCATAGCGTCGTTCATCTATCTGGCCGTCACGGGCAACTCGCTCAACATCGTGTCGCTCTCGGCCCTGTCGATATCGATAGGCATGGTTGTCGACGACGCCATCGTCGTGCTTGAGAACGTCACGACCCACATCGAGCGAGGCTCTGACCCCAAGCAAGCCGCCGTACACGGCACCAACGAGGTCGCCGTCTCGGTCATCGCCTCGACGCTGACACTTATCGCCGTGTTCTTCCCTCTGACCCTCGTCACAGGCATGACAGGTGTCCTCTTCCGTCAGCTCGGCTGGATGGTGACGATCATGATGATTATCTCGACCGTCTGCGCGCTGTCGCTGACCCCGATGCTCTGCAGCCTTCTGCTGCGCCGCACAAATCATCACGGCAAACTCTACACTTTGTTCTTCACGCCGATCAACCGCGGCCTTGACGCCTTCGACAACGGCTATGCGCGGCTGCTGACATGGGTCGTCGGACATAAACTCGTCACCTTCATTGTCTGCATCGTCATCTTCGCCGGCTCGCTGCTGCTTGTGCGTCAGGTAGGCACCGAATTCTTCCCCACCGCCGACGACGGCCGTCTGGGTGTCAACCTCGAACTTCCGATCGGCACCCGCGTCGAGATTGCCCAGGAGGTCACATCGCGCCTCGTCGACGAATGGAAAGAGAAATATCCCGAGATACGAGTCATAAACTACACCGTCGGCACGGCCTCGAGCGACAATACCTTTGCCTCGCTCAACGACAATGGCCCGCATATCGTCTCGATGAACATCAAGCTCGTCGACCCGGGATTGCGCGACCGCCGCATCACCGAGATCGCGGCCCTGATGCGTGACGACCTCAAGCACTACCCGCAGTATAAGAAGGCTCAGGTCAACGTCGGCGGCAATGCCGGCGGCAGCATGGGCGGCCAGTCTACAATCGACTATGAGATCTACGGCTATGACTTCGCCGAAACCGACTCTGTCGCCGCCAAGCTCAAGAAAGCCCTCGAGGCGATACCGGGCACAGCTGATGTATTCATATCTCGCTCAGACTATCAGCCGGAATATCAGGTCGACTTCGACCGCGAGAAGCTCGCAATCTACGGACTTAACCTCCAGACTGCCGCCAACTATCTGCGCAACCGCATCAACGGCGCCACAGCATCGCGATTCCGCGAGGACGGCGAAGAGTATGACATCAAGGTCATGTATGCCCCCGAACACCGCACCTCGCTTGAAGACATCGAGAACATCCTCATCTATAACAACGCCGGACAAGGCGTCCGCGTCAAGGATGTCGGCAAAGTCGTCGAACGCTTTACCCCGCCGACCATCGAGCGCAAAGACCGCGAACGTGTCGTCACCGTGCGCACAGTCGTTCAGGATGTACCTATGAGCCAGATTGTCGAGGCATCCGACAAGGCCATCGAGCAGATGGACATTCCCCAGGGCATATCGATAGAACTCTCGGGCAGCTACGAAGACCAGCAGGATTCATTCCGCGACCTGCTTATGCTCGCCGTTCTCATCATCATCCTTGTCTATATCGTCATGGCGGCCCAGTTTGAGAGCTATACCTACCCCGCCATCATCATGACGTCGCTGCTTTTCGCCTTCTCGGGCGTATTCATCATACTTTATCTCAGCGGCCACACCCTCAACGTCATGTCGATGATCGGCGCCATCATGCTTATCGGCATCGTCGTCAAGAACGGCATCGTGCTCATCGACTATATATCGCTCAACCGCGAACGCGGCCTGTCGATCAGACGTTCGGTCATCCTCGGCGGCAAATCGCGTCTGCGTCCTGTCGTCATGACGACTCTGACCACAATCCTCGGCATGGTGCCGATGGCTGTCGGCACAGGTCAGGGCGCCGAAATGTGGCGTCCGATGGGTACTGCGGTCATCGGCGGTCTGACATTCTCGACCATCCTGACACTGCTCTTCGTGCCTGTGCTCTACTGTGTCTTCGCCGCCAACGGCGTACGCAACACACGGCGCAAACTTCACAAACTCCACTCTAAACAAGCTTAAAACGATGAAAGCAATCTTCATATCATTCGACCAGGCACACTATGAACGCATCATCGATCTGCTCGAGCGCAACAACTGCCGCGGCTTCACATCATGGCAACAGGTCATGGGCCGCGGCAGCCGCACCGGCGAACCGCACTACGGCTCACACGCGTGGCCCTCGATGGCTTCAGCCATCATGACCATTGTCGAAGACTCACGCGTCGATAATGTTCTCGCACGTCTGAAAGCAATCGACGACGAGCGCCCCAAACTCGGCCTCCGCGCCTTTGTCTGGAACATCGAAAAAACAATCTGAGACACAGCGATTGAGACGATAGCAAGGGCTTTGACCGTTACACACGGCGGGAAATTCACCATCGACATTTCAACAGCATGTGCAACGGAGATTTAGGCGGCTGCGCAATCGCGCAGCGTATCTTTGCGCAGCCGCGCGAAGATACTTCCGCTCAACAAAGCTCAAACAAGTTTGGCTTTGTATTCGACTTATTCGTATCTTTGTAGCTGTGTTATGAAAAAACTGTTTCTGATATTGTCAACGGCACTGATATTGTTGCCTGCTTTTTCTCAAAGCAAAAGAAAAGTGACAATCGCGCCGTCGTACGCATGGACCGTGCAGCAACCGCTCGGTCTGAGAGATTCGTCGACAATCGACACTCTGCTATATAATTACTACAAGCAATCGATACCGTCGGAGATGAGCGACGCCTGGGCGACTACAGGCGCTCTGGGCGCCGAGGGTATCAATATGATATTCAGCGAACGGCGTCCGACGAGCGATTTCTTCCTGGGCGACGCGCTCGCCGTCTGGCTGCCGAACGAGAAGACAAACCGCTTCTACAATACCCGAATACCGATGACGCTGCTGTCGTTCAACACGTCGGGCGGACGCGAGACGTCGCAGGAGCGGCTGCGCGCCAATTTCTCGGGCAATGTCAACGCGAAGGCTCAGGTTGGAGCGATGATCGATTATATCTACTCGAAAGGCAGCTATAATTATCAGGCGACGAAAGATCTGATATGGGGTGCGTCGGGTTCATATATGGGCGACCGATATGAGTTCCAGGGGTATTTCAACCACTTCAACATGCTAAACAAAGAGAACGGCGGCATCACCGACATTCTTTACATCAAAGATCCGGCGCAACTGCAGGGCGGTGTCTCGTCGATAAATCCCAAGTCGATACCGACCAATCTGACAGACGCGCACACACGCTACAGCGGTGACGACCTGATGCTCAACAGCCGCTACAAAGTCGGGTACTGGCACGAGGAGGAAATCAACGACACGACGGTCAAACGCACTTATATACCTGTGTCGTCGTTCATATGGACTCTGCGTTATAAAAGCGGCAAACACACGTTTATAGACAAATCGCCGTCAGAAACGCGCGAGTTTTTCGAGAACACTTATCTCGACAATCAGGTGACGCGCGACCACACGACATACTGGTCGCTGTCGAACACGCTGGGTCTGTCGCTGCTCGAAGGCTTCCACAAATATGCGAAATTCGGTCTGGCTGCATATGTGACACATGAAATCAGACGATATAATCAGACACCCGACACGCTTGACCGCGAGAATCCCGACTACGGCCTGACGCCGTTCCCCGAGGGCATCGGCACGATAGACCCGAAAGCGACACAGAATCTGCTGTGGGTTGGCGGTCAGTTGAGCAAACAGAAGGGTTCGATACTGACGTATAACGCCAACGCCGAGTTCGGTCTTATCGGCGACGCTGTCGGCGAGGTCAAGATCAACGGCTCGCTCGCGACACGCTTCAGACTTTTCGGCGACACCGTGACCATCGCGGCACAGGGTGGTTTCCACAACGAGACAGCCCCTTATCTGCTCAACAACTACCTGTCGAACCATTTTATCTGGAAAAACGATTTCGGCAAAACCAGACGCGTCAATTTCGGAGGCCGGCTTGATCTGCCTTTCAGCGGCACGTCGCTGTCTGTCGACGTCGACAACATACAGAACTATATCTATTTCAACGACAAATTCCTGCCGACGCAGCACGGCTCGAACATACAGATATTTTCGGCACGTCTGAATCAGGATTTCAGACTGGGCATACTCAACTGGAACAACCGCATAACCTATCAGACGTCGTCAAACGACGGGGTTATACCGCTTCCGAAACTGGCAGTCTACTCAAATCTGTTCCTTCTCTTCAAGGTGGCGACGCTTCACGTGCAGCTCGGTGTCGACTGTGATTATTACACGAGCTACTACGGCCTTGCCTATCAGCCGGCGACAGCATCGTTCGCGACACAGCGCAATGTCAAGGTCGGCAACTATCCGTTCATGAACGTATATGCCAACATGAAGCTGTCGAAAGCGCGCTTCTTCGTGCTTTTATCGCACTTCAACCAAGGTCTTTTCGGAGGCAACAACTACTTCGCCGTTCCTGACTATACGCTCAATCCGCGGCGCCTGCAGCTGGGCGTATCGGTCGATTTCGCCAACTAAGGACGAGAAATTTTGTTATAGCAATAACGACACACTGATGTGCCGCACAGTCTGACATGAAAACAGAACCCATAAAAGGAAAGATGCCTATACTTGTAGGCCTGCTGATAATTGTCCTGGCACTGATGTGGTTTGCCGGACGTTGCAGCGTAAGCCACAAAGGCTCAATCGCGGAAGTCTACAGCCGTCCCGGAGGCGACACGGTGGCCATAGCCATCGAGATGTCACCGATGACATATACGTTCTCGGGCGACAGCGCCGCGGGCTTTGAATATGAAGTGATGAGAGCGATAGCACGATGCCATAATCTGCCGGTTGTCTTTCATCCGTTCGCACCGCTTGAATATGCGTTCGACGGGCTGCATAAAGGCGAATTCGACATGGTGATAGCCTCTGTGCCGTCAACAAAGAAAATCAGCGATCTGTTTCTGGTGACCGATGACATCTATCTCGACCGTCAGGTGCTTGTGACGCGCAAGGACACAAGCGCCGCACCGACAGAGACGGAGATTCCGGCTCAGATGCGTCTGCTGGATGACACTGTCTGGGTGGCCGAATCATCGCCGGTAATATCGCGCCTGCGCAATCTGTCGCACGAAATGGGCGACACAATCTATATCGAAAGTAAACCGGGCCTCACGTCGGAACATCTTGTCATACTGACTGCTACGGGCGAAATAAAACAGGCTGTAGTCAACGAGACGGTAGCCCGACGTCTCGGCGCCCAATATCCCGACATCGACATATCAACCCCTATCTCTCTGAATCAGTTCCAGCCGTGGATGCTCAACAAGGACAAGTCGGCGCTACGCGACTCGCTCAATGTATGGATCGCCGAATTTAAACAAACCCCAGAATATAAGGAGCTTGTGAGCAAGTACCTCAAGTAATTTTGAATGTTGAATTTTGAATGGGCGCGGGGTATTCCTTTTGATTTTTCTCTTATAGTTCGACGACTGTGATGCCGGCTCCGCCGAGGCGTACATCTTCATCATGGAAGCCTTTGATGCCCTGAACGGTAGCAAGATAGTTGCGGATATACTGGCGCAAGGCACCGGTACCCGTACCGTGGAGTATCCTGACCCTGGAACTGCCGAATCTTATGGCGTCGTCGATAAAGTAGGTCACGTTCTGCAAAGCTTCGTCAACGCGCTGACCTCGGAGGTCAATCTCCTGGCTGAAATTGAGCTGACGCTCACGCTCGGCAGCACTCGACGCAACGCTGATGAATGAAGCAGCACGGGATACACCGCTGTCGGCACGGCGCAAGGTCGGAGTCAGACGGCTGAGCTTGACGGTGGTCTTGAGATTGCCGAAAATGACGATAGCCTCCTTGCCGTTTATCGACTCGACAGTACCGACGGTATTGCCGCCGTCAAGAATGACGTTGGCGCCGACCGTGATGGCTTCGGCAGGTTTCGAAGCGGCAGCAGCGGGAGTTTTTTTCTTCTTGCGGCGCTCGGCTATCGTGCGCAGCGACGACTCATGATCTTTGGTCTCGAGCGAGCGGCGGCTCTCGACAAGCTGCTGACGGGCCTCACGGGTCTTCTCTTTCTCGGCCTGGGCGCGCTTGATCTCGTGGATGGTGCGCTCAATGGCCGCATTACTGCCGTCGATGATGCGTTTGGCTTCTTCTTTTGCCTCGTTCAGGATTTCGCGACGGGTAGTACGCAGCGTTTCGGCATCAGACTCATATTTCTCAATCAGTTGTTCAAGTTTCTTCTCTTTCTGTCTGATGGCAAGGCGTTTGTTTTCCCAGTAGCGTTTGTCGCGATTTATGTCAAGCAGATATTTGTCTGAGTTGATATAGTCGCTGCCTACAATCTCTTCGGCATCTGCGATTATCTCTTCGGGCAAGCCTGTCTTGCGGGCAATCTCGACGGCAAACGAGCTGCCGGGATTGCCTATCGACAGCTTGAAAAGAGGTTTCATCAGATGACGGTCGTAGAGCATCGAACCGTTGACGAGACCGGGGGTGTCGTCGGCAAACTGCTTAAGATTGCGGAAGTGGGTTGTTATGACGCCCCACATACCTTTGGCGTTGAACTGTCTGAGCAGAGCCTGGGCTATCGCACCGCCAATCTGCGGTTCTGTGCCGGCGCCGAATTCGTCAATGAGAATGAGAGTGTCGCTGTTGCCGCGCTGATAGAAAAACTTCATGTTGCGCAGATGCGACGAATATGTGCTGAGGTCATCTTCGATCGACTGGTCGTCGCCGATGTCGATGAAAACGTTCTCGAAAAGGCCCATGCGCGAATTCGGCTCGAGTGTCGGCAGCACACCGCACTGCGCCATATACTGGATGATGGCGACAGTCTTTAAGGTCACAGACTTGCCGCCGGCGTTGGGACCCGAGACGACAAGAAGCCGACGGTCGGCGTCAAGCTCGATGTCGAGAGGCACGACCTGCTTGTCCTGACGCTTCAACGAGTCCTCGAGAACAGGATGGCGGCCTCGCCACCACTCCATCGCCGGATGCGGTTCTACGGCAGGCATGGCAGCGCCGACGCTAATGGCGTAACGCGCCTTGGCGACGATGAAATCGAAAAGGCCGAGCACCCGGTATGACGCGAGAAGTTCGTCGACATAGGGCCGGATAAGGTCGGTGAGGGCAATCAGGATGCGGGTCTCCTCGCGACGTTCGTCGAGCTGTAGGCCGCGTATTTTATTGTTGGCCTCGACAACTTCGGAGGGCTCGATGAAGACAGTCTTACCCGAGGCCGATTCGTCGTGGACGATGCCAGGGATGCGGCGTTTGTTCATCGGCGAGACGGGGATGACGAGGCGTCCGTCGCGCATCGAAGGGGTGACGTCGGCGTCGACGAGTCCGTCTTTGACAGCGCGCGAGATGACACGGCGCATGAGCATGCTGACCGTGCCGCCCATCGACGCAATCTTGCCGCGAATCTCGGCCAAAGCGGGTGACGCATTATCCTTGACGGCGCCCCAGCGGTCAATGACCCTGTCGATGGCGGTCATAAGCGAGGGGAAAGCCTGCAGTCCTTCTGCGACAGCGTCGAGCGCGGGATATGGCGTCGAGCCTTCGTCGTCGCGGTGAGACGCGAAAAATTTAGCAATGGCGGCCATCGTCGCCAATGACAGGCGCACCCTGAGCAAGTCGGCGGGTGACATGAACGAACCCTCGACACGAGCGCCTGCGACAGCAGCGGTCATGTCGTTGATGTTCTCATCGGGAAAAGCCTCATCACCGAGTAATATAGTCAGCATCTCGGCGGTCTCGCCGAGACGGCTCATGACGGTCCTGTAATCAGAAGAAAAAGCCATGGCCTCACATTCGGCCACGCCAAGGGGCGACTGACAGCGCTCGGCGATATGCGCGCGGACGCTGTCGAAGCCTATTTTTGTTTCAATCGTTGCGGGATATATCATAGTTCAGACTGCAAATTTACGAAATAATCTGCAATCTTCAATTGACAACGTTCTGAGGCGCGCCCGCAAGGAAAGCGCGGAGATTGGCAGCTGAGACATCGAGGAGCCGACGGCGGGCGTCGGTCGACTGCCAGGCGACATGCGGTGTCACGATACAATTGTCGAGACCTATGAGCGGAGAACCCTGTCGCGGAGGCTCGACATCGAGCACGTCGACAGCGGCAAAGGCAAGTCGGCCCGTGGCAAGAGCGTCGGCGAGAGCGTCTTCATCGACAAGCGGCCCGCGGGCCGTATTGATGACGATGGCAGTCTGCTTCATCAGGGCGATTGTGGAGGCGTTGACGAAATGACGGTTTGTGGCAGTGAGCGGAGCGTTGAGCGAGAGGACGTCGGCCCGGCGGAACATCTCGTCGCGCGAGACTTTCTCGATATACGACGGCAGATTTTCGGCAGGCTGCGAGGTGCAGCTGACGACACGCATGCCGAAGGCGGCGGCGATAGCTGCCACGCGGCGGCCGATGTTGCCGAGACCATAGACAGCCATTGTCTTGCCGTCAAGCTCTTCAATCGGGCCGAGGCGGTAGCTGAAGTCGTCGCATGAGGCCCAGCGTCCTGCGGAGACGCTCGCAGAGTAGTCGCTGACGCGGTTACATATCGTCAGAAGCATGGCGAAAACGAGCTGGGCGACAGACATGGTGCTGTAGGCCGGGACGTTGCTGACGACGATGCCTGTTCGGCGGGCGGCTTCGATGTCGACGTTATTGTAACCGGTGGCAAGGACTCCGATAAATTTCAAATCAGGGAGAGCGGCTATAGTGTCGGCATCGATTATGACCTTATTGGTGAAGACGGCTGTCGCACCAGAGCAACGGGCGATGACTTCGTCGGGCGATGTGCGGTCATAGACGGTCAGCTCACCCTGCGAGGCGATTTCGTGCCACGACAGGTCGCCGCTGTTGGCGACATAGCCGTCGAGGATGACTATTAGGGGCTTTTCCATATCAGCGGATAAAATTTGTGGCTATGCGCGGCTCAGGATCGGGCAGCGCCGGCGACGAAGGATTGTTGATTGACTTGAGGAGCCATGCCATGTTGCGGCCGAGCACGCGCATAGTCTGAAGGCCTTCGCCGTCTTCGCGGGCTTCGCCGATGTCGCGGCCGTGGACGCTGTTCCAATACTGTGAGGTAACTATAGGCATGCTCATAATCGAGAAATATTTGTTGAGGCGGTCGAAGTTGGCACTCGCACCGCCGCGACGGCAGACGACGACGGCTGCAGCCGGTTTGCCTCTGAGCAGCGGAGCCGACGAATAGAAGAGACGGTCGAGGACGGCACAGAGCGAACCGGCCGGCCCGGCGTAATATGTCGGCGAACCGACAATCAGGCCGTCGCACTCGGCGACAGCGGCATGAAGCTCCTCATAGATGTCATCGTGGAAGACACAGCGGCCGAGCTGGTTGCATTTGTAACAGGCGATGCAGCCCTGCACAGGCTTGGTACCGATCCATACTGTCTTTGTCTCAATGCCTTCGCTTTCAAGAGTGCGGGCAACCTCAGCGAGAGCAATCGAAGTGTTGCCGTCGCGGTGAGGACTGCCGTTTATAAGTAGTACTTTCATTACATTAAACTTTAATCATTCTACAGCAAAGTTAAACTATCCTAAGCTTATTTGCAACATATAATACAATTAAGTACATTTGCAAAACAAGCTAAAAGATTACCTCAATTATTACCATGGATAAAAAACTTACATTAACCAAAAATCCTGTCGCGGCATACCTGCAGAAACAGCCGGACAACTTCACTCGTGAAGATATCGTGAGATATATCACAGACAACAATGTCGAATGCGTCAACTTCATGTATCCGGCCGCCGACGGGCGTCTCAAGACCCTCAATTTCATTATAAACGACCTCGAATATCTCGAGACGATACTGACACTCGGCGAACGTGTCGACGGGTCGTCGCTGTTCCCTTTCATAGAGGCCGGCAACTCAGACCTCTATGCCCTGCCGATGTTCTCAACGGCGTTTGTCGACCCCTTTGCCGAACTGCCGACAGTAGGCTTCCTCTGCCGCTTCTTCGACAAAGACGGCAATCCGCTCGAGTGCTCGCCCGAGTACACGCTCGAAAAAGCCTGCAGCCGTTTTACAGAAGAGACGGGCCTGACATTCGAGGCCATGGGCGAACTCGAATATTATGTCATCAAGGCCGACGACGGCACATTCCCGGCAACAGACCAGCGCGGCTATCACGAATCGGCGCCGTTTGCAAAATTCAATGATTTCAGAGTCAAGTGTATGAAATATATCGCCATGACAGGCGGATATATCAAATACGGGCACTCTGAAGTGGGTAATTTCACCCTCGACGGCACGGTCTACGAACAGAACGAAATCGAATTTCTGCCCGTTGACGCCCGGAAAGCCGCCAATCAGCTTATGCTCGCCAAATGGGTCATCAGAAATCTCGCCGCTCGCGAGGGGCTCGACGTGACGTTCGCGCCGAAAATCACGGTCGGCAAAGCCGGGTCAGGACTGCATATACACATGCGCCTCACCGACGCTGACGGCCGCAGTGTCATGCTCGACAAAGAACGCAGGCTGAGTAACGACGCCCTGCGCATGATAGGGGGCCTGATGGCGCTGGCACCGGCCATCACAGCTTTCGGCAACACCAATCCGACGAGTTACTTCCGCCTCGTGCCGCATCAGGAAGCGCCGACAAACGTCTGCTGGGGCGACCGCAACCGCTCGGTCCTTGTGAGGGTGCCGCTCGGATGGACGTCAGAACGCGACATGTGCGCCGAGCTCAACCCCGGCACGGTGTCAATCGACATCGACGCCTCGCACAAGCAGACCGTAGAAATCCGCTCGGCTGACTGCTCGGCTGACATCTATCTGCTCATAGCCGGACTGGCCGTGGCCGCCCGCTACGGCTTCGAGAACAAAGATTCGCTCGAGATTGCCCATAAGACATATGTCGACGTCAACATCCACGACAGCAAGAACGCCGAGCGCGTCAAAGACCTCGACTCACTCCCCTACTCCTGCGAGGCATCGGCCGAACGCCTCTATGACGACCGCGCCATCTTCGAAGCCAAAGGCGTCTTCGCTCCCGCGCTTATCGACGGCATGATAGCTAAGCTCAAGTCTTACGACCAGGCCGAAGCCGAAGCAGCCAAAAACGACCCCGCGAAGATGCTCGAGCTTGTGCGACGCTATTTCTATTGCGGATAAGCAACCCGACCTCATGCTTATCGTGGGGCAGATATAATAATTTCGCCAATAACGCAATCAGCCATTTAGCCCCAAACTAAGTGGCTGATTTTATAGGTATATCAGGCCTATGCCGAATTTATTTCCAACTATGTCAATGTACGTTTGACATCGATTCGACTTTTTAGGTGCGCGGGGATGTCTGCCGCTAAAGTGGTCGTGGATGGGGTGGTAACTTGCTGGCTATCGTTTCATCACAAGGGCTGAAGCCCTTGTTCCATAGGC
>CABUPJ010000024.1 GCA_902493335.1 uncultured Porphyromonadaceae bacterium
CGACATAGGCGCAAAGTATGCCGCGGGTGTCGACACCGGGCGGGTCGACGACGAGGAGACGCCGCTCGAGACCGCGGATGCGCATCTTCTCGAGGGGACCGATGACGGCTGCCTCGGCCCGCGTCAAGTTGCGGCCGAGGTAGCGGCGAAAATGGTATGTATAAATGGCGCTTTTCATCGGTATTTTTCGTCGCTGCAAAGATAAGGGTGGTTAGCCTCGGGTTTTGTTACTAAAAGCGTAGCCGGATGCAATTTTAGGTGCTTTAACGGTTAAGGAACATAAGGACAGAAGACAAATGGGACAAAAGATATTTTTTTGAGACAGAAAGATATAAAGACAAAAATCGCCTGCAAGGCTCGATTTTACTGATTTCTATCGAGCTGGCGGGTGATGAAGTCTTTGTTGATGGTGATGACTTTTGAGCCGGATGTGAGGTCGATGGAGTTGTCGAGATCGAAGTAGAGGCTGTTCATGCAGCGGGCGAGGAGGGTCTTGACGTTGCGGAAGCCGAGGCCCGAGCTATGGGCGCGTTCGGCTATCAGACGCAGGGCGGCGTCGTTAAACCGCAGGCTGATGTTATGGCTGCGACAGTAGTCGATATGTGCCGACAGGACGTTGTCTTCGGCCGTGGTCATGATGTCGTAGATGACATCGGGTGTCAGCGGATTGAGGACACATATCTCGCCGATGCGGCCGATCAGTTCGGGCATGAATCCCCATTTTATAAGGTCGTCGGCAGACGCGAGTCGCATCAGCGAAGCCGTGTCGGAGCTCTTGTCGGCCGTTGTTGCGAATCCGATGCCTCGGTTGATGTTGAGACGTTTGGCGATAATCTTTTCGATGCCGTAGAAAGCTCCGTCGAAGACTATCATAAGGTCGTCGACGGGCAACTCGTAGGTCGTCTGAGTCATCTGATTCTCGAGAGTGAGCGAGTGGCCTGTCTCGAAGAGGCGCATCATGTCGCGCATCATGTCGACGACGATGTCAGACGAGGCTGTGCCGACCTTGTTCTGGCCGTATGCCGCAATCTTGTCGAACTCATGGAAGACGATGATGGCGTGGCGCAGGTCGTCGACCGAGCATTTGTCGGATATCTGGCGTGCCAGCACGTCGGTGATGTGGATGCCGCGCCATGACGTAGGCACTATCTCGTTTGAGTTTATACGCACGACCGGACAATTGCAGAACTGCCCGAAACGGCGGTAGATCTCGCTCTTGCCGACGCCGGTCGGGCCCATCAGCAGCACGGGTGTCTTGATGGGGTTGGATTTGCCGGTGCGGACACTTTCGAGATGCAGAAAGAAGTTGACCGACATGCGGTCAATGGCCTCGTCCTGACCTTTGATAAACCGTTTTACTTCCTGAGCCAGACGGCGTGCGCTGCCGATATGTTCGCGCAAGGTCTTCTCCGCCAGGTCATGAACATGTGCGGTGTTGATTCTGTATTTTTTGCGCAGAAGCTCCATTTCTTTGTCAGACGGTTCTCCGGCGTTAATAAACCACTCGGTCAGTTTATGCTTCGACCTGACGACCAGTTCGCGGTCTGTAAATTTGCCGTCCGATCCGAAGTAGCCGTAAGCGCCGGTGAGCAAGTCGATGTCATCAAGCGTGATTTCACCTATCGACAGTTTGGTTATCAGCTCTTTGGCATAATCGAAATCAATGCTGTCGCAGAGAAACAGCTTTGCGATAGTGTTGGTATAGGCGGCACGGCGTCTGCCCGGATTGATTTTAAAGCCGAAGATTGTCGTTTCCATCATCAAAAATTTTTAGAGTTGCAAAATACCAAGAGTCCCCTACTCCCGGTTTCTATGATTTTCCCACCGAAAAATTTTATTTTGTTCGGTGTGATGATTATTGTTATTTTTGCAGTGGAAATCTGATAATAAGCAAAGCATTATAACATATATCTGAACCATGGTTAAGGAATATGACTATCTTGTGATAGGCTCCGGCATCGCCGGCATGAGTTTTGCGCTTAAAGTGGCCGGCACAGGCCGTGTGGCGCTGGTATGTAAAACGACTCTCGATGAAGCCAACACGGCTCTGGCACAGGGCGGTGTCGCTTCGGTGACAAATCTTGAGGTCGATGATTTCGATAAACATATCCATGACACGATGGTCGCGGGCGACTGGCTTAGCGACCCGGCTGCCGTCGAGATGGTCGTCAAGGGCGCGCCGGCCCAGATCAAAGAGCTTATCGGCTGGGGTGTCGATTTCGACAAGAACGAAAAAGGCGATTTTGACCTTCACCGCGAGGGCGGACACTCTGAATTCCGTATACTCCATCATGCCGACAACACGGGCTACGAGATACAGCAGAGTCTTATCGAGGCTGTCAGGTCGCATCCCGACATCGACGTCTACGAAAACCATTTTGCCATCGAGATCATCACCCAGCATCATCTCGGCAAGATCGTGACCCGCCGCACACCCGACATCACCTGCTACGGCGCCTATGTTCTCGACCAGGAGAGCGGCCGCGTCGACACTTTCCTCTCGAAGGTGACGATCATGGCCACAGGCGGCTGCGGCGCTGCCTATCAGACGACGACAAACCCGCTGGTCGCCACCGGCGACGGCATCGCCATGGTCTACCGTGCCAAAGGTACGGTCAAGGATATGGAATTCATACAGTTCCATCCGACGGCACTGTTCCATCCCGGCGACCGTCCGTCGTTTCTCATCACCGAGGCGATGCGCGGCTATGGCGCGGTGCTTCGCAATCTCAAAGGCGAGGAGTTCATGCACAAATATGACCCGCGTCTGTCGCTCGCGCCCCGCGATATCGTCGCCCGCGCCATCGACAGCGAAATGAAGCTCTACGGTGACGACCATGTCTATCTCGACGTGACCCACAAAGATCCCGAGGAGACGCGCCGCCACTTCCCCAACATCTATCAGAAATGTCTGTCGCTCGGCATCGACATCACCAAAGACTATATCCCCGTCGCTCCGGCCGCCCACTATCTCTGCGGCGGCATCAAGGTCGACACCAACGGCGAGTCGTCGATAAAGCATCTTTATGCCCTGGGAGAATGTTCGTGCACCGGTCTGCACGGCGGCAACCGTCTGGCCTCGAACTCGCTGATCGAGGCTGTCGTCTATGCCGACGCCGCGGCGCGGCACGCCAAAGACGAGATCGGCCATATCGCTCTGCGCCACGATGTTCCCGAATGGAATGACGAAGGCACGCGCCATCCCGAGGAAATGGTGCTTATCACACAGAGCATCAAGGAGGTCAACCAGATTATGGGCACATACGTCGGCATCGTGCGCAGCAATCTGCGCCTCGACCGCGCCTGGAACCGTCTTGACATACTCTATGAAGAGACCGAGAAGCTCTTCAAGTGCTCGAAGGCCTCGCGCGAGATATGCGAGCTGCGTAATATCATCAACGTCGGCTATCTCATCATGCGTCAGGCCAAGGAGCGCCACGAGTCGCGCGGTCTGCATTACACGCTCGACTATCCGCCAAAGAACAAAGAGGCCTGAGAGAACGTTAGATACATCAAATGCTGAAGCCGCTTCTGACCATATTGATTGCGCTTGTTGCGGCTACACCGATTACAGCCGCTGCCCTCGACGAACCGCCATCGCCGAGGCAGAAGGCCGTGCGCGGCTATTCATACCGTGTCGACGAGGAGGGCGACACGGTGCTTGTCATCGCCCTAAACAACATCACGGTCTATCCGCCTCTGAAGTTCAAGAACAAGAAGGAAGAGGAATTCTACTGGCGCACGGTGAGAAACGTCAAGCTCACCCTGCCCTACGCCAAACTCATAGCCGAGACGCTTGTCGAGACCTATGAGTATATCGAGACTTTCCCGACGCAGAAAGAGCGCGAGGATTATCTCAAATCGATGGAAAAGGCCCTTTTCGAGCAATACAAGCCGACGCTGAAGAAATTCTCGAAGACTCAGGCGCGTCTTCTCGTCAAACTCATACAGCGTGAGACCAACCAGTCGAGCTATGACATCGTCAAGGCCTTTTTAGGAGGCTTCAGGGCCACGTTCTGGCAGGGCTTCGGCAAACTGTTCGGCGTAAGCCTCAAAAGCCACTACAACCCGTCGAAAGACCGTGAGGACGCCATTGTCGAGCGCATCGCCACAGCCGTCGAGGAGGGGCGCCTGTGATGGGTGACATGGATTATAGCTTCCTTCGGCGTCGCTACGAGGCCTATATCATGCTCGAGCGGGGTCTCTCTGACAACACCCGGATGAGTTATCTCTCGGATATAGACCGTTTTGCCGATTATATCGGCTTTTGTGACTTCAACACCGTCACGGCCGAAGATATCGGGGCATTTCTCGGCGATCTCCATGATCTCGGCATCTCGCCGCGCTCTCAGGCAAGGATACTCTCGGGCATCAAGTCGTTTTTCAAGTTTCTAAGGCTCGAGCGTCTGATAGAGACCAACCCTACCCTGCTTGTCGACGCTCCTCGGCTCGGCCGCCATCTGCCCGATGTGCTCAGTGTCGGTGAAATCGACGACATGATAGCCGCCATAGACACTTCGAAGGCCGAGGGGCCGCGTAACCGAGCGATTATCGAGATGCTCTACAGTTGCGGTCTACGCGTCAGCGAACTTGTCAATCTCGAGATCAACAGCGTCAATTTCGGCGAACAGATAGTGACTGTTACCGGCAAGGGCAACAAAGAGCGTATCGTGCCTGTGTCAGATGTCTCGCTCGCTCTTATACGCGAGTATTTGCGCGGCAACGGACGCCCCGACCCGCGTAAAGGTGAGGAAAACATACTCTTTCTCAACCGTCTCGGGCGCCGTCTGACGCGAGTCATGATATTCTATATCGTCAAGGCTCTCGCCGAGGCGGCGGGGATAAAGAAGGTCATCTCGCCGCACACGCTGCGCCACTCATTCGCCACCCATCTGCTCGAGGGGGGTGCAAATCTCAGAGCAATACAGCAGATGCTCGGTCACGAAAGCATCTCGACCACAGAGATCTATATCCATCTCGACAGCACCCGTCTGCGTGACGAAATACTCACATTCCATCCGAGGAATTTAAAGGGGTAAGGTTATCCTATAAATCGAGGGTCATCTGCGGGTTGAGCAGGCGGAAGGTCATGCGGTGGTGGGGCGTCGTGCCGAGCGAGGCGATGGCTTCGCGGTGGGCGCGCGTCGGATAGCCTTTGTTGACCTCCCAGTCATAGCCGGGGAAGAGCTTCGCGAGGCGATTCATCTCGTCGTCACGGAAGGTTTTGGCGAGAATCGATGCCGCGGCGATGTTGGCAAAGCGTCCGTCGCCCTTGACAAATGTCGTCCAGGGGGTCGTGCCGTAGGGTTTGAAACGGTTGCCGTCGACGATGACGGCGCCGGGACGCACGCTGAGGCCGTCGAGAGCGCGGTGCATCGCCAGAATCGAGGCGTTGAGTATGTTTATGCGGTCGATTTCTTCGGGACTGACCGAGGCCACGGCCCAGCTGACGGCCTTCTCGATGATGATGTCGCGCAGCTGGTAGCGGCGGCTCTCGCTGACCTGCTTGGAGTCGTTGAGCCACGGATGCGAGAAGTCGTCGGGCAGAATGACGGCGGCTGCGTAGACCGGTCCGGCGAGACAGCCGCGTCCGGCTTCGTCACAGCCGGCTTCGTTGACGCCCGGGCGGTTGCACGAGGGCAATGGGTTGACAGGCTGGCGGTTCATCAGCTTATAGTATCATAGCTTATTACGGTTTCGACGAGATAGAGGCCGAGAATCTGGTCGCGGCGCACTTCCATGTCGTCATATTCGGGGTTGGCGCTGTGGAGCGTCACTTTCGACGGGTCGGTGTTGCGGCGCACATATTTGACAAGGCGGTAGTCTTCGAGGATGACAACGTAGATCTGGCCCCAGCATATAGGCGAATCGCTGCTGACGCGGCGGATTGAAATGAAGCTGCCGTTCTCGATCTTGGGCGACATCGAGTCGCCGGTCACCTTGACGATGGGATAGGCGGGGTCGACGTTTGGCAGGTCGAGGTAGCCGAGGATGCGCTCGTCGGTAAACATGCGGCTCAGCTCGGTGCATCCCGCCGTGACGTCGATGTTATAGACCGGCGCGCCGCGGCGCGTGGCGGCCGCGGATGTGTTGTTATGGCTGCCGCTCTCGGCTCCGCGGGGGAACGGCACGTCGCTGCCGTCGACAAGCCAGCGCTTCGACACGCCGAGATTGACGACCATGCGGTTGAGAAACGATTCGCCGGCGGGGAGTCGCCCTGAGAGCACCTTGGATACGTGCGAGGGGTCGACGCCGATGAGTTCGGCAAACTGGGCCTGGGTGCGGCGTGATATTCTGATAAGATACTTTATGCGGTCGACGGTCGTTGCCGTCGGCGCCGGAGTGTCGATATGGGCTAATTCTTCAATCATGTCGGCTCATTTTAATTGTGTGTCTGTGCAAATATACAATTATAATTGCAATCAATCAAAATTAGACTCGCTTTTTTCAATTCTTTCAGAATCTTACGTCGAAGTCCTGGCGGGGGAGGTGGGGCAGGGCGGTGATGATGGTGAAGCCTTTACGGTTTCTGAAGCTCATGCCGTAGTCGAGGGTGTCGAGGGTGCGGCGGAGGAGAGAGGTGGATGAGTCGTCGCCTTTGGGAAAGATGGCTATGAACGAGTGTCCCGCGAGGCTCTCGAGGTGCCGGGCGGCACGGTCGAAGTCGCCGTTGACGATGACAAAGGCGGCCGACGGGCTGAAGGTGATGTGCTCTGAGACGGCCGTCACGGCTGTGCGCTCGACGCCGGCGTTGTTGTCGCCGAAGATAGCGACGCTCTCGGGCATGAAGCGCGTGACGATGCGGAAGATTAGTCCGAGGTCGTGGTGCGACATGTCGGCGCCGCTGCGGCGGAGCTCCTCGCGCAGGGCGGGGTAGGCGTAGTAGGGCAGGCGCTCGCGCAGTGTCAGGCAGATGAAGTTGTAGGCGAATGGCGAGTGGATGCCGAAGCCGCGGCCGTGGCGCCAGCGCAGGTATGAATTGGGTATCAGTCTTTTGGCTTGCATCTGATATAATCGAAGAACAGTCCGGCGAAGACGAGCAGATAGATGAGCGTCACGCAAGCGTAGGCGATGGCCGAGGTGTAGTGGATCGACTCGGGGTCGAAGGTCATCTCGATGTCATGGCTACCGGCGGGAATGCGCATGGCTCTGAGCAGATAGTTGACGCGGGCGAGCGGCACGGGTGTGCCGTCGACAGTGGCGTGCCAGCCCCAGGGGAAATAGACCTCGGAGAAGACGCCGATGCCGCCTCGGGCCGTCGTGGCGTGATATCTGAGTGTGTTGGGCGAGTATGATGTCATGTAGATGGTGTCGCCGGGGGCGAGGGTGGGGGCCTCGCCGAGGATTTCGGCGAAACGGCGGTCGGCTATGGCCTCGTGGCTGACATCGATGCCGTCGATGCCGTCCATCTCGGCGTTGGCGCCGTCGGCCCAGACGATGTTGTCGACAAGCCATGCGTTGCCCAGGGCGTTGTCGTTTCTGACGACGGGCTCGTCTTTGTCGCCTGTGATGATATAGCGGGCGTTGAGCATGTCGAGCACCTTGTAGTTGGCGACGGCCTGACGAATGACGGGCTGAACGGCGGCGTCATACTGAGCCACGACGCTGTCGTCGGTGAATTCGGGCCAGTAGCCTACACGTCTGACAGAGTTGATGCGGCGGTTGATCATGTCTTCGTAGCGGTTGAGCTTGGCGGCATGATAGCCGCCTATCATCTTGTGGTGGTATGAACGGTTGGGGCTGTCGAAGCCGGGGATGTCCATGACGCGGAAGACGCCGGCTGTGTCGCCGAGTATCACCCGGTCGATGGCATCGGGCGCGAAGGGGTCGGTGGCGGTGACTTCGGGGGTGCAGAAGCTCGTGGTCGAGACATAGCGCTTGTCGACTTTATAGAGGTCGACGAGGATGAGCAGGCCGATGAGACCGACGGCGACAGGTGTCTTGATTTTGCCACGGAGGCTGAAGAAGATGACCAGGGCAGCGAAGGCGATGAAGATGAGTGAGCGCAGGCCGTCGCTCTTGACCATGCCGTAGCGCAGATTCTCGATGACCGAGGCGTTGGCCGGGTTGGTGAGCGAGTACTGATAGAGCATGGCGTCAGTGTCGGCGCGGCTCATGCCGTATCCTGCGGCCATGTCGGCGACTTGCTGCTGGATGCTCTGCGCGGTGGCGCGGTCTGTGGCCGTGATTGCGTCGCCGAAGACAGAGGGGGCGAGCATGGCGAGCAGACATATGGCCGCGGGAATGCCGAATGAGGCCATCAGGGGCTTGCTGTAGCGCTTCAGGGCGTCAGGGGTGGTAAAGAGCTTATGGAGGGCCATGATCGCCAGCAGAGGCATCGTAAACTCGGCTATGACGAGGATGCTCTCGACGGCTCTGAATTTGTTGTAGAGCGGGAAATTGTATATCATCAGGTCGGTCAGTGTCTCGAAGTTGCGTCCCCAGGCGAGGAGTATCGAGATGACGGTCATGATGACGAGAGCCCATTTCATCGGACCTTTGACGATGAAGCAGCCGAGGAGGAACAGGACGAAGATTATCGCGCCGACATAGACAGGGCCGTTTGTGCCCTCTGAGTCGTTGAAATATTGTGTGAAATAGGGCAGTATGGCCGATGACCGGCTGTTGGCGAAGCCGGCTGCCTCGGGGAGCTTGTCGAGGCTGAGGTAGGTCATCTGGCCGCCCTCGGGACGTGCCGAGGCACCGCCTTTGATGTCGGGTACGAGCAGAGAGAATGATTCGGAGATGCCGTAGCTCCAGCCGACGATCTGTTCGCGGGGCATGCCGCCTGTGGGACGTGCGGCGTCGGGGTCGGTGTCGCGGGTCTCGTCGGCTGTCGGCGTCAGCTCTGACTGAGAGCGCTTGGTCTCTTTGGCGTATTCATAGGTGTTGTAGAGGCTCGGGAGGTTGGCGCCGACGGCGAGCATGCCTGCGCCGACGGTGACGGCGGTGGCGATGGCCCAGCGGCGCAGAGTCTTCTCTTTATATGCCGTGACAAGCCAGGCTATGACCATGGCGAACATGACGAAGAAGAAGTAATAGCTCATCTGCGGATGGTTGGCGTTGAGCTGGAGCATGGCGAAGAGTGAGAGCATCGCCGCCCCCGTGACATAGCGGCCGCGGTAGACGAGGATGAGTCCGGCTATTGTCGGCGGCACGTAGCTCAGGGTGACGAATTTCCATATGTGGCCGGCGCCGATTATGATGATGAAATATGACGAGAAGCCCCAGGCTATGGCGCCGGCAAGGGCGTAATACCACCGCATTTTCATCACATAAAGCAGTATCAGGAAGCCGAACATCATCATGAACAGCAGATTTGACGGCGACGGGAGTCCGAGCCCGTAGACGCTGTTGAGCCAGTCGAAAAGGGCGTTCGACGGATATGTGGGCGATATCTGGAAGGTCGGCATGCCACCGAAGAGCGAGTTGGTCCACAGTGCTTTTTCGCCTGTGGACTCGTAGAAGCTCAGGGCTTCCTGACCGTTGGCGGCGCCCTGCTGCATATCGGCCTGACGCAGTGTGTTGCCCTCGACAGCGTCGGGGTAGAAGAATGCAATGGAGATGATTGCCAGAATGGCTACGGACAAAAAGAAACCCCAGACTTGCGGTTCTTTGAATCGGGCGATTAATCGGTTCATGATGATTGTTGTTATTTAACCTACAAAGGTAAGTAAATAATTCACAATGCACAATTCATAATGCACAATCGGCGTGGCTGAGGAGGACGAAAGCTGTAAATCAGTTTGTTTTGTGTCGTTATGTTTAAACGCTAAAAACAAGCAGCACCGTTGAAAAAAAACGGCACTGCTTTTGCAAGGGTGGGTATGTGTTTTTCTATCGAATGATAATTTTGGCTTTCTCGTCTGTTATGTCGTGACCGACGGCGCGTATGATATACATGCCGGCGCGAAGCGATTCGGTGTTGATTGTATGGCTTTCATTGCCGTTTACGGCTTGCGATTCAAGGCGGCGTCCGTTGATGTCAATGAGTTCGATTGTGTCGTAGCGTTCGGGATTTTCGATTGTTACTGTTACCGGTTCAGAACGACGGGGAGTTTTAGGATTGACTCTCATGCCGCCTTCGATTGTTTTGATGTGTGTAAGCGGAACCGAGGCTTTATCGCTGTTGACAGAGTAAACATACATCTCGTTGCTGTCGCGATGAGGGGAACCTACACATAGATATTTCTTGTCGCCGATTTTTACCAAGTAGATAATGTCTATATAAGGGGTGCTATCAGACTGGTCGGTGTCGGGAAACTCTATACGCTGAAGTTCTTTACCGGCACTGTTGCATAATATTATGCCTGTGGCAATAATGTCGTAACTTTCAAGGATACTGGAAATGGTGTCGCTTTGTTCGCTTATTTCCACTACCTGTTTGTACATGGGCATGATATATTCATATTCTTTGTCGTCATTAAAAAATGTCTGGGTCAGGTAGTGTGTTTCACGGCTGCCACATTCATTGGAGTATGTAACAAAGGGTTCGACGCCAGGTTTGTATTCTTCTGTGCGATCATCCGTTGCCCATTTGTTGTCAACTTTCCATTTCCTGATTGTTCCGGTTTTATATGTTTCTGTTTGAATTTGAGCAAACCGTTTTATTTCGGTGAAATTTTTGTCGTATATTGTGAAAACATCATAGTCAGATGTTTCATTGTTAATACAGTATATGCTTTCAGAGCCTAATACAGCCGGGAAAACGTGTATTATGTTATCTTGAATTGTAATCGGTTCGTTGGAGATTTGTGCGTTTATGGCTATGGGTGCTAATGAGACAAAGCCTGCGAGTAAAAGTCTTTTCATGATGAACTTTAGTGTTTTAAAAAGTGTTTTGGCAAAAGTAGTCAAAAGGCTTCAAATTACCCCCCCGATTGTTAAATATTGTTAATGACGTCCATTGGATTCGTGAGTTATGGGGATATGATGACAGAATAAATCCACGATTACACAATCCTTGGGTCCATAAGGAACAACCCCTCCAGGGTTGAAGTGGTAATGATTGTTCTCTCCACGGGCTCTGCAACAAGATTTCAGGCCTTAGGCCTGACAGGTTATCGTGGGTTTTCTTATGTTCTATCATACTACAGCTTTATATATACTTGGAAGTCAGCTGATTGAAGAATGTCGTAGTATAACCTTGAGTTGCCGTTTGGACGGCATAGGGACTTCTGCGCTTGTGTTCTTTTGTCCGAGATTTGGGGAGAGGGGGGATAAAAAACGAGCCGCAGTGTGGAGGCTGCGGCTCGTCGGTTATAGTGATGTGATGAATGGGTCGGGTCAGTCTGTCCAGGTGAGGTTCCAGATGGCTACACGGTCTTTGTTGCTTGTCGAGGCCGAGATGCAGTTGTTGACGATTTCGACGGTGAACTCGCCGCTGACGTTGACGTCGAGTGAGAAGTCGTAGACTTTGAATTTCTCAATCGAGTCGAGGCTGACGGTCTGCTCTTTGACGACGGCGCCGTTCTGCGATACTTTGACGGTGAACGAGCACTTGGTGTCGGAGTAGGCGAAACCGTAGTTGAATGTCAGTTTGCCGCAGCCGCCGGTGAGTGCCGGCGAGAAGACGCGGCCCGGAGTCGAGGCTTTGCCGTTGAGGCAGACGGCGAGAATCTTGTCGCTGTCGCCGATAAACTTGAAGGCGGGGTTCTTGTCATCGCCCGATGTGCCGCTGAGGATAATCGAGTTCTCGGCAGTCCAGCCGGTGGCATTGGTGTAGGTGCCGTAGGGGCTTGCTTTGGCTGCGCCGCCATTGAAGCTGTTGAAGTCGCCTTTGAAGTCGCCGGCGGGAGGTGTTGGCGGATTGGGGGTGTCACTGCCGCCTTTGCCTACCTTGACGTTGTCGAGACCCCATGTCGCGTAGTTGGCGTCCTGGGTGGCATAGTAGCGGAAACCGATATAGACGATGCCGCTGAACTGCGCGAGGCTGAGGTCTCCCGAATTTACCCAGCTCGAATAGCCTGATGCGGGAGGTGTCGGGAGGGTCGGGTTGAGCTTGGTCTTGTTGGCTGTGGCGACGTCGGCCGAGGTCAACACATAGACTTCAAACTGTGTCGTTGTCGAGCCGTAGCCGTTGACCTGAGTTTCGAACGAAAGGGTCTTGTCTGTGACTTTCGACATGTCGACCGGCGGTGTGAGCAGCCACTGGTCGAAGGGCGGGTTGCCCTGATAGCCCGATACAGAGACATAGTTGTTGCCGCTGAATTCGCGGACATAGAAGTCTTTGTTGCCTGCTATCTGAACCTGCGACCATCCGGCGGGTATGTTAAGGCTTGCGTCGAAGTTCTCGTCGATAGAGCTGACGGGGTCGACGGGTGCGGGAGGTGTGACAGAACCGCCGTCGAGCTTATAGTCGGTGACTGTCTTGAGGCCCGGTTTGCCGAAGTATTTCTCGAGGCTGCCTTTGAGAGCGACTACTTTCTTGTAGTTGCCGGGGTTGTTCTGGAGGTTGAGGGCATTGCGGACACTGCCGGCAGGGAGCTGGACGGGAACACAGTTGGCTACGTTGGTCTCGTCGATGTTGTCGGCGACGAGGATGTTTGATGTCGATGTTGCCGTGGCGTTGAAGTGGGCGCCTTCGGTGAGTACCTGGCCTTCGACCCATCCGACGATATAGCCTTTGACCCAGGCGTCGCTGCCTGTCGCGCCGGCGATTACCTGAGCGCAGTTATAGGGGTTGGTTTCTGTGCCGTCGCCGGGAGCTGCGGGGTCTTCGATGGTGACGCCTTCGATCTTGAATTCAGAGGCTGTGCCGCGGTTGTCGATGATGCCGTAGGTGCCCATATATTCGTCGAATGTGCCGCTGACCCAGATTTGTTTGCCGTAGTTGGCGGTATTGTCGACGAGGTTGCCGTATTTACGCAGGTCAGAGTTTTCGGGGAGGGAGATGACGAGGCAGTTGGCAAGGTCTTTGGTCTCTTTTGTGGCGCCGATGACGAGAGTGTTGGGAAGGAACGGTGTGGCGCTCCATTCGATGTCGTCGTTGCCTGTGACGGTTTCGACTTCGGGAGCTACGGCGCCTACGATATATCCGGTGACCCAGCCGCGGGCGGGTTTCTCGGCCTGTTCGAAGGCGACGACTTCGTCGACGGTGTAGGGATTGTCCTCGGTGCCGGGGGCGACTGTGGGATTGCCGAAGTTCATACAGCCGTTGTAGCCGTTGAGCATCAGCTGCCAGCCGGTTGTGCCGTAGTAGCTGCAGATGGCGACGACGTCACCGCGGCCTGTGGGAAGGGTCTTGCTCCAGAATGTCGAGTAGCCGCTTGTGCGCACAGGGAGCGACGAGCCGTTGACGTCGACGATGTTCTGGTTGACGCCGCTCGACTGGTAGGTCGAGAACTGCTCGACACCGCCGTTCTGGAACTCGACGTTGTTGAAGCGGACGATGCGGCTCTGAGTGGCGCGGAGGCCTTCGGGGCCTGTCGGCAGTTCGTCGAAGCTGTTGACGACGAGGGTGTCGATTTTCTCGACCTCGGGGAGGCCGTTAAGCTCGGTGTGAGAGTCGAAGAGCTCGGGCGACATGAACGATACTTCCCAGACGTTGCCCTGTTCGTAGAATTCGCGCATGCCGATCTGCTGGAGGCCGTTGTATTTGCCTATATACATGCCTGTGACATCGACGACAATCTCCTGGCCGCGGCGATATTTGAGGTAGAGGTTATATGAGTTGATCGAGAAAGCCATTGCGGCTGTCTCGTCCTGAATGACGAGGCTTTTGTAGATGTTGCTCTCTTCGTCGGTCGAGACGACGCGCCCCTTGATGATATAGTGGCTGCCGTCCTCACGGGCCATGATTGTGTCGGCATAGTTGACGGCATCGTTCCAGAAGAGGGTCTTGAGCTCGAGAATCGAGATGTTTGCCTGCTGAGAGGCCACGGGAACGTCGACTTTGGGAGCGTCGACATCGTCCTGGCAGGCGGGTGCGACGGCGAGCATCATGGCTGCCGCAACCCCGCTTATGTAATATCTGAATGTTTTCATTTGTCTTGACTGTTGGGGGTTAGGATTACTGTGCAGAGCCTACTTTGACGTTGTCGACACACCATGTGGCATAATTGGTGTCCTGTGTGGCATAGAATCTGAAGCCTAAGTAGATGATGCCGCTGTAGTCGGCGAGGCTGACATTGCCCGAATTGGTCCAGCTTGAGTAGCCCGATTCGGGAGCCACGGCGATGGCGGGATTGAGCTTGGTCTTGGTGGCCGAAGCGATGTCGGCTGATGTCAGAACATAGACTTCGAAGACAGAGGTTGTCGAGCCGTAGCCGTTGACCTGGGTGTCGAAGGTGAGGTTTTTGTCGGTCACTTTGCTCATGTCGATGGCCGGTGTGAGCAGCCATGCGTCGAAGGGCGGCTGAGTGCCTTTGAAACCGGTCATGGCAGCGTAGCCGTTGTTGCTGTAAGATGTCTGATACCACTGCTTGTCGCCCGAAACCTTTATGTTGGCCCATCCGGCGGGCAGGCCTGTCTCGAAGGTCTCGTCGATGAAGCTGACGGGGTCGGTAGGCACGTCGGGAGTCTCGGCGCCGTCAATCTTGTATTCGCTTACGCTCTTTACGCCTGCTGCGCCGAAGTATTTCTCGAGACTGCCTTTGATTGTGACTTCTTTCTTATAGTTGTCGGGATGGTCTTTAAGGTTAAGTGCTGTGCGGGCGTCAGTTCCGCTCTGGAGCTGCACGGGGATGCAGTTGCCGAGATTTGTTTCCTCGGGATTGTCGGCAAGGAGGAGGTTGGAGGCTGTTGCGCCGGTGTTGTTGAACTTGGCGCCTTCGGCGAGGTTCATGCCGTCGACCCATCCGACGATATAGCCTTTGACCCATTTGTCTGTGCCTGTGGCACCGCCGATGACAGCGGCGCAGTTATAGGGCGCGGCCTCTGTGCCGTCGCCGTCGCCGGTCGAGGGCTGGTCAGGGTTATCGGGAGTGTCGGGATTTTCGGCGGCTGTGAAGCCTTCGAGGTCGTCGATGCTGTTGATGATAAGCTGCCAGTCGTTGTTGAAGAAGCCGAGGATGCCTTTGATCGAGCCTGTGCCCGAGGGGATGAGGTCGCGGCCGAAGGTGCAGTAGCGGTTGAGACGGATGACCATCGAGTTGCCGTCGGCGTCTTTGAAGGCTATGCTGTTGTCCTGGCCTTCGGTGGGGATGAACTTGGTACCGGGCTGCGAGAATGTCACGCCGCTGATTCTGACGCTTGTTGCCATAATCTCTTTGATTGTCTCCTGAGAGTTGAGGGCACTCTTGAGCTCGGCGAGAGTGACGTCTTTATAGGTGATGAGTTCGGGCTCGGCGAGACCGTTGGCCTGCATGTGCTCGAGGAGTACGGCGTTGTCGAGGAATGTCGTGCCGCCTTTGTCAGATAGTGCGCCGAGCTGGAAGAGTCCGGCGTAGCGGCCTGCATATAGACCGCTGACGTTGATATATACTTCCTGGCCGAGAGCAAACTGGGTGGCGAGCTTCTGGCTTGATTTCACCTGACGCGCGGCGATGCTCATGCCGCCGGTTTCGTCTTCGACATAAATATAGTTGTAGAGGGTGCTGTTGATGTCGGTCGAGATCACGCGTGCCTTGAGGATGTAGTTGTTTCCCTCGGGGTTGACGGTTGTCTCCACGGCATAGTTGTTTTCATTCTGCCAGTAGAGGTCTTTGAGTCCGGCGATGGTGATGTTTTCCTGACCGGCCATTTCAGCCTCGGGCATCACAATCGGCGGACGGGCGAAGTCGTCGTCGCACGATGTCATTGCCGTGGCGCTCAACAGCAGTGATGTGATATATAATAGTGACTTTTTCATTGTCGTGATGTTCATTTTGTAATGTTTATACAGTCGTTAGAATCTTACGCCGATGTTGAGGAACGCTCTGACGCCCTGCGCGTAGCTGTAGCGGTTGGGGTAGGCGTTGCGGTCGTAGGTCGTTTCGTTGAGTCGGCCCTGCTGGTAGGCGTAGGTGACGACATCGCGGTTGTTGAGGACGTTGTAGACGTTGAGGTTGATGTTCATCGACACCTTGCGGTTGATGTAGATTAGTTTGCCGATTGACAGGTTGAGGGTGAAGGCGTTTTTGAGTTTGTCCTGGTCGGTGAGTTCTTCGATTTTGGCTTCGAGCTGCTCGCGGGTGGGAACACCACCGTCCCAGATGTCGGCCGAGGCCAGACCGGGGAACTGTTCGTGATAGCGCGGCGAGAGGTTGACGTAGGCGTCGCCCTGGAATGTGCCGTTGATGTTGAAGAACCAGTTGCCGGGAGCGGCCCAGTCGATGCCGAGGTTACACTGTGTCTGAGGTGTCGAACCGAGGTAGAAGTTCTTCAGATAGACAGTCTGTGTGGTGTCGGGATGAAGGCCGTTCTCGAATGTGCGTGTGCCCTGGGGGTTGTTTTTATACTGGTAGCGGGCGTATGTGCCGGCGAATGTGGCTGTGATCGAGGGTGTGATCTTGTATGCCATGCCGAGCTCGACGCCTTTGTAGACGCGCTTGACGCCGGTGAGCACATAGTTGGTGTAGGTGCGGTAGTAGTCGTCATAGAAGCCTGTGCGCTCGATGCCGTTGTCGACCTGGGTGTAGAAGCCGGTCAGTGATCCGCGGAAACGGCGGTAGTTCCATGTATAGCCGAGGTCGGCCGAGAAGTCGCGTTCGCTCTCGACGTTGGCGGCGACGGTGTTCTTGACGCGCGGAGCGATGAAGACGTTGTCGACCAGCGGCGAGCGTGTGCCATATTCGACATGGGCGCTGAAGTAGTTGCGACCGTTGAGCTTATAGGTCGCGCCGGCCTTGATGGCGCCGTTGTCGAATTTGAGCATGTCGCTCTTGCCGAGCGAGTTCTGCGGAGCGCGGCCGTTGCGCATATAGCCTTCGCGCTGGAACTGTGTGTAGCTCATCTTGATGCCGTAGTTGACATCCCAGTGGGGCAGGGTGATGACATTCTGGAGCCATGCCGTGGCCTGAAGGGCACGGATGTCATAGTTGTAGCCGAATTTGTCGCCTTCCTTGACTCGGCGGTTGGGGTGGTCGAGGTCATTCTGGAGGTTGTCGGGGGCGATGGCAAACTCGCGGAGGCTGAAGGGGTCGACGTCGATCCAGAATTCGCCGCCCATGAGGTCGCGGACGGTCTTGTAGAACGAGGCTTTGGTGTAGTTGAATGTCACGCCGCCCTGGAGGCTCATGCAGTCGTTGATGCGGGTGTTGACATAGCTGTTGAAGATGGCGTTGACCTGGTTGCTGACGCGGTTCTCCATGATATATGACGAGCCTTTCTTGTCGGCTTCGGGGAGTGTCTCGTTCTGGATGTTGTTGAGGTAGTTCATCTGATAGAGTTCGTCCCAGTCGATCTGTCGGAATGATTTGTCATGTTTCCAGAGGTCGGTGTACATGTCGAACTGCGCGGGGCTGTCTTTGTAGTATGATGGCAGGTTGCGGTAGTACGACGGGTCGGGGTTATTGCCCTGATAGTACTGTATGGCCGTGCGGGTGTATCTTACCCAGCGCATTGCGGCCGATGTGTTGACCGTGGTGTTGTTTTTCTTGAAGATATAGTTGAGCATCACGGTGGGGTCGAATGTCTCGGTGATGCGCGACGAGCGTTTTTTGCCGTCCTGCCAGCCCCAGGCGGGGTTGTAGAGATTAGAGCCGGCGAGATCATAGGCTTCCTGATAGGTGGCCTGGGCTGTGGCGCGCTGTGTCGGGCCGCCGAAGGCGGGGAGAGTCAGCGAGTGGTTGGGGGTGAAGATTTTCTCGACCGAGAGGAAGAGGCCGCCCGAGTTGTAGAATGTGCCTTCGATGACACCTTCGTTGGCATAACGTCCGATGCCGCTGACGGTGTATGCCCAGCCGTGTTTGTTGACGCCCGAGGCATATGTGGCCATGGCGCGTAGCATATAGTTGGAGTTTGTGAAGGCGAGGCTGCCGTTGAAGCCCGGCGCATAGAGGTCGGTGACGGTGTTGTAGTTGGTGCTGCCGCCGATGCTGCCGAAGCCGTAGTTTGCGGCGCCCATGCCTATCGTGGTTGTCTTGTTTCTGAAGGCGCGGCTTGTCATGCCCAGGAGGCTCGAGAAGTTGAAGCGGCCGCGGATGAGGTCGTTGAAAGGCACGCCGTTGATATAGACTGTCTGATACTCGCTGTCATAGCCGCGGTAGCGGAAGTACATCGGCGAGAAGTTATATGACGCCGTGCTGTAGTATATGTCGTCGTTGGCGCCTGTGAGGGCAGCGATGCCCTGGGTGTTGCCTTCCTCGTCTTCGAGGACCGATTCGTCGAAGATCATGTCTTCGTTGTCGCCGTAGAAGTCATCGGCCGAGTCGGGCGTGAGGGTGATTGTGCCGAGGTCGGTCGAGGGCGCTGTGACGGTGGCGTTGAAGCCGGCGCTCTGATAGCCGTCGCAGGTGACGATAATATAAATATCTCCGGGCTGTACACCGGTGACGCGGAAGTCGCCGTTGAAGCCTGTGGTCGCCGAGACGCCCCTGTCCTGGAGGGTGACATAGGCTCCGCTGACCGGACTGCCGTTAGAACCGTCGGTAACGATGCCGACGACGGTGGCAGTTTGTGCCAGTGACGGCAGTGTTGCCGTCAGAAGCAGTAGCAGAAACAGTTTCAGTCTCATAAATTGTTTAGTGGTTGTATTTATTGTTATGTAAAAAATTGTCAGTTAAACAACTAAAGCATACCTGCGCGACACAAGGCTTACGAAGCGGCCGGTCCGCTCCGTGGCTTCCGAGGCATAGATAGGCAATTAGCTGTCAAATATAGCTAAAATATTCTAATATCAGCCAAAATTTAACAAATTCAATAACCAAAACCACGTTGTAAGACGCAAGCCGGCCCCGGTCAAAGAATAGAAAAACTCAAAATAATCATTTAGTCGTAGGTAGTTCCCCTTTATTTATAACCCAATGTCCTTCTTTACGACCACCTTCACGCGATAGAATTCCAATTTTTTGAAGATAATCCATTTCTCTACGAGCCGTACGATATGTAATTGTCAATATTTCAGCAATATGCGTGATGGTGGTGTCGGGTGTTTCCCCCAATAGATGAATTATTTTCATTTGGCGAGGAGTCAATTCTTTCTGCCCCTCTTTCTGCCCCTCTTTCTGCCCCCTTTTTGAGACAGTAAAAATTTCAGCATTGACTATCTTCAGTTCGAGTTTCACCTGCATCAGTCATATTTTTTTATCTTTTCACTTATCTGTTCATCAGATGAACTATATGATTCTTGGAATTAGCCATCTTCAGCTCAAATTTTATCAAATCTATGGCTAATTGTCTAAAAGCATCGATAAGCGACATAGTTGGTTAAATCGATGTCTTCCAGACATCTAAATAAACTTAGCACTTTACCGGGCACATCTCGGCCGATGGCCTTGATGTACCCGGTTATGAAACCACGGACGTCCTGTCGGACGTCATCATCAGTATACGACAACTTATTGCTTTCAACTAAGAACCAATGCAATACATGCCAAGTCTTGGCTTAACCGCAATGGATTTAGGGTCATGTTATTGAAAAAAACAAAATAAGGTCGTTTGATTTCTTTGTCAATCCAAAATTTTCTTTGATAAATTAGCTGTAATTGCCTGCTTTACAATGCTAAAACTTTTGGTAAAGAAAAAGCGCGGCCCCGCTCCAGTGATGTGGGGCGGGGCCGGGGTATGGGGTTGGGGAAACGGGGGCGGGTTATTCGACTGTCCAGGTTTCGCCGGCGAGAATCATCGAGCGGAGGTTGTCGAAGCCTTTTTTGGCGCGGACTTCCTCGACCTGCTTCGAGACGCCTTCGTCGTAGGTGATGGCCTCGACGTCGCGGATGATGCCGACGGCGAGGGGCAGGGTGTCGCCGTCCATCATGGCGAGCTGCTGGTGGAGGAAGTTGCTCTGGCAGTGGGCGTCGTGGACGAGGACGTCGTCGATGGTGTAGCCGTCTTCACCGATAGTGACGGCTTTGAGCAGGAAGCCGTCCTGGACGAGACCGCGGTTTTTGTCTTTGCCGAAGATCATCTTCTCGCCGTGGCGCAGGTGGATGGTCTTGTCGGCGCGTACCTCACGGTCGGTGATGGGTGTGTGGATGCCGTTGTTGAAGATGACACAGTTCTGGAGTATCTCGACGACTGACGCGCCTTTGTGGCGTGCGGCGGCAACCATTACCTCGACCGAGGTGGCGAGCTCGACATCAATCGAGCGGGCGAAGAAGTTGCCACGGGCGCCGAAGACGAGCTCGGCGGGGATGAATGGGTCTTCGGTCGTGCCGTAAGGCGATGATTTAGAGACGAAGCCGCGGGCGCTTGTGGGCGAATACTGGCCTTTGGTGAGGCCGTAGATCTTGTTGTTGAACAAGAGCATGTTGATGTCGATGTTGCGGCGGACGGCATGGATGAAGTGGTTGCCGCCGATGGCGAGGCCGTCGCCGTCGCCCGAAATCTGCCAGACGGTCATCTCGGGGTTGGCTACCTTGAAGCCTGTGGCTATGGCTGCCGCACGGCCGTGGATGGTGTGGAAGCCATAGGTGTTCATATAGTAGGGCAGACGCGAGCTGCAGCCGATGCCTGATATGACGGCTGTCTTGTGGGGCGCGACGCCCAGTTCGGCCATGGCCTTGTGGAGGGTGTTGAGTATGGCGTGGTCACCGCAGCCCGGACACCAGCGCACAGACTGGTCGTTCTTGTAGTCGGATGCTTTATAGTTGTTCTGTTCCATATCAGACTCTTATTTATCCATTAATTTGATGACACCCTCGACCAGTTCGCTCACGAGGAAGGGCTGGCCTTGGATCTTGTTGATACGCTTGATTTCGACGCCGGGGAATTTGGCCTGGAGATAATCGGCGAACATGCCGGTGTTGAGCTCGGCCACAATCACCCGTTTGTAGCGGCTGATGATCTCGCCGGTGTTGGCCGGCAGCGGGTTGATATATCTGAAGTGGGCGAATGCCACGGGACGACCAGCGGCGCAGAGTTCGTCGGCGGCTGTGTGGAGATGGCCGTATGTGCCGCCCCAGCCGATGATGAGTGTGTCGGCGTCGGGATTGCCGAGCACTTCGAGCGCGGGTATGTCGTTGGCGATATTGGCGATTTTCTGACGGCGTGTCATGACCATCTTCTCGTGGTTGGCGGGGTCGGTCGAGATTGCGCCGGTGTTGGCGTCTTTCTCGAGGCCGCCGAGTCGGTGGGCACAGCCTTCGGTGCCTGGAACGGCCCAGTAGCGAACGAGTGTTTCGCTGTCGCGCATGTAGGGACGCCAGCTGCCGTCGCGGAGTTCGGCGGGCACGTCAGGTGTCTTGATCGCGGGATATTCGTCGGCTTCGGGTATGCGCCATGCCGACGAGCCGTTGCCGATGAAGGCGTCGCTGAGGAGGATGACAGGGGTCATGTGCTCGACGGCGATGCGGCAGGCTTCGAAGGCCATGGTGAAGCAGTCGGTGGGCGACGCGGGGGCGACAACAGCCACGGGTGATTCGCCGTTGCGGCCGTAGAGGGCCTGCATCAGGTCGGTCTGTTCGGTTTTTGTGGGCAGGCCGGTCGAGGGGCCGCCGCGCTGTACGTCGATGACGACGAGGGGCAGCTCGGCGATGACGGCGAGGCCTATGCCTTCGCTCTTGAGCGCCAGACCGGGGCCCGAGGTCGATGTCACGGCGAGGTTGCCGGCAAACGAGGCGCCGATGGCCGAGCAGACGCCGGCGATTTCGTCTTCCATCTGGCAGGCTTTGACGCCGAGATCTTTGCGCTTTGCCAGCTCGTGGAGAATGTCTGTCGCCGGAGTGATGGGATATGAGCCTAAGAAGAGCGGGCGGCCGCATTTCTCAGAGGCCATGATGAGGCCCCAGGCTGTGGCGGTGTTGCCGTTGATGTCGGTGTAGATGCCCGGACGGGGGTCTTCGGTCTCGATGCGGTAGGTCGATACCGAGGCATGGATATTGTGGCCGTAGTTATAACCGGCGTCGAGGACGAGCGAGTTGGCTTCGAAGACGGCGGGTTTTTTGGCGAATTTCTTTGCGAGGTGACGCTTGGCGCTCTCGACAGGACGGTCGAAGAGCCAGCAGACGAGGCCGAGCGCGAAGATGTTGCGGCATTTGAGGATGCTCTTGTTGTCGAGGCCGCTGTCGGCGAGGGCCGCCTTTGTCATCGATGTGACGGGCACCTCGACGACCTGAGCTGTGATGTCGAGCTCTTTAAACGGTTCGTCGGTGGTGAAAAGCGCTTTTTTGAGGTCTGCTTCCTTAAACGAGTCGATGTCGACTATGATTACGCCGCCGGGTTTGAGGAATTTGACATTCTGCTTTAGCGCCGCGGGATTCATGGCTATCAGCACGTCGCACTGGTCGCCGGGGGTGTGGACGCCTGTGCCGACGCTCACCTGGAAGCCCGAGACACCGCTGAGCGAGCCCTGCGGGGCGCGTATTTCAGCCGGATAGTCGGGGAAGGTCGACACTTGGTTGCCAATGCCGGCAGACACGTTTGTAAAGATATTTCCGGCAAGCTGCATGCCGTCTCCCGAGTCTCCCGAGAAGCGGACGACGACCTTGTCGAGAACTTTCACATTGGTTTTCTCTAACATGATAACTGCTGGTTTGTTATAGTCTTTTAAGGTTACTTAAGAGGTGAAAGCGGTCATTCGCTCCAACCATCGGCAAAGGTAGTCAATTAATTTGCAATAACACACCAAATTTTCATACTTATTTGATTTTATTTAAATTTTCTCAGAAATCAGGGCAATGCACGATGCATAATCATTAGTGGTGAAACTTAAACTTGTTTAAGAGTATTGAGGACATATTCACAGTCAGTAACGGCGGACATGCCTCCAAAGGGCTGGATATATGTGCCTGCTGTGCCCCATCGTGGCAATGATACTCCATATTTTCTCATGAACTCTGCAGGGTTCCCGCCTGATAAAAGTATCATCTGGGCGACGGTCATGGATTCCACTTTATAGTCGAAACGAACTTTGGCTGTACGGAAGCCCAGTCCGCAAGCCTTGCCGTAAATAAGGATCATCATGGCTGCAATCATTGTCATGTACATCATGACCTGTAGACCGTTTGCGGAGGTGGACAGGAGATGGGAGAAATCGAGGTTCTGCTTGATAAATTTGAAGAAAACTTCTATCATCCAGCGTTTTCTATATGCTTCAAGCATCTCGGTTGCGGTGATGTCGTCGACGTCTGTCAGGAGATTGATGATGCTTTGGGTAGTATTGACGACATTTCCTGCGGCATCGACAGTGTCTTCGTACAGCGTAGCCTTGACATGGCGGTAAATGCCCGGGTCCGGCACTGCCGAAGCGGAGCTGAAGATACGCACCTCGTCAAACTCGCTGATGACAATCCTGTGCGTACTGTCGACCGCATACTCTCTTGTATCGCATTCGAGCTTCCCGACCGTCTCGGTCCTGCGGGAATCGGATATCCGCACCAGAAAGTTTACCTTGTCCTGGAGCTCTCCATTGTGAGTCCCGCCGTCCTGACAGCTCAACGCGCCGAGTGTCTTTGAGCCCGTCAGGCCACGGTCTATTATGTATAGATTCCTGTGGAGACGGTCATATCTGGCGGCCTTGCGTATGACCCCGGGCAGTGCGTTGTTCTCGGCCTGCCTTGAAGGGTCGTCGTTAAAGCATACTCCCAGAACGCTCAGGCCATCAAATACCTCGCTGTATTTGACATGCCTGCGCTGACGCCCGTCCTTGCCCTTGGCGCCGTGGAGAAAGCCCTCGGCGAGCTTGTTGCAGGTCTCGGCCACAATGGTGGAATCCACCGGGCAAAGATGCAGCTTTCTGAGTTCAACAGGCTGATACAGTGAGGATATCGTATCACGGAATTTCTCATAGAGGTCGCGGAAGAATTCGACTTTGATGCTTGCAAGCCGCTTCGTTATGCTGGTGTGGTCGGCGATGACGCGGTTGCTTTTGGGCTGCACGGGAAACTCGTACATCTTGCCCGTGAGTACCTCACGCGCCACACGCTGACTAATCCTGTTCTCGGTAAGCAGCATGTGGAGGAGCATGTTGAACATCAGACCGCCCTGAAGGAGTTTGACATGTCTGTCAACATTAGTGCTGACGGCAAATTGCTCGATAACTTCAGAGGGAACGATGTTGAGAATCTCGCTTACATCCTTAAGTCTGTCAATTAAACCGGCTTTTATTTTAATCTGACTGTCCATATTCACATCTGTTTATAGTTGGTATGAAAAGAACAATCTAAAATACAGTCTGTTTGAATCCAAGTGTTAATATTTTAACCAAATGATATTTTATTTCACCACTAATGATGCATAATGCACGATGCACAATCATGAACATAAGGACAGAAGGACAAAAGAAACAGAATATATTAAGACCGCCGGACCTTATTTTTTGCGGAGGGCGTGGGCGAGGAGGTCGTAGGCGAGGGGGATGAGCATGACGGGGGAGGTGACGGCCAGGATGGTGAGCATTTCGCTGAAGGGCAGGGCGACGACGTTGAACATCTCGCCGCCGACGTAGACGATCAGGAACTGTCCGGCGATGATGACGCCGAGGGTAGCGAAGAAGACGAGACTGTGACGGGCGTCGTTGAAGGCACTGTGGCCGCTGTCGAACGCGCGGGCGTTGAAAAGGTTCCAGAACTGCAGGAAGACGAAGAAGGTGAAGAGTATCGTCAGGTCGGCAGGCGTCAGATTGTCGCCTCCGACGGTGAATATCGAGCCGAGATAGTCGCAGAAGTTAAACTGTGTGAGCGATTCGATGCGGTAGATGCGCAGATATTGCAGCAGTCCATAGATCACGACGGTAAAGAGCAGTCCGACGCCGATGATGCGTGTATACATCGGGCGCGAAATGATGAAATCGCTGCGGCGGCGCGGCGGTCGGTTCATGACCTCTTCGCTCGGAGGGAGCGAGGCCAGGGCCAGCGCCGCGAAGGTGTCCATGATGAGGTTGACCCAGAGCATCTGTGTCACCGTAAGGGGCGACTCGGTGCCTGTAAAGGCGCCTGCGACGACCGTCAGGCTGGCGACAAGGTTGACTGTCAGCTGGAAGAGTATGAAACGGCGGATGTTCTGATAAAGCGAGCGCCCCCACATGACGGCTTTGGTAATCGAGGCAAACGAGTTGTCGATTATGGTGATGTCGCTGGCCTCTTTGGCTACGGCCGTGCCGTCGCCCATCGAGAGACCGACCTGGGCGGCGTTGAGTGCCGGGGCGTCGTTGGTGCCGTCGCCTGTGACGGCGACGACTTCGCCTTCGTCCTGAAGCAGACGCACGAGACGGGCTTTGTCGGTCGGTCGGGCGCGGGCCATGATTTTCAGTTTTTTAGCGCGCTGACGGGCGCTGTCGTCGTCGAGAGCGGCCCAGTCGGTGCCGGTGATGATGCAGTCGTCGCTGTCAGAGTCAGACCAAAGTCCGACCTGACGGCCTATTTCCTTGGCTGTGCCCGGAGTGTCGCCGGTGACAATCTTGATATTGATGCCGCTGTCGATAGATTTGCGGATGGCGTCAGGGACGTCGTCGCGGACGGGGTCGGCGATGCCGGCGACGCCCATGAAAATGAGTCCCGGGGCATTGACGCGTCCGTCGGCTATGACATCGCTGTCGTCGTCGACGAAGGCGTATGCGAAGCCGAGGGTACGCATCGCCTTGGCCTGATATGAAGCGAGTTCGGCGGCTATGCTGTCGCGGCTGACTCCTCCGGCGACGCTCGCGCAGAGGTCGAGGACTATCTCGGGAGCGCCTTTGACATAGACGGTCTTGCGGCCCGTCACGGCCGAGATGACGACTGTGGCCATATATTTGCGCTGGGTCGAGAACGGCAGCTGGCTGACGACGGCGGTGTCCTCGCGCAGTTTCAGGTAATCTATGCCGCGGTCGAAAAGCCATGTCAGCATGGCTCCTTCGGTAGGATTGCCGACGACGGCGGGTGTGCCGCTGTCGTTGACTTCGAGGAATGCCGTCGAGTTGACGGCGATGGCCTCGTCGACGATGCGTGCGGCGGTGCTGACGGCGTTTTTGGTTTCGGGGTCGTAGAAATCTGTGACGGCGACGCTCATGCGGTTGCGGGTGAGAGTGCCGGTCTTGTCTGTGCAGATGACTGTCGTGGCGCCCATGGTTTCGCAGGCGTGAAGCTTGCGCACGAGGTTGTTGCTGGCGAGCATGCGCCTCATGCTCAGGGCGAGACTCAGCGTGACGCTCATGGGGAGACCTTCGGGCACCGAGACGACGATGAGGGTGATGGCGAGCATGACTGTCGTCAGCAGATAGTCGGTGATCTCGACGGTCGAGGCGGCGCCCCAGTCGAAGATGAGGCAGCGTCCGATGACGATGAGTGCGCCGATGATATAACTCATTGTCGATATGAGTCGCCCGAGGCGTTCAAACTGCAGAGTCAGGGGAGTTTTGACGCCTGTATCGATCTGGGCGGCCTCGTATACTTTGCCATACTCGGTGGCGTCACCGACGGCGGTCACTTCCATGACGGCGCGGCCCTCGACGACGGTGGTGCCGCGCATCAGAGCGTCGGTCGGATAAGTCGCGTCGCTGTCTGCGTCGACTTTGAGATGTGATTTGTTGACGATAGGCTCACCCGTGAGAGTGCTCTCGTTGACGGTGAGGCTTATGCTGTCGATGAGGTGTCCGTCGGCCGGTATCTCGTCGCCCGAGTCGAGGACGACGATGTCACCGCGCACGATGTCGCGCCGCGGCACCTGTGTGACATGGCCGTCACGGATGACTTTGACGAGCAGGTCGTCATTGACACGGTTGAGGATGTCGAATTTCTTTTCGGCACTGACTTCGAGCCAGAAACCTATGAGGGTCGCCAGCATGACGGCGATGAAAATGCCCAGAGGCTCGAGGAAGACGCTCAGACCTTTGATGCCGCCGGCATATTCATAGACCGAGATGCCGACAGACAGCAGCAGGGCGACGAGCAGGATTCTGATGAGCGGGTCGCTGAAGCTGCCGATGAATTTTTTGAAGAGCGATGGCTTTGGCGGCGGTGTGAGAATGTTGGCGCCGTAGAGACGACGGTTTTCTTCGGCTTGCCGTGAGGTCAGGCCGGTGATGTTGATTTTCGATTCTGTCATTTTGGGTCAGATTCTGCTAAAAGAAAGTGCTTTGCCTCGTTTGTCATCTTTTATAACGCCGTTGTCAAAGCATAAGTTGCCGTTGACCCACGTTTTGATGACGCGATGGCTGAAAGTGAGGCCGTCGACGGGTGTCCAGCCGCATAGGCTTGTGACGTCGCTGTCTTTGACGGTATGTGGTGAATGTGGGTCGACCAGGACGAGGTCGGCATAGTTTCCAGGCGCTATCGAGCCCCGGCGGTCGATGGAGAATAGGCGTGCGGGTGCGGCGGCCATGCGTTCGGCGACGACTTCGGGAGTGAAGAGCGACAAGGCGGCGATGAGCGAGAACTCGACCATCGGCGCGCCCGAGGCGGCCTTGAAGAGGCTGCCCTCCTTGTCGGCCTGGCGGTGAGGGGCATGGTCTGTGGCGATAATGTCGATTAGGCCGTTTCTGACGGCTTCGACGAGAGCCCGGCGGTCGGCTGCGGTCTTGACTGCAGGATTCATCTTTATGCGGGCGCCGCGGTCGGCGTAATCGTCTTCTGTCCAGAGAAGATGGTGGGGCGAGACCTCGGCTGTGATCTGTTTGTCGGCCGTAGTCGGGCCCGGTGTGAGCAGTTCGAGCTCGCGTGCGGTCGAGAGATGGGCGATATGCAGGCGCGCGCCGGTGCGTCGGGCGAGGTCGACGGCGGCTTTGGATGCCTTGTAGCACGCCTCGGCGCTGCGCATGCGTGTGTGCAGGCTGACGGGCGCGTCATCGCCGTATTCGGCCCGTATGGCCCCGGCGTTGGCTCTGACGGTGGCCTCGTCTTCGGCGTGGACGACTATGCGGGCTTTGACGCGGCTGAAAAGTTCGTCGAGGGCCGACTGTCTGTCGACAAGCATGTTGCCTGTCGACGAGCCCATGAAGAGCTTGACGCCGGCGATACGGCTGTAGTCGGCGGCAAGGAGTTCGTCGATATTATCGTTTGTGGCACCGATGAAGAAGGCATAGTTGGCTACCGAGTCACGCGCGGCGATGGCGGCTTTGTCGTCGGCAAGGGCCGATGTTGTCGTCTGCGGCACGGTGTTGGGCATGTCGATGAACGATGTGACGCCTCCGGCAACAGCGGCGCGGCTCTCCGAGGCTATGGTGGCCTTTTGAGTCAGGCCGGGTTCGCGGAAGTGGACATGGCAGTCGATGGCGCCGGGCAGCAGCAGGCAGCCGCGGGCGTCGGTGACTTCGGCGTTCTCAAAAAGCGCGGTGTCGGGCTTGCCGGGAGCTACGGCGGCGATGGTCTCGCCGTCGATGATGACGTAGCCGGCGAAGCGGCCGCCTGTGCCGGTGACAATGTCGGCGTTATGAATCAGACGGCGGTTCATTTGCGGCTGTAATCGGGATATTTCTTGAAGAAACTGTTCCATTTGAGCCTGATGACGCCGAAGACGGCCTCGCCGAAAATGCCGCTGTTCATCTTGCTTGTGCCAAGGACGCGGTTGACGAAGATGATAGGCACCTCGACGACTTTGAAGCCGTATTTCGAGGCTGTGAATTTCATCTCGATCTGGAAGGCATAGCCCTTGAATTTTATTTCGTCGAGCGGCAGAGCCTCGAGGACGCGGCGGCGGTAGCAGACGAAGCCTGCGGTGGTGTCGTGGATAGGCAGCCCGGTGACGAGTCTGACGTATTTCGATGCGTAATAAGACATCAGCACACGCCCCATCGGCCAGTTGACGACGTTGACGCCGGTGACATATCGCGAGCCGATGGCGACGTCGGCGCCTTCGACAGCGGTGGCATGATAGAGTTTCATGAGGTCGGCCGGGTTGTGCGAGAAGTCGGCGTCCATCTCGAAGATAAAGTCATAGCCGTGATCGACCGACCATTTGAATCCTGTGATATAAGCCGTGCCGAGACCCAGCTTGCCCTTGCGTTCGATGATATGGACGCGTCCGGGATATTGCTCCATCTTCTTTTTGACGATGGCGGCGGTGCCGTCGGGCGAATTGTCGTCGATGACAAGAATGTCAAAGTCGTGCTCCAGTGAAATGACGGCGTCGATGATAGCCGATGCATTCTCACATTCGTTATACATCGGTATGATGACGACGCTGTCGCTGTGTTTTGACGGGATATCTTCAGACATGGCTATCTTTTTTGTTAAAAATTTGCCGCAAAGTTAAATAATTTACATTTCGCAAATCGCTATATATAAGTTAATGTTGCCTAAAAAAGCGTCGCAGGTGGTGTTTTTGAAAAATTAACTAAAAAGAAAAGATTTGCCGACATTCAGAACAATGATAAAGCCGCCGCGTTACTTAACTTTGCAGAGACTAAAAACAAATAATCCATACCCGAATCACGATGACCCGACAACTGAGCATATACGTTAAAAATCTGTCAGAATATATAGAAATACCGCGAGGCGAGACTCTCGGCGAGATAGGGCGCCGGCTTGCCGGACGTCTCGGCTTCGAGCCGGTATGCGCCCTCGTAAACAACAAGAACGAAGACCTCTGGTTTGAGCTCTATCATCCCAAGCAGGTCGAGTTCCAGCCGCTGACGACGGCGTCGGCGACGAGGGTCTACACCCGCTCGCTGTGCATGCTGCTCTACAGGGCCGTTGCACGCTGCTATCCGGGTGCCCGGCTCCGCATCGAGCACACGATTTCGGGCGGCTACTACTGCCGTCTCGACGGCGCCGGCACTGTAGGCGAGTCGACTGCCGAGACTCTCACGGCCGAGATGAATGACCTCATAGCGCGCGACCTGCCCTTCGAGCCTCATGAATGTCTCACCGCCGACGCCATCGAGATATTCCGCTCCCAGGGCCTCGACGACAAGGTCGAACTGCTCGAGACGACGCGCGAGCTATATACCCGCTACTATTCGCTCGACGGCATCTGTGACAGCTATTACGGGCCGCTGGTGCAGTCGACGCGCTGGTTGTCGGTCTTTGCCCTGAGACCCTATCATGAGGGGCTTCTGCTGCTCGGCTTCGACCGCAGCAATCCGTCGGAGGTGTCGCATGAAGTCAGACAGGAAAAGATGTTCAAGGCCTTTGTCGACTATCTGCGCTTCAACAGCATCGTCGGCGTCAGGAATGTCGGCGAGCTCAACCGCATGGTAGAGCACGGCATGGCCTCGCAACTGATAAGCCTTGCCGAAGCCCTCCACGAGAAGATCATCGCCGGCATAAGCGACGATATAGCGCGCCGTTACCGCGACGGAGGCGCCAGGGTGGTGCTCGTGGCCGGGCCGTCATCGTCGGGCAAGACCACAACGACAAAGCGTCTGGCGATACAGCTCATGACGAACCTGCTCAAACCTCAGATAATATCGCTCGACAACTACTTTATCAACCGTGAGGACACTCCGCGCGACGAAGACGGCGATTATGACTATGAATCGCTCTATGCGCTCGATCTCAAGCAGTTTAACGATGACCTAAACGCCATCATCGCCGGGGAGGAAGTCGAGCTGCCGACATATAATTTCGAGCTGGGATGCCGCCAGTACAAGGGTGACATGATACACCTCGACGAAGGTTCGGTCCTGCTTATCGAGGGCATACACGGTCTCAATCCCGAGCTGACCGCGGCCATAGCCGAAAATATGAAATACCGCGTCTATGTGTCGGCGCTGACGACCCTGTCGATCGACGACCATAACTGGATACCGACGTCAGACAACCGCCTGCTGCGCCGCATCATACGCGATGCCCGCTATCGCGGGACGTCGCCCGAGGAAAGCATACGCCGCTGGCCGAGTGTGCGCCGCGGCGAAGAAAAGTGGATTTTCCCCTTCCAGGAGAATGCCGACGCGACGTTCAACTCGTCGCTGCTCTTCGAGCTCGGTGTCATGAAAGAGTATGCCGAGGCGCTGCTCAAGACTGTGCCCAACGATGTGCCCGAGTATGCCGAGGCCTATCGTCTGCGCAAGTTCCTGAGCTATTTCGCAGCCATCGGCGACGCCAACATTCCTCCGACAAGCCTTCTTCGCGAGTTCCTCGGGGGCAGTTCGTTCAAATACTGAAAAATTCAGAAAAACGGTGAACAAATCGGCGTCTGACGACTTTTAAATATATGAAACTTCTGATTGTTACAATAATCACAGCCATTTTTGCCTCGGGTCAGGCTTTTGCCACTGACTACAGGCTCACCGAGGCCAAAGCCGACCGCTTCTTCGACAACCGCGAGTGGGCCAGCGCCCAGGCATTGTACGGTCTCATGCTTGAACAGGAGCCGGGCGTGGCCGCGACATACTCCCATGCCATCGTTGCATCGGCCATGATGGGTGACACGGTGTCGACGTCAGACCTTCTGTCGCAGGCGATGTCGCATGGCGTCAAGGTCGATTCGCTCTTCGAGGCCGTCAGAACGACCGCCTTCGAGGTCAGCGCGCCGTCGGTCTACGAGAGTTTCATGCTCACCGCCCAGCGAGACTGCCCGTGGCTCGCCCGCGCCATCGACGGACAGCTGCTCGACTATTATCTCTTCCGTGACAACGGCGAGAAAATCGTTGTTTTTGCCAATAAAATGCTCGCCGGATTGCCCGAATCGACATATTTCCTCGGATGTCTGGCCCGCGGACACGCGCTGCAGGGCGACTTCGAGACCGCCGTGGCCGTGTGGAAACGAATCCTCAGAATCGACCCCGACCATTACGATACGCTGCTCAATCTCGGGAACTATCTGATTATAAGCGGAGACCAGGCCAATGCACAGACTTATCTCGAACGTGCTGACAAAATCAAGCCCACTCCATACGTCACCGAGCGCCTCGCCTCGCTCAGATAATGCCATATAGCAAAATTTTTAGTAATTTTGCGGCAGAATAACATTGACGGCTATGATTAAAAATCTGCTTTTTGACCTCGGCGGGGTCATCATGGATATTGATAAAAACCGGTGTGTCAAGGCGTTTGACGAACTCGGTCTTAAAAATGCCTCGTCATATTTCGGCGAATATTCACAACAGGGTCCTTTTATGGCGCTTGAGCGCGGCGATATCGACGCCGCCGAGTTCCACCGCGTTCTCCACGGCGGTTTTGACGTGCCTGTGACCGACGGTGAGATTGACCGCGCTTTCTGCCGTTTTCTTATCGGAATTCCTGTCAGACGTCTCCGCGAGCTCGAAGAATTGCGGGCGAAGTATAAGGTCTATATGCTCAGCAACACCAATCCGATAATGTGGGCGGCGACAATCCGCGACGAGTTCATGAAGGACGGCCGCTGTCGCGAGGATTATTTCGACGGCATCGTCACCTCTTTCGAGGCTAACGCTCTCAAGCCCGAAAAAGCCATATTCGACCATGTCGTCGGGCAATTAGGCGTCAAGCCCGAGGAAACGCTGTTCTTCGACGACTCGCAGGCCAATCTCGACGCGGCCGCCGCACTGGGATTCAAGACGCAGCTCGTCGCGCCCGGAACAGAATTCTTCGACACAATCAAGAAGCTCGGGCTGATCTGACGGTCATGAAGGGCTGTGTTGCAACCATAGGCATGTTTGACGGTGTGCATCTCGGCCACCGTTTCCTGCTTGACAAGGTCAGACGCGAGGCTGCCGCGCGCGGTCTCGGGACACTTGTCGTGACATTTGGGCGCCACCCGCTCAGTGTCATAAACGCCGCTATGGCACCAAAACGGCTTACCACAAACAATCAACGCGCCAAGCTTCTGAGCGACAGCGGTATCGACCGGGTCGTGACGCTCGATTTCGACGACGCGACGCGCCTGATGACGGCGTCGCAGTATATGAAACATCTGCGGGATGACTATGACGTCAGGGAGATTGTAATGGGCTTCAATCACCGCTTCGGCCATGACCGCCTCACCTCGCGCGAGCAATATGCCGAGGCCGGACGCAGTGTCGGGGTCGATGTTGTCTTCGCCGAGCCATACGACGGTGACGGAGGCGACGGAGTGTGCAGCTCGGCCATCAGGGCGGCACTCGCCCGGGGAGATGTCGCCTCGGCAGACCGTATGCTCGGGCGCCCCTACAGCCTACGGGGCAAAGTCGTCGGCGGCAAGCGTCTCGGCCGGACTATCGGCTATCCTACAGCCAATATCTCGCTTGGCGACGACAGTCTGCTCGTGCCGGCCCGCGGGGTCTATGCTGTCAGTGTCACGCTTGACGACGGAGAGACAAAGCGGGGTATGCTCAACATCGGCGTGCGGCCGACGGTAGACGGCTCAGAGGCACCTGAGACGACGCTCGAGGTCAATATTTTCGACTGGGACGGCTCGCTATATGGCCGTGAAATCGAAGTGTCTTTCCTGGCCCGTCTGCGCGACGAACGCCGTTTTGACAATATAGAGCAATTAAAAAAGCAGCTCGACAAAGACCGCCGGGCTGCTCTTGATATCTGATGACAGAGTCTGTTGTCAGACTGTGAGAATTTCTTTTTCTTTGGCTGCGAAGAGTTCGTCAATCTTCTTGAGATATTTGTCGTGGAGCTTCTGGACAGAGGCCTCGGCGTCTTTCTCGACGTCTTCGGGCATGCCCTGTTTGACGGCTTTCTTGAGGCCTTCGATGGCGTCGCGGCGGGCGTTGCGGACAGAGACTTTCGCCTGCTCGGCCTCGGCTTTTGACTGTTTGACGAGCTGTTTGCGGCGGTCCTCGGTCAGCGGCGGTATCGATAGACGGATGACTTCGCCGTTGTTCTCGGGTGTTATGCCCAGCTCAGAGTTGATGATGGCCTTTTCGATTTCCTTGAACATGGCTTTCTCCCAGGGTGTGATTGCGATTGTGCGGGCGTCGGGGACGCTGACGTTTGCCACGTTTGAGATGGGCACAGCGCTGCCGTAGTATTCGACACGTATGCCGTCGATGATTTTCGGATTGGCTTTGCCTGCGCGGATGTGGGCGAGAGATTCGTCGAGATAGGCTACGGCGAGATCCATCTTCTCTTCTGCGGGGTCGAGATAAGTCTTTACTTCAATCATGATTATATAGTTTTTAGTGATTATTGCTGATAGACGAGTGTGCCGACGGGCTCTCCGGCGACTACTTTTGCGAGATTGCCGGACTTGTCCATGTTGAAGACAACGATAGGCATCTTGTTTTCCTTGCACAGGGCTGTGGCGGTGAGGTCCATGACCTTGAGGCCGCGGTTGTAGATTTCGTCGTATGTGATTTCGTCGAACTTCGTGGCTGTCGGGTCTTTTTCGGGGTCAGCGGTGTATATGCCGTCGACGCGGGTGCCCTTGAGCATGACGTCGGCCTCGATTTCGATGGCCCGCAGAGCCGAGCCGGTGTCGGTTGTGAAGAACGGGTTGCCTGTGCCGCACGAGATGATGGCTACCTCGCCGCGGCGGAGGGTCTCGATGGCGCGGTGGCTGCCGTAGGGCTCTCCGATAGGGAACATGCCGATGGCGGTGAGCACGCGTGCCGGCTGGCCGATAGATTCGAGGGCCGAGCTGAGAGCGAGTGAGTTGATGACTGTGGCGAGCATGCCCATCTGGTCGCCTTTGACGCGGTCGAAGCCTTTGGCCGCACCCGATAGGCCGCGGAAGATATTGCCTCCGCCGATGACAATGCCTGTCTCGACGCCGTTGTCGACCATTTCTTTAATCTGCGAGGCATACTGGGCGAGGCGCTCGGTGTCGATGCCGTAGCCCTGGTGGCCCATCAGAGATTCGCCGCTGAGTTTTAATAGTACACGCTTATATTTAGTTCTCATACCTAATGTTTTTGTTTATATGGCAAAGATAACGCTTTTAGTGGTTGCAATGACGAAAAATATATCTTTTTTTGTTTGTCAACTCTAAAAATACTAACTTAGCGACAGTTTAACATCATCTAAAACGAACCTTTTATGAAAGAGGACAAAAGATATTGCGTTATCATGTGCGGCGGCATCGGCAGCCGTTTCTGGCCTTATAGCCGCACTGATCTCCCCAAACAGTTTCTTGATTTCTTCGGCACCGGACGCTCGTTGCTCCAGATGAGCTATGACCGTATACTGCCTGTCGTGCCGAGCGAGCGAATCATCGTCGTGACGAACGAATTGTATGCGCCGCTCGTGAAGCAGCAGCTTCCAGAGCTGTCAGACAGTCAGATACTGCTTGAGCCGGCGCGCCGCAACACCGCGCCCTGCATCGCATGGGCGGCCTGGCATATAGGAGCCATCGACCCCGAGGCTTCGATGATAGTAGTGCCGAGCGATCACCTTATCACCCGCGAACTCGAGTTTCAGGCAAGTGTCGTCAACGGCTTTGAGTTTGTCGAGCAGAACGACGCCCTGCTGACCCTCGGCATCAAGCCGACGAGGCCCGAGACGGGCTACGGCTACATACAGATCGGCGAGGAGGTCACAGGTCATATCCGCAAGGTGAAGACTTTCACCGAGAAGCCTGACAGAAAACTCGCCGAGGTCTTCGTCGAATCGGGCGAATTCTTCTGGAATTCAGGTATATTTCTGTGGAGTGTCAAGTCGATTAAAAATGCTCTGAAAGAATACTCCCCCGAGATTACCGCGAATTTCGACGAAATTGCAGGTGCTTTTGCGACTGAGGCCGAGACTGCCGCTATCGCAGAGAAATTTCCGGCCTGCATGAGCATTTCGATAGACTTTGCTGTGATGGAGAAAGCCAAAAACGTCTATGTCGAGACGGTCAACTTCGGCTGGAACGACCTCGGCACGTGGAGCGCTCTCTATGATATCTCGCCAAAGAACAAGGACGGCAATGTCACGCAGAACTGCAATGTACTGTCTTACAACTCGAAGGGTAATATATTTGCCGTGCGCGGCGAGAAGCTTATCGTTGTCGACGGTCTCGAAGACTATATTGTGTCGGATGCCGGCGACGTGCTGCTGATATTCCCCAAGAGCGAGGAACAGCGCATCAAGCAGGTTGTCAACGATGCCAAAATGGTCTTCGGTGACAAATACCTGTAAGAAAGATTAATAAAAGTAACGAATCAGAGGGAGCCGGGACGCAGAGTCTCAGCTCTTTCTTTTTTTGATGATGCCTCGGGCGACGCGATATGAGTTGAGTGTCGTCATGAATTTGTTTTTGGCTATCTCCATGCCGCAGGAGCCGTCGAGCAGTGCGCCGTCGAGAATATGGCATCTCATGAATGTCATCGATGCGCGCAGTACCGGAGTGACCGGCGATATGCGCCGGCTCTGCGAAGCCAGAATGCGACCATAGATGACAGAGTGGCGCATCTCTTTGTTGACGAGCTCTTTACTGCTGTTGCAGCGGTAGTGGTTGATGTATCCGGGGAGCACTTTAGGCATCAGGCTGTTAGGGAAGGTGACGCGCTCGGCGAGGTCGACGAGATTCCAGTTGGCATAGCGCTTGTTGAACAGGCGCACCTGTGTCACGGGCTTCCAGCCTGAGTGCATCACCGGGCGTCCGCAATAATAGTTGATTATCTTCAGCGAATAGATGTTGTCTTTGAAGCCCTCGTTTTTCATCGCGATGATGGCTTCGCGCAGTTCGGGCGACAGCACTTCGTCGGCGTCTATTGACAGCACGTATGGAAAAGTCGTCAGGCCGACTGCGTACTGGCGCTGTATGCCGTAGCCGGTGAAGGCTCTCGCCGTAATCTTGCAGCCGTAGCGGCGGCAGATTTCAGTGGTACGGTCGATTGAGTATGAGTCAACTACGATAATTTCGTCTACGACACCTTTGAGCGACTCGAGGCATCGTTCGATTTGAGCTTCCTCATTGCGGGTGATGATAGTGGCTGATATACGATCCATCGCTTTGGTTTTGTGACTGCAAAGTTACGAGTTTTTTCGCAAATTTCTCATATTCCTCAGCTCTGCGCGTTCTGCAGGTGTGAATTTTTCGGTGGCGTAGGAGAGGGTTGTCGATGATATGCGGCCGATGTTGTCAGATAGGAAGCGGCGCAACGCAGTGATGTCTTTCTTGCCGGCCTCGCGCAGAACCCAGCCTGTGGCTTTTCTCATGAGCGGCTCGGGATCTTCAAGCGTTTTAAGGCACATTTCAAGCGCTAAATCGAGCTGCATGTGTCTGACACAAGTCAGAGTCGCCACAACGGCTGTGCGACGTTCCCAGAGGCTTTCTGAGGTCGCAAGGCGTCGCACGGTGTCATGGTGCTTTCCGGCGGCAAGCTCGCAGCCCAGAATATACGGGGCAGATAGGTCGACGAGATCCCAGTTGTTGGCAAGCCGGCAAATCGAGATATAGAAGTCGGCTATTGCACTGCGGTCGGTGTCGCTTTTGGCTTTCTTGTATTTCTCGACGGTGGCGAGCAGAGCACCGAGGCGGTATTCGTGGATGGGCGAGGCAAGCATCGCGGAAATTTCATCGAGAGGACGGTCGAAGTATTTTTTGCTGATCGATCGGTTGGCCGGCACGGTCAGGCCGATGAAAATGTCGCCTTCACCATACTCGCCTTTCCCGGTCTTGAAAAATCTTTGAAAAATTTCTTTGCGCTCAGGTTGAGCCGCGTCCATCAGCTCATTTTGCCACTGTGTTATCATATTTGAAATAATGTTAAAATTATCTGCAAATTTATCGATTTATTTTCAAAAAATCATTGCCGTCTGTTCGGCTCGCAGAAAATTTTCAAATCTCAGGCGGTCAAAATTTATGCAACTTATTGTATGATAGTTGTTAAGGTGGCTTTTTCGAGTTTTCGGACGAAATCCAGAAAAAACAACAGGCGACAGTTCTATGAATCTGCCGCCTGTATATTGATAAATTTCGTATTGCGGATTACTTAATATATATTTTGGCTGTCTTTGTACCCTGCCGGCGGATATATATGCCGTTTTCAGGATTTGCAACCTTGCGTCCCTGCATGTCGAAGTATTCGATTGGTGCGTTGTCGTCGGCAATGATTTCGGTTACTCCGTCAGATTCCGGCAGTACGAGGGCAAACTCACCCCATTGATTTGCGTAGTAAAAACCGGTATCGTCCATGATACCCATGCCGTTGGTCGGGGCTTTGACGGTATTGTTTTCAATATAGAAAGTGTTGGTGCCTACGAGTCCCCAGTAGAGTTCGCCATAACCCCATGAGCATCCGGTGTAGCAATAGGCGGGAAGGGTTACTTTTTGGGGGTCAGTGATATCGAGCTCGAAATACTTGTCTCCCGCTACGTTATATTCTGTTTCTTTCAGTGGTATCTGGTTTGTAGCCATAAACGCATCGGCATAGGCTTGTCCGTAGGGTGAGAGTATTCGTATATAATTTGCGTTGTCGGTCTTTCTGATTATGTCTACCTCACACGTGACCGGTCCCAGCATAAGGAAAGATGAAACCATGTCGTCGGTGAATTTACCCTTACCCCAATATTCCCATCCTTCAGGAATGTCTGTGGGTTCTTGGGCTGTTGATGTAAAAGTGGCTGAAAGCATTAAGACAATGCAGGATAAAACAGAAGTGTAGAATTTTCTCATGTGACATTAATTTTGAATTAGTACTATTATAGTGTAATATTGATAGCAATATAGAGTTGTTGGTTGAATTTGTGCCTGCAAAGATAAGTATTTGTGTAAATATGCCAAAATATATCTTGTGCTAATTTATAGTAGTCGCTCAATAATATTTTTCAGGGTGGAGGCCGGTAGGGTAGGGCAGGGGGCCGGTGTCTTATTTCATTTGGCGACAGAGTATCCACTAATCAAAAATATTTTTTATCTTTGTACTCTTATTTATCATGAGACAGTTGATCAGATGGATATGTGAAGATGTCGATATGCCCGCAATCGACCGCCTGCGGCTCGAAGCCTGGATTGCTAAAGTTGCAGCAAGTCACGGCTATACCCTCGGCAAAATCAATTATATATTCTGTAATGACGAGGGTATCATCAAAGTCAACAGGCAATTCCTCAACCATGATTTTTATACCGATGTAATTACATTCGACTACACCTATGGCGATGTGGTCTCGGGTGACATCTATATATCTCTTGACACGGTTGCCTCGAACGCAGAGCTGGTGAATGCCGGTTATGATACAGAGCTGAAGCGAGTTATAATACACGGTGTGCTGCATCTCTGCGGTATTGACGACAAAGGCCCGGGAGAGCGCGAGATTATGGAGTCGCATGAGGATGCTGCTCTCGCTATGCTTGAAGCTAAGATTTAATCGCTTTATATACAATATCTTATTTGTCAAATGAAGTTTGATTACGATGTGATAGTGGTTGGTGCCGGTCATGCCGGCTGTGAGGCTGCGGCTGCCGCGGCCCGTCTCGGCGCGGAAACACTGCTGATCACGATGGATATGCATAAAATTGCCCAAATGAGCTGTAATCCCGCAGTCGGTGGTATAGCAAAAGGACAGATAATCAGGGAGATAGACGCACTCGGCGGTTATATGGGAATTATAACTGACCGCACGTCAATACAATTCAGGATGTTGAACCGCTCAAAGGGACCGGCGATGTGGAGTCCGCGCTCGCAATGCGACCGCACGAAATTCTCAAACCTTTGGCGCGAGATTCTTGAAAATATGCCGCATCTATATATGTGGCAGGATTCTGTCGTAGAACTCATCATCGAGGACGGCAAGCTTAAGGGTGTGAAGACTGCCGACGGAGCATCGTTCTGTGCACCGGCGGTTGTTCTGACCAATGGTACTTTTCTTAACGGTCTGATGCACATTGGCCGCGTCCAGATCGAGGGCGGCAGAGTGTCCGAGCCTAAAAGTACGGGTCTGACCGAGCAGCTTGTGTCGCTCGGTTTTGTTGCCGGCAGAATGAAAACCGGAACGCCGGTGCGCATCGACGGCCGCTCGATAAAATGGGAGCTGACCAAGTCGCAGTCAGGGGATAATGACGGCCATAAGTTCTCGTATCTGCCCGAGGTGTCACGTACGCTCAGCCAGCGCGACTGCTATATCGTCTACACAAGCGAGGAGACACACGAGGTGTTGCGCCGCGGTTTGCCCGATTCGCCGCTTTACAACGGTCAGATTAAAAGCATAGGCCCGCGTTATTGTCCGTCAATCGAAACAAAGATTGTCACTTTTGCAGACAAGACCGAACATCAGCTGTTCATCGAACCGGAGGGTGAGACGACACAAGAGTATTATCTTAACGGCTTCTCGTCGTCGCTACCGCTCAATATACAGGTAGAGGCGCTCCAGACGATACCCGCTTTCGACGAAGTTCAGATATACCGCCCGGGTTACGCCATCGAATATGACTTTTTTGATCCGACACAGCTCAGACATACGCTCGAGACGAAACTAATAAAGAACCTCTTCTTTGCCGGTCAGATTAACGGTACGACCGGTTATGAGGAAGCGGCAGGGCAGGGTCTCGTCGCGGGAGCCAACGCCGCGCTTGCCGTTCAGGGCAAGGCTCCGTTCACGCTCGCCCGCGATGAAGCCTATATCGGTGTGCTTATCGATGATCTTGTTACCAAAGGTGTCGACGAACCGTATCGTATGTTTACCTCGCGTGCGGAGTACCGAATCTTGCTGCGTCAGGATGACGCAGACGTGCGTCTCACTCCGAAAGCTTATAAGATTGGACTTGCCGACGAGCACCGTTATGAATTGTTGCAGACAAAACTCGCGGCGCGTGACAGGCTGATTGAATTCTGTCGTGATTTCTCGGTCAGAGCCGCAGTGATAAATCCGAGACTGGAAGCGGCCGGTTTCGAGCCGCTGAAACAGGGACAGAAACTCTATGATCTTTTGCTTCGTCCCGCTCTCGATATCGTGACGCTTTCGCCGATGATAGATGCGCTCAAAGCAGAGGTTGACGCGATTGAGCCGAGACTTCGCGACGAGGTCGTTGAGGCGGCCGAGATACTTATAAAGTATCAGGGGTATATTGATCGCGAGCGGTTGATAGCCGACAAGCTTAACCGGCTCGAGGAAGTGCGCATCTCAGACCGCTTCGATTACTCGACAATCACGGCCATATCGACCGAGGCCCGACAGAAGCTCGCCAAACATCGTCCCGAGACAATCGGCGAGGCGTCGCGCATCCCCGGCATATCGCCGAGCGACATCAATATATTGCTGTTGCTTATGAACAGATAAAGATATACGACTTTGTTTCACGTGAAACAATTTTGCTCCAAATAATGAATTATCAAATAATTACAAAAGAATAAAAATGGAATACATCAAATCAAAAATCAGAGATGTGGTCGATTTTCCTTCTAAGGGAATCCTGTTTAAAGACCTCACGACAGCATTCAAGGATCCGCGTGCGCTTCACATTATCGGCTGGGATCTTTCGCAGCTCTACCGTGATAAAGGTGTCACCAAAGTTGTCGGCATAGAGTCGCGCGGTTTTATCGGCGGCTCGATTCTGGCGTTTGAACTCGGCGCAGGATTTGTTCCCGCGCGCAAACCCGGCAAACTGCCCGCTGACACAATCAGAATGGAGTATGACAAGGAGTATGGCAAAGATGTCATAGAGATTCACCGCGACGCTATCGGCCCCGACGACATCGTGGTGCTTCATGACGATGTACTCGCCACCGGCGGTACGATGGCTGCTGCCTATAAACTCGTGAAAAGTCTTAACCCCAAGAAAATCTATATAAACTTTATCATCGAGCTTTCTGCCCTCAACGGCCGCGCCGCTCTGCCTGCCGACGCCGAGGTCACCTCGCTCATTGTCTATTGATGGCAAAACACGACAAATCTCCTCAATTAAAAGAAAAAATATCTTTCTTGCCTGATTCCCCCGGCGTCTATACTTACTATGACGCCGAGGGAAAGGTTATTTATGTAGGTAAGGCCAAGAACCTGAAGCGCCGCGTGTCGTCGTATTTCAACCGCACGCATGACTGTCTCCGCACCAACCTGCTCGTGCGGGCCATAGCCGATATGTCGTATATCGTCGTGCCGACCGAACAGGATGCGCTCAACCTCGAGAATTCGATGATCAAGGAATTTAAGCCGCGTTATAATGTGCTGCTTAAAGATGATAAATCTTATCCCTGGATTGTCGTGACAAACGAGCTTTATCCGCGCGTATTCCTGACGCGTCATTATATCAAGGACGGTTCTCGCTATTACGGGCCTTACACCAATACACAGGTGGCACGGACAGTGCTCGATCTCATCGGCGAGCTATATCCGATACGCACGTGCCGTCTGCCGATAACACCCGACTATCTCGCGAAAGAGAAGGGCAGGCTATGCCTGCAGTACCATATCAAGAAGTGCCGCGGATGCTGCACCGGTGAGATTTCAGTCGAGGAATACAATGGCTATATCGAACGAATAAAACAGATTCTGCGCGGCGAGACGCACGAACTGCTCGAATATCTGCGCGACGACATGGCGCGCCTCGCGTCCGAGCTTAAATTTGAAGAAGCGCAGGCTGTCAAGGAGCGCTACCAACTAATCGAGCGCTATCAGGCGCGGAGTGTCATCGTGAGCCAGACCGTCAACGATGTCGATGTCTTTGCCATCGATGATGATGACCGCGATGTCTACATAAATTATATGCATGTCAGGCGAGGTGCTGTCGTCAGAAGCGTCACTCTGCGTTATAAACGCAGTCTCGACGAATCGCAGTCCCAGCTGCTGGCATATGCGCTCGATGAGATAAAGCAGAGCCTCGGGGTGGTCTACGACGAGGTAATCGTGCCCGTCGCCCCCGAAGTCGAGATGGACGGCGTCACCTTTACGATTCCCCGTCGCGGCGACAAGGCCAAGCTGCTCGAGGTGTCGCAGAAGAACGCGCGCCAGGCAAAAATCGACGCTCTCAAACACATGGAGAAGGTCAACCCCGAGCAGCGCACGGAGCGGCTCCTCGAGCGCATGAAGGCTGATTTCAGACTCAATGTGCTGCCGACACATATAGAGTGTTTTGACAACTCGAACATACAGGGCACGAATCCGGTCGCGTCGTGTGTCGTTTTCAGAAACGGCAAGCCGTCAAAACGCGATTATCGTCATTTCAACATCAAGACTGTGGTCGGTCCCGACGATTTCGCGTCGATGAAAGAGGTGCTGACGCGGCGTTACACGCGCCTGATGCAAGAGGGTGAAGAACTGCCGCAGCTCGTCGTCGTCGACGGCGGCAAGGGGCAGCTGAGCGCGGCCATCGAGGCTCTTGAAGCCATCGGTCTGCGAGGCACGATCGCTTTGGCCGGCATAGCGAAACGTCTCGAAGAAATATATTTCCCGGGCGACAGTGTGCCGTTGTATATAGATAAAAACTCTGAGACACTGAAAGTTGTGCAGCATATGCGAGACGAGGCACATCGTTTCGGCATCACGTTTCATCGTGATAAGAGAAGCAAATCGCAGATTGTCAGCGAATTGGATTCGATTAAAGGCGTAGGTCCCAAGACCGCCGAGGCGTTGCTGAGACATTTCAAAAGCGTCAAACGCATCAGACAGGCATCGCTCGACGAGATTGCAGCCGTCGTCGGTGCGGCCAAGGCGCGTGTCATCACCGAAGGCTTTGCGCAAAACGATAAAAATAAAGAAAACGAATAGACAAAATGAGAATCGTAGTACAGCGTGTGACCGAGGCTTCGGTCACGGTAGATTCAGAAACGACGGGCAGCATAGGCACCGGGCTGCTTGTGCTTGTCGGGGTCGAGCATGGCGACAGCGAGGCCGATGCCGACTGGCTTGCGTCGAAGACAGCCGGGTTGAGGATATTCAACGACGATGCCGGAGTGATGAACCGTTCGGTTACCGACGCCGGCGGACGTGTACTTGCCGTCAGTCAGTTCACGCTGACGGCATCGACCCGGAAGGGTAATCGCCCGAGCTATATCAGGGCTGCGGGACACGATCTGGCGGTGCCGCTCTATGAACGTTATTGCGAGAAAGTCGCCGGGCTTACCGGCACAAAGGTCGAGCGCGGCCGCTTCGGCGCCGATATGAAGGTGTCGCTTGTCAACGACGGTCCTGTCACCATCATCATCGACTCAAGGCTCAAAGAATGAGCCATACATTTATAAAATGTGTTAAACTCGCGGTCGGGTGCGTTCTTTTCATTAAGTTTGTGTTTTAGAGAGAAAGACCCGATTAAACATAACCAACCTTAACGATATATATGAAGGCAAAATCAGATACTCCAAAAGCCAAGACGACAATCAAAGCTGCCGCGGCCAAACCTCGCCGCGCGGCCACACGCCGCAAACAGACAGTGTTGCCCATAATCAAAAACGACCCGTGGCTCGAACCATATGCCGAGGCCATCACGGGGCGCCATCAGGACGCCATCAACAAGAAAGCCGAGCTCACTGCCGCATGCACGGATCTGAATGATTTTGCCAACGCCCATAAATATTTCGGCCTTCACCGCGAGTCTGACGGCAGCTGGATTTTCCGCGAATGGGCTCCGAATGCCACAGCGATCACCCTTATCGGCGATTTCTCGCAGTGGCGCGAAGAGATGAAATACAGCCTCAGCCCCATCGGCAACGGTGTCTGGGAACTGAAACTCGCTCCCGATGACCTCAGGCACGGCCAGTTCTACAAGATGATGGTACACTGGCCCGGCGGCATGGGCGAACGAATTCCGGCCTATGTCACCCGTGTTGTCCAGGACGAGACGACACATATATTCTCGGCTCAGGTATGGGCGCCCGAGAAGCCTTATCAGTGGACTGTCGACGGTTTCAAACCCGACACCAGGCCTCTGCTCATCTATGAGTGTCACATCGGCATGGCTCAGAATCGCGAAGGGGTGGGGACGTACGACGAATTCCGCGAAAAGATATTGCCGCGCATCGCCGCCGACGGCTACAACGCGATACAGATCATGGCCATTCAGGAACATCCATATTATGGGTCGTTCGGCTATCATGTGTCGAATTTCTACGCCGCGTCGAGCCGTTTCGGCACTCCAGACGAACTCAAACATCTCATAGACGCCGCCCATGAGGCCGGCATCGCCGTCATCATGGATATCGTCCACTCTCACGCTGTCAAGAACGAGGCCGAAGGTCTGGGGCGTCTCGACGGCAGCTACAATCAGTATTTCTATGGCGACGGCCGTCGCGAGCATCCCGCGTGGGACTCTCTCTGCTTTGACTACGGCAAGAACGAGGTGCTGCACTTCCTGCTCTCAAACTGCAAATACTGGCTCGAAGAATACCGCTTCGATGGCTTCCGCTTCGACGGTGTCACCTCGATGCTCTATTACAACCACGGTCTCGGGCAGGATTTCGGCGGCTACGGCGACTATTATAACGGCAATCAGGACGTCAACGCCATCACATATCTCACTCTCGCCAACGAGCTGATACATACAGTCAATCCGGCGGCCATCACAATCGCCGAAGAGATGAGCGGCATGCCCGGTCTGGCGCTTCCAGTGGCCGACGGCGGCATAGGTTTTGATTACCGCATGGCTATGGGTATCCCCGACTACTGGATCAAGACCCTCAAGGAGAAAAAAGATGAAGACTGGCATCCGACCTCGATTTTCTGGGAACTCACCAACCGCCGCGCCGACGAAAAGACAATCAGCTACGTCGAGAGCCACGACCAGGCTCTTGTCGGCGACAAGACCGTCATCTTTCGCCTCATCGATAAAGAGATGTACTGGCACATGATGGTAGGTGACGACAATATGACCGTCTCGCGCGGCATGGCGCTGCACAAAATGATACGCCTTGTGACGCTGGCGACAATCAACGGCGGCTATCTCAACTTTATGGGCAACGAATTCGGACATCCAGAGTGGATTGACTTCCCGCGTGAAGGAAACGGCTGGAGCTACAAATATGCGCGCCGTCAATGGGATCTTGTCGACCGCGAAGACCTCAAATACAAATATCTAAACGCGTTTGACAACGCCATGATAGAACTTGTGTCGAAGGTCTACAACTTCCAGGCTCTCCCGGTCAGGAAGCTTTGGGAGAAAGACGACGACCAGGTGCTGGCGTTTATGCGCGGCGATCTTATATTCGTCTTCAATTTCAATCCGACCAAGTCGTTTGACGGCTATGGCATCCTCGCTCCGGGCGGCAGTTACCGCACCGTTCTGTCGACCGACAACCGCGATTTCGGCGGCTATGGCAATGTCGACGAGTCGATCGAGCACCTGACAATCTCCGACCCGCTTTATGCGCCCCATGGCGTCGAATGGCTCAAGCTCTATCTGCCGTCGCGCTCGGCTATGGTGCTTGTCAAAGGTCATCAGCGCCGCACTAAAAGGAAATAAACAGAAAATAAGCAAAAAGGACGATATTTGTCGTCAAAAAGTCTGAAAATTTACGCCCTATCGGCTATGATATTTGCCGATAGGGCGTTTTTTCGTAGCTTTGCCGCGCTTATCTCAGCGATGTTATATATGGAAGAAATTATCAACGAAGAACAACTCAGACTATTAAAAGACATATCAAGTGACTACAGCCAGCTTGACGGGCTATATTTCTTTTCGCGGCTGCGTCTTGAAAGCGGCGTGGTCACCAGACTCAAGAACTCGCCGGTCAAAATCAAGGGGATGCTGGTGTTGCTGATGCTTGACGGCGAGATGACCGTCGAAATCAATCTTGAGCAATATGTCATTGGGTCAAACACTTTGCTGACACTAAATCCGGGAGTGGTCTTTAATCCCAAATCTATCGACAACATAAACATCGACGCCTATCTGATGTTCATGTCCGAGAAATTTCTGCATAACATCAATATCAATTTTTCGGCCGTTAACCTGCCGATGTACACAGAAAAACCGTCGCCGCTCAGACCCCTCACCGCCGAAGAGTCGCGCACGATGGTGCGCTATTTCGATCTGTTGAACCTCAACGCCAAGAACCGCATCAATCCCCAGATGGAACAGAACATAGCAACGAGCCTGATGGCGGCGCTGTTCTATCAGGTCATACTGTTCAGTCTCGCCCACATAGGCCTCTCGGAAGGCCACGGGCAGAACAATTCGCGCCGTCATTCTTATGTCAGAGAGTTCATAAAACTCGTCCATCTCAACTATACACGCGAGCGGTCGGTAACTTTCTATGCGTCGAAGCTTTTTATCTCGCCCAAATATCTGTCTCTTCTCGTCAAGGAGACGACAGGCCGCTCGGCCTCGCGCTGGATTGACGACTTCGTCATCATGGAGGCCAAGAACCAGCTGCGCTATTCAGGTAAAAACATCCAGCAGGTGGCCTATGCCCTCAATTTCGTCAATCAGTCGTCTTTCGGCAAGTATTTCAAGCATCTCACGGGCATGTCGCCCTCGGAATATCAGAAATCGTGATGCGCTGTGGCGAAAAATCGCTATCTTTGCCGAAATTCGCAACAATATATGACAAACAACGACGCGCAGTCAGACAAGGCTATACATAAAAAGGGCTCGGTTCTGAGCTATATACTCAAATTCGGTCTGCCGCTGGTGATCAGCGTCGGGCTGTGCTACCTACTTTTCACAGGCATCGATTTCAACGAGATGATTGAGATCATACGCCGCGACTGCAATTACAGCTACATCGCTTTGGCAATGTTTATCAGCATCTTCTCGCATGTCTTCAGAGCCCTGCGGTGGCGCATCCAGTTGCGGGCGCTCGATGTCCGGCCGCCGTTGTTCTATCTTGTGCTCAGTATTTTCGGTACCTATGCCGTCAATCTAATATTCCCGCGCCTCGGCGAGGTGTGGCGCTCGGGCTATATAGCCCAGCGCCAAAAAGCTCCTTTCACCGCCGTTTTCGGCTCGATGGTGGCCGAGCGTCTGGCCGACACCGTCACCGTGGCCCTTATCACCGTGCTCGCGTTCCTGCTGTCGTCAAAGGCCATTATGTCATACCTCTCTCAGAACACCGCGAGCTATGAGGCTGTCGCGTCCCTGCTCACGTCGCCGTGGCTGTGGCTCGCCGTCGTGGCTTGTGTGGCGTTTGTGTGGTGGTTTGTCAGGCGGCGGTCGGAAAATCCTGCCGTTGTCAGAATTCAGAAAATCATCCATGAACTATGGACAGGCTTTGCCGTTATATTCAAAATGCCCGGCAAAGGCATGTGGCTTTTCTGGACGGTCTGTCTGTGGGGTTGCTTCTTCATACAGATGTTTGTGGCCTTTTTCGCCTTTCCGGCGACAGCCGGTGTCTTCAGCCGCTATGGTCTGGCCGCGGTGCTCGTCACCTTTGCCCTGTCGAGCATCTCGATGGGTGTGCCGTCGAACGGCGGCATAGGCCCGTGGCAGTGGGCGGTGATCTTCGCTCTCGGCATCTACGGGGTTGACGCCACGACGGCCGGAGCGTTCGCCAACGTCGTTCTCGGCAGCCAGACGATGCTGCTGATTGTGCTGGGTATATTTACATTTGTGTGCATAGCCGCCGACCGCCGGCATACAGGCGCACATGATTCAACCGAAACAACAAACAACAACATAAAACAAACCAAACGGTAAAAAATGTCGAAAGTAATCATCATCGGTGCCGGAGGGGTCGGCACAGTCGTCGCACACAAGTGCGCCCAAAACCCCGAAGTTTTTACTGAAATCGTGCTCGCGTCGCGCACAAAGACCAAATGCGACGCCATCGCCAAGGCTATCGGTGCGCCGAATATCACGACCGACACCGTCGATGCCGACAGTGTCGACCAGCTCGTCGAGCTCTTCAGCCGTCATAAACCTGACATGGTCATCAACGTGGCGTTGCCTTATCAGGACCTCACGATCATGGACGCATGTCTTATCTGCGGCGTCAACTATCTCGACACCGCCAATTATGAGCCTAAAGACGAGGCCCATTTTGAATATTCGTGGCAGTGGGCCTATCGCGAACGCTTCGAGAAAGCCGGCCTCACGGCTATCCTCGGCTGCGGTTTCGACCCGGGAGTCTCGGCTGTCTTCACAGCATACGCCGCCAAACGTTATTTCAGCGAGATGGAATATCTCGACATCGTCGACTGCAACGCCGGCGACCACGGCAAAGCCTTTGCCACCAACTTCAATCCTGAAATCAATATCCGCGAGATAACCCAGAACGGCCGCTATTACCGCGACGGCAAGTGGGTGACGACCAAGCCTCTCGAAGTGCATATGGAGCTGACTTATCCCAATATCGGCAAACGCGACTCTTATCTGCTCTATCATGAAGAGCTCGAGTCGCTCGTGCTCAACTTCCCGACAATCAAACGCGCCCGTTTCTGGATGACCTTCGGACAGGAATATCTCACACACCTGCGCGTGATTCAGAATATCGGCATGGCCCGCATCGACGAGGTCGAATACAACGGCGTCAAGATTGTGCCCCTTCAGTTCCTCAAGGCCGTGCTGCCGAATCCCCAGGACCTCGGCGAGAACTATCACGGCGAGACCTCGATCGGCTGCCGCATCTCGGGCAAAGACAAAGAGGGCAAGCCGCTGACATATTATATCTATAACAACTGCTCGCACGAGGCCGCATATCGCGAGACCGGCATGCAGGCTGTCAGCTATACTACAGGTGTGCCCGCAATGACCGGCGCCATGATGTTCCTCACCGGCAAATGGAACAAGCCGGGCGTACACAACGTCGAGGAGTTTGATCCCGATCCGTTCCTGGCCGAACTCGCCAAGCAGGGTCTGCCCTGGCATGAGGTCATCAACGCCGAGCTCGAAGTCGAAGCCATCGACAACTAAATGCTTTGGTGGAATCCAAAATTCCCCATTTGACAAAAAACGCTTCCCGCCCGGCAGTAACGCAGGCGGGAAGCGTTTTCTCTATGCGTGTGTTTATTTATCGAGCTTGATGGCTGAGATATAATTGTCGTGGACGAGCATGTTCTCGGCGCGGGCGCCTTCGGCATAGCTGTCGAGAGCTTTGCGGGCGGCGTCGAGATTGACTTTCGAGCGGGCCTCACGTATCTCGGCATAGGTGCCGCGCGGCGCTTCGGCGAAGGTCACTATCTCTTGCCAGCCCTCGGGAGTGGCAATGCCGGTCATCGAGCTGTCTTCAATCTTCTTGTAGGGCCAGAATGTATAGCCGATGTTGTTCTCGCGCATGACATCGACGAAGTCAGACATCCATTCGTCAGTGTTGTGACCGATCTCGCCCATATACATCGGCAGGCCGGTCTTGTCGCGGAAGTCGATATACGACCTGATGGCATCGGCTGTCGCCGGGCCGCCGTAACGGTGGCAGGTATACATTATGTTGTCGTCGAACTTCCAGTCGGTGAAAGGCTCGAAGTTGCTGTTCCACTGGGGCGCGCCGAGCAGAATTATGTGATTGTTGTCTTTCTCTCTGATGGCTTTGGCTGTTTTTATATAAAGAGGCTCGAGCGCGGCGTTGAGTGCAGCCGTTTCTTCTTCGTTCCAGAATGTAGCGATGGGCTCGTTCATCAGTTCATAACCGAGTATCACGGGCTCGTCGGCATAGCGGGCGGCTATATTCTCCCAAAGATTGATGAAACGTGCCTGCGACACAGTGTCTGTCATCAGGAAGGGATAACCTGCCGAATCGTCGATGTTGTCGCCTGTCTGTCCGCCGGGACAGTCGTGCATGTCGAGAATCAGGCGCAGGTTGTTGCGGCCGCACCATGCTACGAGCGAGTCGACGGTTTCATAGCCCGCGTCGGCGTTGCTCTCGCCCATGAAGGGTTCGCCGGTAAATAATTTGTAGTGGAACGGGAATCGGATGGTGTTTGCGCCTTTCGAGGCGATGAATTTGATGTCAGCTTCGGTGATATAGTTCTTTTTGAATTTTTTCCAGAACTCGGCTGCCTCGGTCGGGCCGAACAGCTGTGTCATGACGTCGTTGATCATCGAGTAAGAGTTGGCTCTGCTGAAACCGAACATATAGCCTTCGGGGTTGCACCAGTTGCCGAGATTCGTTCCCTTTATATAGAACTTCTCGCCTTTCGAGTCGACGATATTGTGGCCGTCGACCTTTAAAAAATCTTTTTCTGACGACAGGGTAGGGGCGGTTTTGTCGCCGCACGCGCTTGTGCCGACAGCTATCGCCGCCGACAATGTTGCAATTTTGAATAAATTTTTAAGCATTATAATGTGAATTATAGGTTAGCATATGCTGATAACTATGCTACAAAATTAAGAAATAAAGTATAGTGGTCGGTGATGATAATTGTTAAAGAAGTTAAAATGGAAAAATCCTGCTTTTTATGGGGTTTTTCTTTGGTGTTGGTGTCGTTTTGGGCTGCATTTGTCTTGCGGCCAAAAAAGTTCAGAAAAGGGTGATTTTGTAACGCGCTGATTTGCAAGGGCAATTAAATTTTTCTTGAAAAAACATGTAAAAATATTTGGTGGGAATAGGAAAAAGC
>CABUPJ010000025.1 GCA_902493335.1 uncultured Porphyromonadaceae bacterium
CCCCATCCACGACCACTTTAGCGGCAGACATCCCCGCGCACCTAAAAAGTCAAAACGATGTCAAACGCACATTGACATCGTTGTTACAAAAAATAATTGCCAACCTATGCCTTTAACATACCGGCGCTCTCCTCGGCGGCGGGGTGATTTTTAATATCTTTTTCACGTCGGGGTTGGAGTTTTTTCGCTAACTTTGCTCTATAATCATCATAGAAAAGAACAATGGCAAACTGGTTTGAATGTAAAGTGCGCTATGACAAACTTCAGGAAAACGGCGCAGTAAAAAAAGTAACCGAACCCTATCTGGTCGACGCTCTGTCGTTTACAGAGGCCGAGGCCCGCATCATAGACGAACAGACTCCCTATATCTCGGGCGAGTTCTCGGTCTCGGCGGTCAAACGCACCAAAATAGCCGAGATTTTCTGGAACGAGGAGGGCGACAAATGGTATCTCGTCAAAGTGGCGTTTATCACTATCGACGAACGCTCTGGCGTCGAGAAACGCTCGACCTCGCAGATTCTCGTTCAGGCGAAGGATTTCAAGAACGCCCTCGACACATTCCTCGAAGGCATGAAGGGCACTATGGCCGATTTTGAAATCGTCGGCATCAACGAGACTCCGCTAATCGACGTCTATAAGGTCAAGCTCGGCGGCGACAACGCCCCCAAGGCGGAATGAACCATATAGGCGACACAATAAGACGGCTGCACTCATCGCTCCCGGCGGGCGTCGAGCTTGTAGCCGTCTCTAAATTTCACCCGGCCGAAGCGATACGCGAGGCCTATGATGCGGGGCAGCGCATCTTCGGTGAAAGCCGCGTGACTGAACTGTGCGATAAAATCGCCGTGCTGCCCGACGACATACGCTGGCACTTCATCGGCCATCTGCAGACCAACAAGGTGAAGCATCTGATCGGCAGATGCTCGCTGATCGAGAGTGTCGACTCGACGCGTCTGCTCGAGCTGATCGACACGCTGTCGGAGCGCGCGGGTGTGGTGACACGCGTGCTGATGCAGCTCCATGTCGCCGCCGAAGAGACAAAATTCGGCTTCACGCCCGACGAGCTTGTGGCCTGGTTTGCCGACGGCGGTTACCGCAGGCTTAAGGCGACGCATATCTGCGGCCTGATGAGTATGGCGACCAACACCGACGACCGCGGCCGTGTCGCGGCCGACTTCGCCCTCACGGCCGCGACACGCCGCCGCATACTCGACGCGGCGCCCGACCTCACGGGCTTCGACACGCTCTCGATGGGTATGAGCGACGACTATGACCTGGCTATCGCCGAAGGCTCTACCATGATTCGCATAGGCACATCGATTTTCGGCGAAAGACAGTAATAAGTCGGAGCGCATTGCGCTGTGAAACAAAATTATTATTATCTTTGCAGTGACTAACAAAGCCTGATTAAAACCAAAACAAATAATAACCAAAACACTTACCACACTCCGCTACCAATGGAAAAACAAGCAAAGACCAATGGAAATATCGTGGCGATCATCACGATGTTTTTCCTGTTCGCGATGATTTCATTCGTGACCAACCTCGCCGCCCCGCTGGGCACCATCTGGAAAAACCACTATGAATGGGCCGGCATGATGGGCAACTTCATGAACTTCTTCGCCTATCTCATCATGGGCATTCCCGCCGGCAATCTTCTTGTCAGAATAGGCTACAAGAAAACGGCTCTTCTGTCAATGGCCATCGGCTTTGTCGGCATCGTCCTGCAATATCTCTCGAGCATTGTCGGCGCCGATGTCGCTGTGTTCAGCGTCGCCGGCGGCGAAGTGATGCTCGACTTCATCATCTATCTTCTGGGCGCCTTCATCAGCGGTTTCTGTGTCTGCATGCTCAACACGGTCGTCAACCCGATGCTCAACCTCCTGGGCGGCGGCGGCAACCGCGGCAACCAGCTCATCCAGGCCGGCGGCTCGTGCAACTCTCTGGCCGGCACGCTGACCCCGCTCTTTGTCGGCATGCTTATCGGCACTGTCACTCCGGCGACAGCCATGAGCGACGTATCGCCCCTGATGTTCATCGCCATGGGTGTCTTCGTGCTCGCGTTCATCGTCATCGCCTGCGTCAGCATCCCTGAACCCCATCTTCAGAAAAAAGGCGCCAAGAAAGTGGCCTACACCCACAGCCCGTGGAGCTTCCGCCACACAGTGCTCGGCGTCGTGGGCATCTTCTTCTATGTCGGCATCGAAGTCGGCATCCCCGGTGTGCTCATCTTCTATCTCTCTGACTCGAAGGCATCGGGCATCGAGGTCAACGCCACCGCCGTCGCTGGCGCAGTCGCCGCTATCTACTGGCTGCTCATGCTTGTCGGCCGTCTGACATCGAGCGTCATCTCGGGCAAGGTATCGAGCCGCACCCAGCTCATCGCCACATCTACGGCAGCTATCTTCCTGATCGTGCTCGCCATCGTACTGCCGTCGTCGCTGCGCGTGTCTATGCCCGCCTACAGCGTCGAAGAAGGCTTCGCCATGGCTCAGGTTCCCGTCAGCGCGCTCATGCTGGTGCTCTGCGGCCTCTGCACCTCTGTGATGTGGGGCGGCATCTTCAATCTCGCAGTCGAGGGTCTCGGCAAATACACCGCCCAGGCTTCGGGCATCTTCATGATGATGGTTGTCGGCGGCGGCGTGATGCCTCTCATCCAGAACTATATCGCCAACAACGTCGGCTACATGGTGTCTTACTGGCTCCCCGTCGCCATGCTCGCCTATCTGCTGTTCTACGCAGTAGCAGGCTCTAAGAACGTCAACACCGACATTCCTGTCGAAGACGACGTCGACGCGCTCAATCTCTGATAACATCCGCCTGAGATAAGATCAAGTCAGGCCCGCGGCTAAGGTCGCGGGCCTGTTTTGTCTAAACTTTCGCCTCCGGCAGGGCGTTGTTTAAAAATCAAGCGTTAAAAAATTGCCACATTGGGCCAAATGTTGTAATTTTGAACAAAATTTTAACACAACAACGTTAATCTTGATGGAATCCAACGTATTAACTCACGCGGCCGACAATATCAGAATATTGACAGCCGCCATGGTCGAAAAAGCCAATTCCGGTCATCCCGGCGGAGCTATGGGAGGTGCTGACTTTGTCAATGTCCTTTACTCGAAATTCCTTGTAACAGATCCCGACGACCCGACATGGTTCGGACGCGACCGGTTCTTCCTCGACCCGGGCCATATGTCGCCGATGCTCTACTCGGTGCTCGCCCTGACAGGTAAATATACGTTGGCCGAACTCCAGCAATTCCGCCAGTGGGGCAGCGTCACACCGGGCCATCCCGAAGTCGACCCCTCGCGCGGCATCGAAAACACATCGGGTCCGCTCGGCCAGGGCCACACCATGGCCGTCGGCGCCGCCATAGCCGAACGCTTCCTTGCCGCACGTTTCGGCGAAGTCGTGGCCCACAAGACCTATGCCTTCATATCGGACGGCGGTATCCAGGAAGAGATCTCGCAGGGCGCGGGCCGCATCGCCGGCTATCTCGGCCTGTCGAATCTGATAATGTTCTATGACAGCAACAAGGTGCAGCTCTCGACCGACGTCGACGAGGTCGACCGCGAGGACTATGCCGCCAAATACCGCGCATGGCACTGGCATGTGATCGAAATCGACGGCAATGACCCCGCCGCCATCGCCGACGCCCTCACGCGCGCGCATAATGAAAAGGAGAAGCCCGTGCTCATCATCGGCAACACCCGCATGGGTCTGGGCGCCGTCACCGCCGAAGGCAAAAACTTCGAGGGCCAGTGTTCGACCCACGGCCAGCCCCTGAGCAAATCGGGCGCCGACGTCAACGCCACGATAAAGAATCTCGGCGGCGACCCCGAGAATCCCTGGGTCGTCTTCGACGACGTCGCCGAACTATATGCCCGACGCAACAACGAACTTCGCGAGATTGTCGCACGCCGCCGCGAGGAGTTTGCCCGCTGGAGCGAGGCAAATCCCGACAAAGCAGCCACGCTTAAGAGCTATCTCGAGGGCCGGCTCCCCGAAATCGATTACCGCGCCATCGCCCACAAAGCAAACGTGGCGACCCGCACAGCCTCGGCCGACGTACTCTCGGTGCTCGGCGAGAAAGTCGGCAACATGATTGTCGGCTCGGCCGACCTGGCCAACAGCGACAAGACCGAAGCATTTCTGAAAAAGACGGGCGCTTTTGTCAACGGCGACTTCAGCGGCGCGTTTATCCACGCCGGCGTGTCAGAGCTGACGCTCGCAGCCATCTGCAACGGCATCGCCCTGCACGGAGGCGTCTATGCCGCCTGCGCCACATTCTTCGTCTTCTCAGACTATATGAAACCGGCGATGCGCATGTCGTCGCTGATGTCGCTCCCGGTCAAGTATATCTGGTCGCACGACGCCTTCCGCGTCGGCGAGGACGGCCCGACCCACGAGCCTGTCGAGCAGGAAGCACAGCTGCGTCTGCTCGAAGAGATCACCAACTTCGAGGGCCGTCCGTCGATGCTCGCCCTGCGCCCCGCCGACAGCGCCGAGACGACGATAGCCTGGGAGATGGCAATGGAAAACAAAGAGACGCCGTCGGCTCTCGTACTCACGCGTCAGGATGTACCCGATCTGCCCTCGCAGAGCGGCGACCGCTATACCGACGCCATCGGCACACGCCGGGGCGGCTATACCGTCATCAAATCACAGTCTCCCGAGGTCATTCTCGTAGCCAACGGCTCTGAAGTGTCGCTTCTCTGCAACGTAGCCGAACTCCTGAAAGCCGAAGGCATCAGCGCCAATGTCGTGTCGATGCCTTCGTCGGGTCTGTTCAACATCCAGGACGAGGCTTACCGCCTGTCAGTGCTGCCTGCCGGACTGCCCCACTTCGGTCTCACAGCCGGACTGCCCGTCACCCTCAAGCTCATCAACGGCTTCAACGGCAAAGTCTACGGTCTGAACCGGTTCGGCGCCTCGGCACCTTATAAAGTGCTCGACGAAAAATTCGGTTTCACGCCCGGAAATATACTCCATGAGGTTAAAAAATATCTTGGCCGCTGAAAAACAATCGAATTCATATAAAAAACATGAATCGAACAGGAACATTTTTTATTATTTTTTAGTTTAAATAAGAAAAAAGTGTTAACTTAGCGCCTCAAATAGGCTTAAAATATAATTAAATCAACTCTAAATAATTCATCATCTTATGAAAAAAGCCACAATTTTAGCACTCGCTTGTGCCCTTTTCATGGGACAAGCTGCTGTAGCACAGGAATCTGCAAAGGAGATTACCTATGTTAACGATCCCTCGCAAGGCTATCTGTTCAACCGCTTCCAGGACAACTGGTTCATCACAGCTGAAGGCGGTACAGGCATCTATTTATCAAGCTTCGATTCAAAACGTAATCTCTTAGATCGCTTCTCTCCCGCCGCATCAATCTATATAGGCAAATGGTTCAGCCCGATCATCGGTCTCCGTATCGGCGCCAACTATCTCGGCATCAAAGGCCTCACCGAAAACCCCGCCTATGGTCGCGTCAACGAGCACATGGTAGACGGTCTCTATAAAGAGAAATTCAACCTCTTCGGCCCGCAGTTCGACATCATGCTCAACCTCACCAACTGGTGGTGTGGCTATCGTCCCGGCCGCATCTATAACGCAACAGTTTACGGCGGTGCAGGCGGCTACTTCACATTCGCCAAGAATTCCGAGAGCAAATGGAAACACGTCCAGGACGACTTCCTCGATGTTCGCGCCGGTCTTATCAACTCGTTCAGAGTCAGCGAGCAGGTTCAGCTCTCACTCGATCTCCGCATCAACCTCTTCAAAGGCCCGAGCAACTACATTCAGGCCACAGACAAACTTTACGGCGACCTTCAGGCCTACTTCGGCGTAACTTATAACTTCAAGAACCGCGAATGGAGCACACCCGTTGTTCCCGTTTGCCCCGAACCCGAAAACTGCGACGCCCTCCGCGCACGTCTCGCTGCTGCCGACGCCCGCATCGCCGACCTCGAAGCACAGCTCCGCGACTGCCTCAACCGTCCCGTCGAGAAAGTCACAGAGAAAGGCCCGCTCGCAACAATCTACTATCCTATCGGTGTTTCTCGTCTGACCCGCGAAGACCGCAACATCCTCGGCGCTATCGCCAACGTGATGATTGCCAACCCCAACACCCACTACACCCTCACAGGCTGGGCTGACAACTATACCGGTACAGAACAGATCAACATCCGCCTGCGCAAAAACCGTGTTGCCGGCGTCGAGAAACAGCTCATCAAAAACGGCGTTCCCGCTTCTCAGCTGACTGCCACAACAAACAACGGCAGCCTCTGCGACCTCGGCGAAAAATTCGTCGCTCTTGACCGCGCTGTCACAATCGAAGAGACAAAATAATCAATTTACTTTGATTTAATTGATAATGACAGGCCGTCCCAATCGGGACGGTCTGTTTGTTTTTTAGAATTATTTGATTATCTTTGCCTAAACTAATTATGTCATGAAAAATAAGATAATACTTTTTGCGTTTGCGCTGGCATCGCTGATTCCGGCCGCACAGGCCCAGACTACTCCGTCCGAAGTCATCGAAACACCCGCCAAAGCCGGCGGTGTCTACTATGCCTACCCGGTCGAATCTTCGCTCAACACGCCCGCACCGAAAGGCTACAAACCGTTTTACATAAGCCACTACGGACGTCACGGCTCACGCTATCTGACAAGTGACAAAGATTATACCCGTCCGCTGGGCAAACTGCGTCTCGCAAAAGAACGCAACGCCCTCACACCCTATGGCGAAGACATTCTCAACCGCCTCGAAGCGGTCTGGGATATGGCCGAGGGCCGCATCGGCGAGCTCACCGAACTCGGCGCAAAGCAACACCGGGGCATATCGAAGCGCATGTATAACTCTTTTCCCGAAGTATTCGCCGGAGAGCCCGAGATTACAGCGGCCTCGACCGTGATAATGCGCTGCGCCCACTCGATGTTCGCTTTCGTCGAAGGTCTCAAGGAAATAAACCCGACGCTCGTTGTTCCCCGCGAATCGTCGCAGCGCAACATGGTCTATCTGAGCTATAACGACAAAAAATCATGGCCGTGCACGAGCCACGACGCCGAATGGTATCAGAGCTACCGCAAATTCCGCCATGAAATGGTGAAGCCCGACCGTCTGATTGACACTCTCTTCTGTGACAGCACCTTTGTGCGCGGCTTTATCGACCCCGAAGAGATTACCGCCGACCTCTATTATGTAACAGTCGGCCAGCAAAATCTCGACAGCGACATCACGTTCGACGATCTCTTCACACCCGAGGAGCTCTTCGACATGTGGCAGGTGGCCAACTTCAGATTCTACTCACGCAACTCGTCATATCCTCCGGCCGGCGGACTCATGGTCGACAACGCAAAAAATCTGGCATCAAACATACTCGAAGGCGCCCAGAAATATATCGCCGAAGGCAAAAACGGCGCCACGCTCAGATTCGGCCACGACGGCAACATCATACCCTTCATCGCACTTATGCGTCTCGGAGGCAAAGCGACCTACTGCACAAACCCTTACGAGCTATATAAAGACTACAGCGACTTCACCATCTGCCCGATGGGCGCCAACTTCCAGATGGTGCTCTTCAAGAACAAACAGGGCGACATCATCGCCAAGTTCATGCTCAACGAGCGCGAAGTGCCTCTCGCCATCGAAAGCGACATCTATCCATTCTACCGCTGGAACGACGTCAAGAAATATTTCGAGGACGCCATCACGATACCGAGCGTCGAGGTGATGAACGAAGTTCTGAAGACGACGGCAGAATGAATTTGTCAGGGATTGTATAAATCCTTGTTATAAAAATCCATGACGTCGCGGGCTATCCTGAGCGCCGCCGATGCCGGCGACCCGCTGTTGAGCGCCACGGCACATTCATAATCGCTTATCGCCAAAGACTTCTGTCCGAGACGCCAATAGAGGCGCCCCCGCAGATAGTATAAGGTGTCGTCGCTCTGATTTACCGCGATTTCAGCGGTCAGGCGCGAAAGCTCGGCGGCTATGTCAACTTCGGCTTGGTTTTTATCGTTCATATCATAAGAAATTTCTACGCTACAAATATATAACAAATTCTGATTATGAAAAGAATCATCGGCAGTCTGGCATGCCTGTTTCTATGCCTCGGCGTCTATGCCGCCGACCCGACGGCGACACACTACAGTGTGACACAATGCGAAGGCTCCCTGACACCCTACCCGCCTGCAATCAGCGCCGTCACCGCGCCCGACTCGCTCGAAGCCGTGATGATAAACCATGTCGGACGCCACGGTTCGCGCTATCCGGCGTCGGGCAGCAACTGCTATAAACTCGCCCGCGCGCTTGCGACGGCCGACTCACTTGGAACAATCACTCCGCTCGGCCGCAAGCTCATGGCTCTCAATCTCGACGTCATCAACCGCAGCAACGGTCAGTGGGGCGCGCTCGACTCGCTCGGCATGGCCGAACAGCGCGGACTGGCACAACGCATGTACGAAACATTCCCGACGGTGTTCAAAGACGCCAAAGTCAGCGCGCTGTCGTCATACTCGCCGCGCTCGATGATGAGCATGTTCTCGTTTGTCCATCAGCTCGACCGCCTCGACAACAAACTCGAAATCAGGACGTCGACAGGCCGCAACAACTCTTATCTGATGCGTCCGTTCGATGTCGACAAAGACTATATCGATTTTCGCCGGGACAATCTGTGGAAACCGGCATATGACGCATATTTCGAACAGGTCTGCCCGACGGCGGCCATAACCCGTGTGCTCGGCAAAGATTTCCCCTTTGAGAACGCCGCCCACTGGCGCGACCTCGCCATAACCGAGTATTATGTGCTCGCCGGACTCTCCTGCATGAGTGTGAGCGCCGATATATCGGAGTATCTCACCGGCGACGAACTCAACGCGCTGTGGTCATGCTTCAACCTGCGCCAGTATCTCCAGCGCACGGCAACGACCGTATCGACCGTCCCGGCTGACATCGCCGCCGACCTCGTGCTGAATCTTATAGAAACGACCGACAATTTCATCGAAGGTACCGACCTGACCGCCGTGCATCTGCGCTTCGGCCACGCCGAGACCGTCATGCCGCTCGTTTCGCTGCTGAAACTGCCGGGGTGCTATTACATGACAAATTATTTCGACACCGTGGCACTCCACTGGCGCGATTTCGACGTCGTCCCCATGGCCGCCAACGTCAGAATGATACTCTTCAAGGCTAAAAAATCGGGGCGTTACTATCTGCGCGTCGACCTAAACGAGAAACCGGTCAATCTTATTCCCAACAATGAGACTGTCTATCTCCCCTGGGGTATGGCCCGCGACTACATGATGCGCTGCGTGCCTCTCTACGCACAATAAGACGCATCGTGACAGCGCGAAACGACACCGATTAATGATTAATTAAACATACTGTGCAAGAATAACGCCCAACCACAAGCCTACCTTTGCGATATAATCAAAAAAAGGAGGCTATCATGGCAACAATCTCAACAGAAGACATTATTTTCGCAACGGCAACTAAACACGGACATCAGTTGGCAAGCCTGAAGCTCAGCGGTGTTGCATCGCTGACAGAGCTGATGGCGACGATACGCCGCCATCTGGGCGCTACGACAGGTCTCATCGAGATTTCGCTGCGCAATCTCTCGAGAGGCTACTCCTCGCAGCAGGCGCTCTTCGTCACAGCTCCGGCCGAAGGCATCCAGCTCTCTTTATTCTGATGAAAATAATCCATACCGCCGACTGGCATCTCGGACAGCTTTTCTACGGCTACGAACGCAACGACGAACACCGGCACATGGCCCGGTGTCTGATTGACGCTGTCGACACGCACCGTCCCGACGCACTGATTGTGGCCGGCGACATCTTCAACACGCCGAACCCGTCGATTGCCGCGCTCGGCATCTACAACGAAACCATGATGCGGCTGCACCAAACCGCTCCTGAGATGAAAATCATCGTTCTGGCCGGCAACCACGACAGCGCCTCGCGACTCGAAGTGACATCTCAGCTGTGGCGGCACTTCAACCTTGAGATCGTAACCGGCCTCACGCCCGAAGGGCGCATCATCGAGTTACCCGGGAAAGGCTTCATCGCCGCCATACCATATATATACGAAGGAAATTATCCCGAAGCCGGCGACTGCTGCCCGACAGACGAACGCATCAGGCTCTTCCACCAGAAAATTCTCGACGACATAGCGGCGATGAACTCCGAGGGGCTGCCGGTCGTCATGACGGCGCACATCGCAGTAAGCGACAAAACATCGGCGACACCGTCTGACAGATACCTGTCATATCATCCGCTGGCGGCAATGGGCGACGGCTATGACTACCTCGCCATGGGACATATCCACAAATCGATTACGATGGCATCAGGCAAGGCTATCGCCCGCTACAGCGGCTCGCCCCTGTCAGTGTCGTTCGATGAAGAACCGACCCACAGCTTCACGCTCGTAAACATCGGTCACCACGGCGACGCACCTGAAATCGAGATGCTTGAAATTCCGGTCATCAGACCAGTCGAGACCTTCCCCGAAGACATTCCCGTCGGATTCGACGAAACCATAGAACTCCTCGAAAAGAATCTGCCGTCCTGCCACGACTGCTACCTGCGTGTCATGGTCAAATGTGACGACGGCATCGCCGGCAACGCCAAAATCAGACTCGCCGAGGCTCTGAGCGGCAAAAAGGCGCGTTTCTGCCTGCTGACGCCCGTTAGCACGACAGCCGGCACAGGCGAGAGTTTCAGACGCATAACACGCGAAGAGATAAGTGTCAAAGAACCGTCAGACCTCGCCGCCGAATATTACGCCGCCCGTTTCGGCTGCGAGATGCCGCGGGAATATTTCGATATAATCGACGACATCACCCGCGAGGTAGACGCCGGCCAAGAACAGTGACCAAGCCATGAAATTCACCAGACTCGAAATAACTAACATCGCATCAATCGAACACGCCGTCATCGACTTTTCGGCCAAACCGCTGTGCGATTCGACAATCTTTCTCATCTGCGGCGAGACAGGAGCAGGCAAATCGACGATACTCGACGCCATCACACTGGCGCTGTTCAACCGCGCGCCACGCATCGAGGGCATGGGCCGGCGGCGCAACATCGGCTTCGACGACGACACCGATGACGGCGACAGCGAAGGCATATCACGTCTGAGCGACACACGCCAGCTCGTCAGACGCGGTGCCGCATCGGCCTCTGTGGCACTGACCTTCATCGGCAACAACGGTCTGCCCTATCGCGCATGCTGGGACGTGAAACGCAAGAAACGCCTGGGCACCCTCGACAAAGTCGTCCATACACTCACCGACCTCACGACAAAACATACGCTCAGACTCCGGGACGAAGTCGCCAGGGCCATCGAATCACCCGAGACAGTCGGACTCGATTATCCGCGATTCTGCCGCACGACATTGCTCGCCCAGGGCGAGTTCTCGCGTTTTCTCGCAGCCGACAACGCCACCAAAGCACAGATTCTCGAAAAGCTCACAGGCATAGACCGCTATGCCGCAGTGGGTAATGCAATCTACTCGAAATTCAAATTCCATAACGAGCAATATAACATCGCCACTGCCGCTTTCAAAGACTCCGAGCGCATCACTTCTGACGACATAAACCGTCTGGAAGAAGCAGTCAGAACAATGACAGCCGAATGTGACACCATCGCCGGCGAACTCGATCTCGCCAAGCAGACTCTCGACCTCTCGCTGCAGCGCAAGGAGCTTGTCGAGCGCGTCAACTCATCGAAGCAGCAGGTAGAGTCAATCAGCCTCGAGATATCATCGCCCGCGACCACAAAGGCCTGTGATCTCGTCGACGAGGCCGAGTCGCTTGCCGAGCCATGCCGGTTGCTCGCCGAAATCGACCGCATCGGCAAAAAAATATCGGAGACCGATGAAACGGCGCATATTCTCGCAGGAGAATATGCCGCCTGCAAATCGGCATACGACAAACTCGCCGTCGCACGTGACAATCTGTCTGTCGGAGCGGCAAAAATCGCCGATGAACTCAACGCATACTCGACGAGACGCGGCGAAATCGACAATGCCGGACTACTCGTCAGAATGTTGGGAGACATCGCCGCCGGCATCGCCGCGACAAAGCGCAACAATGATGAAATCGACACACTTACAAAGGCTCTTACCGACAATGATAAAAAAGAAAGCCTGACAGCAGCCGAAGTGAGCCGTCTCGACAAACTGACATCGGCGCTAAACGGCTCAATCGCCGAAAAAGAGCGTAGTCTGGCAGGCCTCGACGCCGATAAGATCACCGCTTCATTGCTTGAGAACGAACGCCGCCGCTCGGCTCTCGCAACTCTCGTTGCGACACATGACAAGGCGACCGCATTAACCGAAAAATCAGACCTGTGTCAAGCTGAGGCAAAGCGACTTCAAACAATCGGAGCATGGCTCTCATCACGCTTGTCTGCCGCCGGGACGAGACAGGATGCGGCACAGACGTCCTTGCGCAAGCTGCGTGCCGCCCTCGACAAAGCGCGACTCGACGCCGCAGCCGACATAGAGGCCGTCAGAGCGCGGCTTCAGCCGGGCGACAGCTGTCCGGTGTGCGGCTCTACCATAACGACTTTGCCGCAACAAGCCGAACTCATCGCCCGAAGCAAGGCATTCGAGGCACTGGAGGCCGACGCCGAACTGACACTGGAGCGCGCCACAGCCACTGTAAACCGCTACCGCCGCCTCATCGACATCTGCAAAATAAAATCCGACGAAACGGCGGCTACGCTAACTTCTCTGACTGAAGAGAAGGCCGGAAATGACAAGACTTTAAGCCAACTTGCCACTCTCTTTGCACTCGATGACACCGCAGACATTGACACCGGCATCAGGAATATCAGCAACAGCCTCGACAGGGAATATCAAACGCTCACCGAGGATATGGAAACGCTCAAAAAACAACGCACAGCCATCGACACCGCCCGCGTCGAACTGTCCAAAACCGAACGCGAACGAAACGCCGCCGTCCTTAAACAGCAGGGCATCATCGCCGACAGCGACAAGAAGCGTGAAGCTATAATACGGCTGCAGACCGAGAAAAGTAACATCGCCGAAGAGACGTCAAAGACGAAATCACAACTCGCCGCCCACAATATCATCGCAGCCGACGATGCAGACGGCATAGAAAAGCAACAGACCACGATAGACGCCCTCGCAAAAACATTTAAAACGCTGACCGACCGTCAGTCAGCAATAAAATCGCAGCTTGACGCCGCCGATGCTCTTGTCACCCGCGCCGCTGCGCCGCTTGAACGCATCAAGGCTCTGTATCCCGACATCGAAAGCATTGAAGCCGCGACACCCGGCACTGCCGGCATCAAAGCCGATGAACTGCCCGAAAAGCTGTCAGGGCTGCTCGAGAAGATTTCTGACAACGCAGGCCATAGGCGCAGGCTGTCAGATGACCGCTCGCAGCTCAGCCGGTCACTCGACAGCTTCTTTACCGAAAATCCCGGCATAACTCCCGAAATCTTACGCCATCACCTTAAACCCGATGTTAAAGACGAAGTCTCTGCGGCGCGCCGACTTATCGACAGCCTCAACAAACGCCTGACCGAGGCAAGGGCTGTCGCCAGAGACGCGGCGAGCGCCCTTGACAACTTCGACAAATCGGCCACATTACCAGACAGTGACATAGAGCGCCAGACACAACTCGTCGCCTCGCTCGACAGCCGCCTCGCCGCGGCGCGCACATCGCTCGGAGAAAGACAGGCTGCGCTCGGCAATGCCCGCGGTCTCTATGAAAGACAGCGGCAGTCGCTCGAACGCCTCGTCGAACTCGAGCGCACAGCCTCACGGTGGAACAGCCTCAACCGTCTCTTCGGCGGCGATGGCGGCAGCCGCATGAGCCAGATCGCCCAGTCGCATATACTGTCGCTTCTGCTCGAAAACGCCAACTACTATCTCGAGATGTTCACTCAGCGATACCGCATGTTCTCATCGCCAGGCAACCTCCAGGTCAACATACGCGACCGCGATCGCGGCAACGAAATCAGACCGTTCAACACACTGTCCGGCGGCGAAAGCTTCATGGTATCGCTTGCGCTCGCGCTCGGACTGTCGTCAGTGCAGTCGGTCAACACCACCCCCGACATCATCTTCATCGACGAGGGCTTCGGCTCTCTAAGCGCCGACTGCCTCGAACAGGTCACCTCGACACTTGCAGCCCTGCGCCTCAGTGAAGGTCGTCGCGTCGGCATCATCAGCCACGTGTCGTCGTTGCGCGACCGCATCCCGACAGCCATCGAAGTACGCTCGACCGACAATATCAGTTCGACCGTGACAGTCACACGCCGCGGCCACTGAACAGATTGCACCGCGACATCGTTATAGAATTATGAAATCAGCATTCGACTCCATCAGAATAGGCTCTCTGACAGCCAAGAACCGCATCATCAGAAGTGCGACAAACGATCATCTCGGCAACCGCGACGCAACAATCAGCGACGCGCAGATTGACATGTACGACCAACTCGCGTCACACGACGTCGGCACGATAATCACCGGACACATGAGCATCGTGCCCGACATCGCCATGCGCGCCGACGAGGTGCAGCCAAGCATAGGCGACGACTCGAAAATCGAAGGCCTCAGCCGCATTCCCGCCAAAATCCATGAATATGGCGGTCTGGCGGTAGCCCAGATTTCACACGCAGGCCCGAGAGGCATGGTTCCCGTCGACATAAACACTATGGACGCGGCCGAGTTCAGGCAGATCGAACAATGGTTTGTCGATGCCGCCGTCAGGGCACAGCGCGCGAACTTCGACGCCGTAGAGGTCCATGCAGCCCACTGGTATCTTCTGGCCACCATGCTCAACTCAGACCTCAATAAACGCGCAGACAGCTACAACGGCTCTGACGAACGCCGCATCGCCATCGTCTGCCGCATAGTCGAAGCAATCCGTCTGGCATGTCCCGGCCTCGCCGTATTCGTCAAAATCAACGCCCACAACACACTCGAAGGCATCGACGACACCGGCATGCTGGTCAACTATGCCAAAGCCCTTTATGAGGCAGGCATCGACCTGCTCGACGTCAGCGGCATGAGTTTCACAAAACAGCCGCGCGACGCCGAATGTTATTTCCTCGACTCGGCCCATGCAGTCAAAGAAGCCCTGCCGGAGCTGAACGTTGCACTCGTCGGCGGCATATACTCACGCGCGACAATAGACCGCGCGCTCAAGAGCGTCGACATGGTCGCGATGGGCCGTACGCTCCTGACCCAGCCCGACTTTGTCACCAGGCTTAAAAACGGAGAACTCGAACGCTCGCGCTGCATCCGCTGCAACCAGTGCTTCAAGCTCTACAAGACCAAATTCGAGCGCTGCATCTTCGGTCCCGTCAACCCCAAACTCCGCCAGACTTTCGGCGAAGAAAAATCATAAGCCATAAAACGACGCTACGGCCACAACGCAATGTTATGGCCGCAGCAACTATCGTTATTTTGAACCCGTCAACTGCCGGCAAGAAGCAGATTCGAGACACTGCTCTGTGCCAGCAGCGACTTCCAGGCCGTGATATTCATATAGAATGTCAACTGTGGGAAACCGACAGCGCGACCTATCTCCTTGACTGCCTTGATGACGGCACCGCGGACAGACGCAAACAGCACCCGTTCATCGCTGTAAAGCAGGGGGAACAGATATTTGCCGCCATAACCTTTATATCGGTCGACAATCTCGGCGGCGGCAGGCTCGATAGGTACTCTCACCTCCTTGCCCTTCAGCCGACGACGATACACAAGATAGCCCTGTCTGATATTCGCCCGCGTCAGATGAGCTATATCGACAAGCTCCATCCCGCGACAATAGAAACCGAACATAAACATATCGCGTATCAGTTCAAGCCCACGGTCATAACTCAGATCAAAAGTCTCGATTTTCCGTATCACAGCACGGTCAGGATCTGACGCACCGTCGTTCTTGAGCGGCGAAAAAAGCACACGTGTATTGACATCTCTGAACAACCGGCCGTCGATAGTCAGTCGTCCGTCTTTCTCAGCCCTGTTGAGCACAGATCTCAGCGATCTGAGATAGAACGACTGAGTCGAGTCGCTGATACCAGTCGTCTTGAGCCATCGGGCAAAAGTGTCGATAAAATTCTTGTCGATTTCGTCGAAAGCGATATCATCCCGACCCGTATACTCCTGAAGCTTCGTCAGTGTACAGTCATAAGCCCGGGCGACACTCATCTTGCGGTCGGCCCTGAGAGTCAATATAGTATCATTGATATAACCGGTCAGACCGAGGGGATTCGCTCCACTTTCACGGGCATAGATATATTTGAAACAACCCTTGAACTCACGGCCGACAGAGACCAGATCGGCTCTAAGCGGCAACTCGGCTTTTGACCTCTCGATGACGTCGGCCATCGAGAGGTCGCCGTCAAGCGCTTTCCGAAAATCAGCAGCCACGTCATCAATATCATACGACCGGCGCAGCGCGTCGCGACGCTCGATGACGCAATAGAGCAGGCGCAGTTTCTCAATGATTTCATCTTTATGCTCATTTATTACCGACTTGTCAGCCCCCTTGACAGACAGACGGAATTCGCGCTGTCCGCGACGTCCGTCAGCATCCGGCGACCGATCAATAAGTTTGACAGCAACAACTCCGCCCCGCCCGTCACCAGCCGCCGCCCTCGTCCTAACAAACCTCACCGTAATAAGAAACATGGATTAAAACTCCATAGATTGACAAGCGATACCAGCTTAGAATTTTTTGCCGAAGACTATTGAGCAGAAGGTATTGACGAGAATTTTAAAATCAAATCCCCATGAACGATGTCCAAGATAATAAAGGTCATATTCAAGACGCCGCAGCATTTTTGCCATTGTATCTGTATAACCATTGTAGAGAGTGGCATATGATGTGGCGCCGGGTCTTATCTGATAAAGGTATGTATATCGGTTGTCATATTCAAGAATCTGGTCAATATAGAATTTTCGTTCCGGGCGAGGACCGATAAATGCCATATCGCCTTTGAAAATATTATAGAGCTGGGGTATCTCGTCAAGATGGTGTGCGCGAAGGAAACGGCCGACTTTTGTCAGACGCGGATCATTATCTCCGCCCCCATGACTAAGTTGGGGTCCCATCTTTTCTGCATCCATACGCATGGTGCGAAATTTATATATCTTGAACGGACGTCCAAAGCGACCGATGCGTTCCTGTTTGAAAATTGCAGGCCCATTGTCTTCCTGTCTGATTGCAATCGCACAAACAACCCATACCGGAGAAAATATCAAAAGAGCCAAGCCTGAAAGGAAACAATCAATCACGCGTTTAGTATTACGCTCAAAAGCCGACATATTATCAGGGATAAATACATTCTTTGCAACAGCATCCTTTATACCGCTTGTAACAATGATGTCATCATCGTTGAAGTCTGAGCCTCGAAGTTTCTTTTCCCACTTGTTGTATGCTTTGATATCAAAAGCCTCCGGCATGATGAGCGACAAACTGTTTTCTGTCTGCTCTCTAACCTCGACTGCATAATTAATCAAAGCGGCAATTGATTTCTCTTCCGTAATTGTACACGGAAGCTGAAGCTCTTCCGAGAACGAACGCATATTCATAAAACCATTCGATTTGTCGAACAGCCTCAAACCGTAGGCAGAATATCCATATCCACACCAAGCTCCAATGCTATCATTATAATAAAGATGAATTTGGCACCCGTCATTCTGACATTCTTTTTCAACTACTATATTCATTTCCATAGTTATCAATTAAATAAAAAGCGCAATCGCAATATGTGACTTAAAATTATAATCGGCGGTATACTACCCTTTCAGACGGCAAGCCCAAACAGAGTAAACTTCAATATCTATTCCATGAGCCATTCTCAGACGGACATACGTACCTGTCATTTCTTCAATATCCGCAGCATTTTGAGCAAGAGACATAAGTTTGCTTAGGGCAAGCAAAGTGACAGGCATACACATTTCCTCTGAATAATGGCTATTACCTTTTATTCCATTGTCTTTCAGCCATAAGGCTACTCCAAAAGCAGAAATTCCAAAAGCACACCACAGACCGACCCGTTCATCCCAATAAAGATGAATTCTGCTATTATCATTAATGCATTCATTCCAAATTATAATTTCAGCATTCATGATTATAGTATAAAATCCGACGAAGTATATTTATATACAAGCGACTTAGCCAGCTATAAATAACAGCTATTGTCTATATATTTTCTTACTCTTTTCTCCAGACCATCTTGTTGACGACGGTGACGTATGACTGGATGATTTTGACGACGATGTTTGAGACGTTTTCGCGGACGTAGACATCGACGGGGGTGCCGTCGTCGTGGTTGCGGTTCATCGAGATTGCCGTCTCGACGGCCTGCAGCAGCGATTTCTCGTCTATGCCGGCCAGGATGAAGCCTGCGTTGTCGAGCGACTCGGGACGCTCGGTCGAGGTGCGGATGCACACAGCCGGGAAGGAATGGCCGACCGAGGTGAAGAATGACGATTCCTCGGGAAGTGTTCCAGAGTCGGAGATTACCGCGGCGGCGTTCATCTGCAGGCAGTTGTAGTCGTGAAAGCCGAGAGGTTCGTGGCGGATGACGCGAGGGTCAAGTCTGAATCCGCTCTGTTCAAGGCGCTTGCGGCTGCGGGGATGACAGCTGTAGAGTATCGGCATGTCATATTTTTGGGCAATCGCGTTGATGGCGTTGAACAGCGACAGGAAGTTCTTCTCGGTGTCGATGTTTTCCTCGCGGTGGGCCGACAGGAGGATGTATCTGCCCTTTTCGAGACCGAGACGGGCGTGGATGTCGCTCGCCTCGATGTCGGCGAGATTCTCGTGAAGCACCTCGGCCATGGGCGAACCGGTTACATAGGTACGCTCTTTAGGCAGTCCGCAGTCGGCGAGGTAACGGCGGGCATGCTCGCTGTAGCAGAGGTTGACGTCGCTGATGATGTCGACGATGCGCCGGTTGGTCTCTTCGGGAAGACATTCGTCCTTGCAGCGGTTGCCGGCCTCCATGTGGAAGATGGGGATGTGGAGGCGTTTGGCGGCGATGGCGCTCAGGCATGAGTTCGTATCGCCAAGGATAAGCAGAGCGTCGGGCCGGATATCGGCCATCAGCTTGTACGAGCAGTTGATGATGTTGCCTACGGTAGCTCCGAGATCGTCACCGACGGCATCCATATATACCTCGGGATCGGCGAGCTTCAGGTCTTTGAAGAAGACGCCGTTGAGGTTGTAGTCGTAGTTCTGGCCTGTGTGGGCGAGAATGACGTCGAAATACTTGCGGCACTTGTTGATGGTGGCCGCCAGACGGATAATCTCGGGACGGGTGCCGACGATAATGAGGAGCTTTAGCCTGCCGTTGTCGGCAAAATGGATGTCTTTATAATCGGTTTTCATTTTACCGGATCGAAGTATGTGTCGGGGTGGTTCGGGTCGAAGATCTCGTTGCAGTACATGACGGTGACGAGGTCTTCGGTGTCGGAGAGGTTGATGATATTGTGGGTGTAGCCGGGAAGCATGATGACTGACTGAATTCTATCGCCGCTCACCTCGTATTCGAGGACTTCGTCTGAACCTTCGCGGCGCATCTGTATGAGTCCGTGGCCTTTGACGACGATAAACTGCTCCCATTTGCTGTCATGCCAGTGCTGGCCCTTGGTAATACCCGGCTTTGAGATGTTGACGCTTACCTGACCGCAGCCGGGAGTGTGGACCAGTTCGGTAAAAGAGCCACGTTGGTCGCAGTTCATCTTCAGGTCAAACACGGCCTTGTCTTTAGGCAGATAGCTGAGATAGGTCGAGAAGAGGCGCTTGGCGAAGCTGTCGGCGGGAATCTCAGGAATCATCAGCGTCTGCGGCAACTCGGCGAACTGATGCAACAGATCTACGATTTCGCCGAGTGTGGCATGGAAGGTCGTCGGGACATAGCAGTAACGGCCATCATCTTTGCCAACTGCTTCCACTCCGTCGAATTCGCAGTGGTGTTCTTTGCCCTGGAGGGCAAGGAGCATCTCCTCCACGAGGTCATCGATGTAAAGCAGCTCGAGTTCGACCGAGGGGTCGTTGACCTGGATAGGCAGACCGTTGGCGATGTTGTTGCAGAATGTGGCTACGGCCGAATTATAGTTCGGACGGCACCATTTGCCGAAGAGATTCGGGAAGCGGTAGACAAGCACCCGGGCGCCTGTCTCTTCCGAGTAGCTGAAGAACAGTTCCTCGCCGGCCTTCTTGCTCTCGCCGTAAGGATGTCCGGCATAGCGGCCGATCAGAGTAGCCTGGATTGAACTCGACAGCATCACGGGGCATTTGTTGTCATGCTTCCTCAGTGTGTCGAGCAAAGTCGAGGCGAAGCCGAAGTTGCCCTTGCGGAAATCCTCGGGATTCTCGGGGCGGTTTACGCCGGCAAGATTGAACACGAAATCAGCCTCGCGGCAGTAGCGGTCAAGCTCTTCGGGCGTCGAGTCGAGGTCGTACCCAAAGACCTCGTCGATTTCGACGGGATAGTTGCGCGCCTTGCCGTCCCTGATGTTGTTTAACTTGGCGCAGAGGTTACGGCCGACAAAGCCCTTGGCGCCGGTGACTAATATTTTCATAGCGTGAGAATATCTTTAGGTGAAAGAGGCTCATACGCCCCGTCTTTAGCTTCAAAAATTACCGTACCCGACTCGCATGCTATTATTTTGTGCCAACGTCCTTTTTCTATGTTAACTCCAACATATTCCGATCCGGCTTTCATATGTACACGTTCGGTTATGTTACCTTCGTCATCATAAAAGATTTCTTCAGCACTGCCACGAAGTATTATACAGCTCTCAGAACTGTGTCTATGACGGTGTATCGGCAGTTCAGAACCGGGTTCAATGGCGTTTAACATCCGCTGGGAATTATCTGCGGTTGTCGTCCGCATATCCCGGTTCATCCGCAGACGAGAAGACATCAAAGCCTCGGCAGATAATGAGTCAAGAATCAGTTTATCGATGACCATTATTATTCGCTTCTGATTTCACGCTTGGTGTCAGCTTCTATAAGTCCGAGGTCGGCTTGAATGAAGCGCAGTCGCATAAGCTGTTCCTTCATTCCTTCCACATCAAGACGACGCGTGTTATGGCTATGGTAGTCTTCTATGCGACTGACTTCCTCATTACCTTGCGTGAAGAACTTATCATAGTTCAAATCACGAGTATCACAGGGTATACGATAATAATTACCCATGTCAATTGCCTTAGCCATTTCTTCGCGTGTGACAAGTGTTTCATAGAGCTTCTCTCCATGACGTGTCCCGATGACCTTAACCTCCGTATCGGCATATTTGGGATCTACTTTGGCATAGATTTCCTTCAAAGCTTGTGCCAGCGTAGACAAAGTGGCTGCCGGAGCTTTCTGAACGAAGAGGTCTCCATTGTGACCATGGGTGAATGCATATATTACCAAATCGACGGCATCATCAAGGGTCATCATAAAACGAGTCATTTCGGGGTCGGTAATGGTTATGGGCTTGTCCTGCATCATCTGATCTACCCAAAGCGGTATGACAGATCCGCGACTTGCCATCACATTACCATAGCGGGTACAGCATATTGTAGTCGGTGCACCCTCGCCCAGTTCACGACCTTTGGCGATTGCAACCTTTTCCATCAACGCCTTGGATATACCCATAGCATTAATAGGATATGCCGCCTTATCTGTCGACAGCACCACTACGTTCTTAACACCATGTTCAATGGCCGACAAAAGCACATTGTTTGTACCGATGACATTCGTCATCGTTGCCTCCAAAGGAAAGAATTCACATGATGGCACTTGCTTTAGGGCTGCCGCTGAGAATACATAATCTACGCCACGCATAGCGACATCGACCGACTGCTTGTTACGCACATTGCCGATGAAATATTTCACTTTGGGGTTCTGAAGCTTATGGCGCATATCGTCCTGCTTCTTTTCATCTCGGCTTAAAATGCGAATTTCTTTGATATCAGAGTCGAGAAAGCGACGTAGCACAGCATTACCGAACGAGCCGGTGCCTCCCGTTATCAAGAGGACTTTGTCTTTGAAAACTGACATATTATATTATTTAATTAATTTATGAAATAGATTACGGTATTTTTTTAAATTATATGAACTTGAGTAATACACGTGGCCAAACTCAAAACCGCGGTGTCCCATCTCGAATCCTTCGGCTCTATTTTTATATATTGACAATATCGCGTCTGCGACCATGTCAGGATTATCATCCGGACAGGCAATACCGATATTATTGTCATTAATTTCCTTAGTATAAATACTATCGGCATCAGCCGACGTTACAATAGGACGTTTACACTGCATCAAAAGTCCGGCTTTACTTGGAACTGAGTTACCGATAATCCCATGTTTTAATGGGATAAGGCATACCGTACATGCGCTGTAAACATCAGAAACCATTTCCTGCGGTTCCAACGGCAGAAATACAATATTTGAAAGCCCCGACGCCTTAACGGCAGCTTCAAATTCATCTCGCTGGCTTCCCATGCCAATCATTTGAATCTGTATGTCCTTGAAATCTGCAAGACGCTTGGCTACTTCAATGACCATTTTGTAATCAAATACATAGCCCATAGTTCCTGCATATTGTACGTAAAATATGTCAGGACTCATACCATATTTTTGTACAAATCGATTTTCTTCCCAGTCAATCTCTCTGACGACATTGTCATCGAACCAATTGACTATTACTTCAGTCTTTTCTATGGGAACGCCCTGCTCAATTATTTTCACCCGCATGTCCTCCGAAATTCCTACGATTACATCCGGTATCTTATAAGCAAATTTCTGCATCGAATAAAAGATGTTTTGCATCCACTTCCTCGGCATTTTCCCACTCGCTATCGTACTGCCAGGAAACATGTCCTGAATATTCATAACTACAGCTTGATGTTTGCGGTATTTCTTTACCACATAAGCATTGAAAAGGATTGTAGGGGTCGAATGCAAGAACACAATATCAGCCACCTGCATAAATTCCTTGACATACCGCCTCATTTTAAAAGCATATGTCACTCCTTCTATATACCTCATAGGCAAGTTGCTACGCTTAGCTTCTGAAGCTTTTATCAGATGGTAATGGAAATGAGGATGACTTAAGAAATAATCAGGAATATGTTTATCATTACACGGATCTTCGCGCCCAATATAATATATATCATCGCCCTCATTTAGAAAATAAGTCAACATTGCGACGTCAAGGTGAAAATGAGGATTGGGCTTGCGATAGAAGTCTATATTTGAGATATAGAGTATGTTCATAATTAAGTTATATTTATGATCTTGGTTATAGATTAGCACCTCTTTAATACTATTTCTTTTATTAGGGTATTCTATAGAATACTTTCTAAATCTTTATCGCTATTCGCCTAAAATTCAAACCATTTGATTTTGTTATGCGTACTAAATAATCCCCAGGTTCTAATCGTTGTCCAAACGAAAAATGATTTTATCTTTAAATAGATAAAGGAGGCTAAAACTATGACAGATACTATAATTCAATCGCTGTTATATGACTCCACATTTAGCAAATACTCAAATAAAACATTGTAAAAACACAAGTCAATCAACGCCTAAATAAAATTCCCTATAAGACAAAATCTATTTTTATTTTTTATTATAATCTATGTAATCAAATATGCTCTTTAATACTATTTCGGGACTATATTTGTCGGCTTCGTTTAAACAATTATAAGCCATTTCAAAATGGAGATTTCTGTCATTATAAAGTCTTAAAATAGCATCGCTGAGTGCATAAGGATTTTTTACTGGTACAAGAATACCAGTTTTACCATCTAAAATCACATCTGAATTGTATAACCAATCTGTTGCTATTATTGGCAACGCTGAATTATAAGCATCTATTACGCACCCAGGGAAACCCTCCCCGTAATAGAATGTTGGGAACAACATCAAAAAATAATTCTTTAAATACTGAACTGTCTGGTCATAAGGGATAATTCCTTTGTAATCCAGAATATCCTTGTTTTCATTTAATAATTCAGAAAGACGTTCTTTGTATGTATCAGGGACAAGTCCGTAAAAATCAAGTTTTAAAAATCTACCACCTAAACGATTGTTACAGATCTTAACAGCTTCAATGGCATCTTCTACCCCTTTATCTTTATATATCCTTGAAAATACACAAAGTTTTAGATGTTTTTCATTTATAATTTTGAGATCCGTAAATAATCGTGTTTGTAATCGTTTAGGATTCGATGATATTGCGACATTCTTTACTCCCAATGATTCGAGATCATTTAAAATGTTAGATGTCTGAACAAATATTATATCAAATTTATTCTCAAGTTTCAGGTATAATGGTTTCTTTCTTAATAGAGCAGGTAAAAAACCACCTATGACAATATGTATGAGCTTCTTTTTAAATAATATATTTAACAAAATCAGCAATGGAACAAATATTTTATATCCATTGTCAGCAGGTGCTATCGCCACAATTTTTGAATTCTGAATCATCCTGAGACTCTCCAGGAAAAAAGATATTGGCCTTTTTTTCCATTGATTTGTATTGACAGTTATGACATTGGCTTCACCATATCTACGTTTAAGTTCGTCAGTTATAATAGTAGTTCTGACAGCTTGTCCATCTGCAATTTGCTTACCATCACCAAATTGCCCCCAAACTCCTACAATGTATTTACTCATGGCTTATTTTTTTATTTTAGCTGGGCTACCAGCGACAACAGCATTTTCAGGAACATCACAAATAACAACAGAACCTGCAGCTATAGTAGCATTATCTCCAATCTTAATACCTCCCAATATGACACTATTAGCTCCAATTGTAACATTATTACCTATAATAGGAGCTAAGCCACCTCGCTTAGCTGTACCAATTGTAGTATTTTGATGTAGTCTTACATTGTCACCTATAATGCATTGAGGATTTATAACGAGACCAATTCCATGATTAACAATGCAACATTTTCCAAGTTTTACACGTTCTGGAATATCGATTCCTAATATCCAACGAAAAACAAATCGATAAGTCAACCATAATGGTGCGGTTAGTAAATATACAAATCTATTTTTTGTCAATGGATGGATTAAACGATAACAACAATAAAAGAACAACCCTTTAAAATTACCTCTATAACATTTCACCCAACCACATGAATAATGTCGTTTCATCTTATCCCTCCTCTAATAAATTGCAACGCTTTTTTTGATTGAGCCAACGAATTAAACGCATTTGAAATCAATTCTTTACCTTTCGCACCTATATTTTGTGCCATAATGGGGTTTTCTACTATCCAGCATAAGTTTTCTGCAAAATCAACCGGATTATCTGGCTCTGCTAATAATCCATTGATCTTATGTTTGATGAAATTCGGGATTTCACCCACCTTGGTAACCACGACCGGATTCCCGGTCGCCAAATATTCACCCAACTTAGTTGGAAATCCATTTTTAGCTTGTAAATTGTCCGGTCTGGCTAACGCTAAAATCGAAGCGTTAAATAATAATTGTGGAATTTTTTCGGGAGGTACAGCACCGGTAAAAATTACAGAACCTGTAATATGAAGTTCTTGGGTTAATTTTATCAATGATGGCAATACCATTTCATTAACTCCTTTTCCAATTATATATAATTTATAAGAAGGGTGTGTTTTATGGAAAATATTAAAGGCACGAATTAGCGTGTCGCACCCATCTTTTTCATATGATACTGCGCCACAATATGCCACATATTTTTCTGATACTGTTCTTTGTAAACCAATGAATCTCGATTCATCAACGAACATATTTATAATATGTATTTTTTTACTATCAATTCCTTGAGATATATAATATTGTTCTAATGATTTAGAAATAACGAATAAACCGTCTAAGTTCTTCAATAATTTGATTTTCCTAACATTACTCCAATTTATAAAACGGCTATTCCCATAAATAGCTGGATGTTCTGTTATTTCACAGAAAACCTTTGCTTTATGTTTTATTAAGCTTGCGATACACAATTGATATTCGTATCCGCCATATACAAAATACTTGTCGCCAAATTGTACCGACTTCTTAAATACAAGCAGATTTTTTAGAAAAGATAGAAGCCTAAATCTTTTAGCCAAAAAGCCATCATTTTCAAATAAATTTACAACATTTACACCTGGAATATCTATACTATAATATGACCTTTTTTTATCAGAAATAAGAAAATATAGATAAACTTCCTCGCCCTCTTCTGCAAATGATTTTGCATACGCCAATACTCGATTAGTCCATGCTTCACCGGGACAATACCTTCTTAGAAGAAATAAAACTTTTCCCATAAAATTCTTTTTAATAAGAATATAGAATTCCCAATAACACGTAATTTAATCAAAAATATACAGATTCCACCATGTGTTAAACATAATTAAATTCCAAATTCAATTTGATAAGACAGCAGGCTAAAAGATAAGATTGCATCATAGCCGATAACTCAAATAAAACCGTTTTTCAGATTTGCTTAATTTTTGTTGAAAAAGTTTTTATATTATTCTTGGCTGATAGCTAAAAATTTGATTATACTTTGTGAATATTATTGACAGTCACCTACAATTTATTATATCAAATTTTATAAAACTTTTTATACCATTTTGCGAATCTTCGGAGACCTTCGCGCAGCGAGGTCGATGGTTTGAAACCAAAGTCTCGCTCAAGTGGCGTGGTATCAGCAAATGTCACGGGGACATCACCAGGCTGCATTGGCACAAGTTCTTTGTGCGCTTCGAAGTCGTAGTCGGTAGGCAGAACTCCTGCAGCAACGAGCTCCTCCTGAAGTATCTGAACGAAGTCGAGGAGATTTTCGGGATTACTGTTGCCGATGTTGTAAACGGCGTATGGCGGAATGGGAAGACCGTCTTCACCGGTATGCCGTTCGGGCGCTTTCTTCATCACGCGAATAACACCCTCGACAATATCGTCAACATAAGTGAAGTCGCGTTTGCAGTTTCCATAGTTGAAGATTTTTATTGTCTCACCTTTGAGCAACTTATCAGTGAAGCCGAAATATGCCATATCAGGGCGCCCCGCAGGGCCATAGACAGTGAAGAATCGTAAACCGGTTGATGGTATATTGTAAAGCTTGGAATATGCATGAGCCATCAGTTCATTACTCTTCTTAGTGGCCGCATAAAGTGACACAGGATTGTCTACCATATCTTCGGTTGAATATGGCACTTTCTTATTTGATCCATAAACCGAAGAACTTGAAGCGTAGACAAGATGTTTCACGCCTTTCGCTCCGTTGTCGTATGAATGACGACAAGCCTCAAGAATATTATAGAAGCCGATAAGATTGGATTCAATATACGCATCAGGATTGGTTATAGAATAACGGACACCGGCTTGAGCAGCAAGATTGACAACTATATCGGGAGCGAATTCTGCAAAAAGAGAATCAATCAGCACTTTGTCAGCAATGTTCCCTTTTACAAATCTCCACACCGAGCCGGAATTAGACTCTACGGATTTATCTATTTCGGCGAGGCGGAAATCTTTTATGGCTGGATCATAATAATTGTTAAGACTGTCAATGCCTAAAATCTCAATGTTTTTTTCCCGTTTAAGGAGTTGCATTACCAGATTAGCGCCAATAAATCCGGCCGCTCCTGTCACTAACACTTTCATTTGTCAATCACGTTTGAATATATCGCGTGTATATACTTTATCACCCACACTGTCAAGACACTCGTCATAGCGATTGGCGATGACGGCATCTGACATAGTCTTAAATTTATCTATATCATTGACGACCTGACTACCAAAGAATGTCGAACCGTCTTCAAGTGTCGGCTCATAGATAATGACGGTGGCGCCTTTGGCTTTTATGCGTTTCATCACACCCTGGATGCTGCTTTGGCGAAAGTTGTCTGAGTTAGATTTCATTGTCAATCTATAGACACCTATCACGACAGATTTATCAGGTGTCCACCCGGCCGTGTGGAGCACTTGATCTGCAATGAAATCTTTACGTGTGCGATTGCTTTCGACAATAGCTGACATCATATTCTGTGGGACATCAGCATAATTAGCCAAAAGTTGTTTGGTATCTTTCGGCAGGCAGTATCCTCCATATCCGAAAGAGGGATTGTTATAGTGTGTGCCGATTCGCGGATCGAGGCCTATACCCTCTATTATGGCTCGAGAGTCAAGCCCCTTTACTTCTGCATAAGTATCGAGTTCGTTGAAGTAACTTACACGGAGTGCAAGGTATGTGTTGGCGAAAAGCTTGACAGCCTCGGCCTCCTTCATGCCCATATAAAGAACCGGTATATCTTCTTTAATCGCTCCTTGCTGAAGTAGTCCGGCGAATGTGTGGGCTGATTCGGTAAGTTTATCAAGGTCAGTAACCGCCATGATAGCCTCGTTCTCTTCGGCAAATCGCGGCTGATCGATAATCTTGGGAATACCGGCGATGATACGCGAAGGATAAAGATTGTCGTACAGAGCCTTGCTCTCGCGAAGAAACTCAGGGAAGAAAAGCAGATTGAGCCGTCTGGCACCTTTAGCCGCATACCTCACATAAAGACTGCGGCAATACCCTACGGGTATGGTAGACTTTATCACCAGCACTGCGTCAGGATTGACACTTAAAACAAGATCTATGACATCCTCGATGCAGTGTGTGTCAAAAAAATTCTTGACCGAATCGTAGTTGGTAGGTGCGGCGATGACGACAAAATCAGCCTCACGGTAAGCACAAGCTCCGTCGAGCGTCGCAGTAAGGTTAAGGTCTTTCTCTGCAAGATACTTTTCAATATACTCGTCCTGAATAGGCGATTTGCGCCGATTGATGAGACACACTTTTTCTGGAATCACATCAACCGCTGCAACCTGATTGTGTTGAGCCAAAAGTGTTGCGACCGATAGTCCGACATAACCGGTGCCGGCAACAGCTATTTTATATTGTTTCATTGTAGGTTTTATTTATTATTCTTCCACTTTAACTTCTTTACAGATAGCTTAAGAATCCATATTTTAGAAAATCCACTTAGATTCGCAACATTACTAATACTTATATTGCATAGCGGATAATTAATCGGTTTCCATACAATTGATTTATGTTACCAATGCATTTTCTTTATTCTGCCGATAAGAAAACCATCGGAGCGATATACACATTAAGCTTTACTTTAAACACCGATTGTCAAACACACGAATCTGTAGTGCTAAAAATGCTCTTTGTCATGTATGCCAGTACACTCGGCAATCCCTTAGGATAAAGGCTACCAATAAATATACTATTCATATTTGATAATAATCCCACACATTTTTGCCCTGACGCAAAAAAATTATGCTTAATTTATTTGGTAGTGACATTTAATAAATATTCTATCATCCAAATCTTTTTCGACTTTTTAAAGCAGTAACATATCCGTAGAAAAATATCATGAACAGAAAGAATTGATATACTCCTTGAATTACCGGTTCTGTCATTGCTTGCGCAAGCATGACTACGCATAGTACAATCAGATAACAGCTTTCAAAGGAGTCAAGAATTTTCTTTCTATGTATTGCAATAGTATATTTAAGTGTCTGAAATGCGATTACAATCAGCAATATAAACGGGACAACTCCTCCAATTAGACCAGCATCCAACCATAAATTATGAGCATATTTTATTTTATAGGCCGTTACATATCCTTTCCCTCCTATGGGCCTTTCTATAATTTGACTGACTGCATCAGTCCAACGACTAAAACGACCACCACCAGTCATTGCCGAAAAGTCCCCGTTTTCTTCTCGAGATAAGTATCCGTGCATTGCATCATTCATTAATAATGAATCGGATAAATAAAGGTAAAATATTAGGAGAATCATCGTGCCGATTAATAATGTATATAATATTCGTTTACGATTATATGGCGGTATGAATACTGTGGCAAGGACTGCAATGACTGCAAGGGCTAATCCGGTTCTGTTTAATATATGTATGGTGCAAAAAATAGCCATTAGACTTAAACAGAACATGAAAAACATTATTTTTTTGTCATATTTACTGATAGTCGGGACTAAAATCATTGCCACTCCTGCTATAGCTAATGAAAACATAACGCCATATCCGGTCGCAGAAAGAGTGTGACCGCTTGCAAACTCAATTTCACGGCTAATTTTAATTAATTCACCTGATTTTACGACGTCGACCATACTGAAATAAATACCCGGTGCGGCAAGACAAAACACCAATGACACAATTATCATTAATATAGTTTTTCCTGAATACAATTTTGTCCCTAACAGATTACCACATGAATAAATAATTATTGGAAAGATTAAATAAAATACAAATTGTGATGTAATTAACTCTGCTCCCCTTATTAAAAACGAAAACGTATAAAACATAGAAAAGAGTATTACCAACAGTGAACCTGTATTAAATCTATTCTTGAATACATACGGGAAAAGGAGTATCAACAAATACATTGAATATCCTCCTGCAATCAATGGCATCATTGATATGCATAGAATGACATACATGAACAAGTATTTCCTTAAATCACCATATATTAAACCATTCAGCATCATTAAAAAGTAGTTACTAATTCGTGATTAATTCTTCTCTGCTTTATTTAATGCCTCCAAGACTTAAATTTAGTTTTTAAACTATGTGCGATTGAATCAACTTTTATTTTTTCCTGAACTGATAAAGACCATTTGTATGTTGTGATTATAAACAATGGGATCGACACAACATAAGTCAATAAAAAACTGGCAGGAAATTTTGGACCATAAGATACCAAAACACAAGCTAAAACCGAAACAACTGTCGGCATTATGCTTTTAACCATTACGTTTCTGCAGAACATTGATGCATTAAAACCATCTGACCCTCTAAGCAGCGGAATTCGCAAATACATGCAAAATGTCTCAACTCCCACAAATAATATTGAAACCCATATCATTGGGCAACCAACGCGAAGTATAAACCAACATAATGGCAAAATCAAGAACTTTGGTGTATTGGTCCAAAATATATATTTCCCTATTTTGCCCAATGCTCTGTTTGCAATTCCTAATCCAGCCGTTAGCATATCAAGTGTTTGGGCAGCCAAAAACATACACCCAAATGTCATAGTATAATCAGGTACATTGCCAAGCCAAAGTTCAAGAAGGGGCTGCATTGCAAACATAGTAGGGATACCAACCATAGCAAGCAGCAAATACGAAAATTTACTTTGAAATTCGGCTAAAAACCACATTCTGTTTTTATCTTCAGCACCTTTTGCTGCTATCAATTGAGGTGCAATCGCATTCCCAAGCGATGCGCTCACAAAACTGACCATACCGACTATCTGCATTCCGATACCGTATGCAGCGTTTACCGCAGCGCCACGAAGTTTGTTAAGAACTATGGCTAGACCTTGATTCCTCATTGCGATACATAACGACGAATATGTTATCCAACCTGTAAATACTCCTAATTCTTTTAAATATTTTTTATTGAAATCGCGAATCCGAGGGAATACACATTCATCACACTTTATATGAGAATAAGTTGCAAATGCAAGTAGATTAAAACATGTAATGCCAAGCATAATCCACCCATAACCGACGAGTTTATCTCCTGGAAGATATATAAGAATAATGACAAAGATTACTTTAAATAAGCCGTCGCATACATCTATTATGGATGTATAAACTATGTTTTCCCGCGAAATAAGGAGTGCCCTGTATGGAGCAGCGACAAACGAAATATACACCATCACAACCACCATCTGATAAATGATAGCTCCAGCTTTCGCTCTATTTGGCGGGATATTAAGAAATCCTCCAAAAAGGAATGGCGTAAGACACTCCAATATAATCAAGACACAAAAACCTATGATAATATGTAGCAATAATGAATTGCTGAATACATTCCTTAAAGCGATAATATCACCTTTACCTTGATAAATGGACAAAAAACGTTGTGTACTGCCAACAAGGGAGCTTGTAATAAAAGAAAGCATACTAACAACACCGGCGACAAGTGAATAAATTCCATAGTCGGTAACGCCCAATATGTTCAGCACCAAACGTACTGAAACAAGCGATAACAGCATATTGAGAATGGTTCTCACATACTGCGCCAATGTATTGACTATTATACGATTTGATGCGTACATCAGTCGTTAAACAGTTTTCCTTCTTGTACTAAACTGTAATAGTTGTTAGTAAATAAAATTCCACCTGCCGGCGTAAAGGTTAATTCTCCAAAATATACCTTATCTTTATATTCATATAAATCAACACGAACGCATTTGAAATCTTTTGACAATATTTTGGCAATTGATACCATTTCATCCCAATGTCTTGGCTTTTCAAATATATTTTTAGTCGATAAATATTTATCGATGGTATAAGGAAGAATATTACCCTGTTCATCAACTCTCATAACTTTATGTGAGTTTTCGGTCCGTTCGAGGATGATTAAACATTCTCCAATTTTTCCATTTATACACATAAACTTATAGTCTATTGGGGCCTCATGATTTTCAGTTTCTATCAATTCCTCTGCATAAAGTTTGGGCGGGATTCTATAATAATGTGGTTCCCATACATAATTTTTATTTAAAATTAGGGCTTGATTCATTCTTTTCCGCAAATCGTCTATATCCTTTATTTTTGTTTTATCATAACAGATAAAATGGCCACCTGAACCATTATTAGGTTTTAATGCGAATTTATCAGGTAGTTTTTCGAAATCAATTTCTTCACTACTATCCCATACGCCATACACATTCAAGAGATGATTGCCTAAACCCTTAGATTCAATATACTTTCGAACAGCTACTTTATCTGCATAATATGAATATTTAAAATATTCTTTCGTCAGCATAGCCGATAAAATATGTTCAGACAAATCTTTTGGTTTTAACAAATTAGGGAATTTATGTCTTACCTGAAAATATTTTATATTATAGGCAAAATATCGTCCGGCTTTGCCCAAATGCATACACATATTTAAAAGTACTTGAGATAGCCCAAAATATTTCATAATCAATCAATGACTCTTGGTAAGAAAAACTGGTATTTTGATGTAAAATGATTTATCGGAGCAAATATGGTGCAAAAAGCTATTTCGAAGCCAGCCTTCCGTGCTTGGCGTTTAATGCTATTGGATATTGAGCTTGGACGGCCAAATGGATATGCGAAATATTTAATCTCGCTACCAGTCAAGTCCTCCAACTGCTTTTTTGATCCAACAATTTCTTCATAGCTATTTTTTACCTTTCTCAACATTGGATGTGTTATTGTATGAGCTCCGATAGTACATAGCGGCTCAGATAGAAGCGTGTCTAAATCGCTCTTGTTTATGTAGCCCGGGGTTTCGAGATACGAAGTCGTAAGAAACAGCGTAAAAGGTATCTGCAACTCTTTTAATACGGGATATGCATCTGATAGAAAACTGTCAGGAACATCATCAAATGTGACTGTAGCATATCGACCTTTTCCTCCGTGATGGACTAAATCGTTTATCTCATCCATGCTGATGAATTTCACTCCGTCGTCTATCCGCTTTTGCAGTGTCTGCCGGAATTCTTCGACGGTACGGCGACAACTTGGGATTGCATCTACATATTCATCAGTCACATGATGGAACATCAACACATCGCAGAGAAACGGACTTGTGCGATTGAAACAATTCCACCACCGACGAGTCAACTCGGTCTGAAACTGATAATAATAATTTTCGACGCGCTTCAAAATCTTCATTTGCATAATTTCCGTTTTACGGCGTTTTTGAATGTTAATAATGCGTAGCGCCATATGTGGTACACCCCGACCGAATTAAAGTAAAAGCGTAGAAATGCAAACGGGTATTTTCCTCCTTTCTTGCATTTAGCCGGTGTGTGCGTGTCATAGAGAAACAAACCATTGCCTTCGATGCCGTATTTCACATTCATTTCTATCGGACGCATCGACAGGCCAAATGAACGGATGATTTTATACGGAAGATTTTTCGGAGACAGCAGATACCGCCTATTATTCAATTCGCGTCCCTGACCATAAATATCAAGACAAAGTTCGTCATGTTTTAGCCCTAACCATTCATAAAGGCTTTCGTTATTGGTATATAGGTCATACGCTACAAGTTCAGCCGCATCCGGCATATTATATTGTTTGCACCCATACATAAGACCTACTTGTGTAGTGATAGTCGATGTATCACTATGCTCGCCAGAATCGCCAAAATTTGTAGACACAGATACATACGGGAATAAAACATGTCGTTTTGTTGAGACGACAAATGAATTATAAGGCTTTGACCAAGCCCGCGCCCAACCTTTAATCTGAGCCGGCATGTCTGTAGCATTAATTATTTGATCAGTACATATATCGTCACGCCATTTCGTGAACTTTTTCCACATAGGTTTTGTCAGAATTTCGCCAGAAGTACAGACATCCTGCCAAAGAAATACGTCTGCTCCGTTTTGCATCGGCTCAAATGGAAAACCGGCATAGCCGTTATCGTTGTTTCGATATAAAGCTATCTCTGCAATTCGATTATCATCCCCATATTTGGCAACAGCCTCTATTGCAAATTGGTAGAAGGATGAACTCAAATACAAATCATCTTCCAACAGAATTACCGCCCGGAAATACTCAGTCAAATCGGCACATTGAAATATGTGTTTTTGCAATCCTAAACGCGTCTTCTGAATGTTCAAATATTTATCGCCATACGGCCATTCGAAGTCCCGCACAAAATCATATAATTGTTCATTACCGCTACAATCTATACTGATGACTAATGGAATGTCTTTACTGGGATAATCTGCATTCAGCAGCGAACCCAAAAGCCTCTTAATAGACAGCAATCTGTTATAACCAATAACAACAATAGCTATTTTTTCTTTGTTGCCCGGATTATCAATTTCTTTAATATTCATTTCCCTAAGACTATATGACAAAATGATTTAAACAGCCTGAGATAATCATTGCTTACCTTAGCATACAATTTCCAATAGAGTAAGGCTTTTTTCCGTTCTTTGAGAATGGCATGATTGCGGCAAAGCTGTTCGTAATGGTACGTGGCATAACGGGGATTGCAGTCAAAGACATCTGCAAAACAATTCAAGAAATGATTATGGAATATTATCCCTTTTCGAGCTTTGTCCTGATAAAAATTTGTGCTAAGTCGTTTGTGACCATGGTCAACATAAACCTTGACAAGACTTTCGGGAACATAATCCACTTTATATTTTTGGCAAACGCGTGCCATAAACTCCCAATCTGACATAAGTATGCCTATACTGTCATCAAATGCGCCACCAAATTCATTGAATACTTCTCTGCGAAGCATCATAGTTGGAGTCCCGCTAATAAGCGGATATGATGGAGCGACACCTCCGACAAAACCCCGGAGTTCTGTTTTGTGAATTCTAATTGGAGTATTAGGATCATCATTTTTATAATATGTCATCCAACAATACACGACTCCTACATCTTCAGGCTCCGTCTCAAATAAACTGACCTGCTTCGCTATTTTTTCGGGGATATATTCGTCGTCATCATCAAGGAATGTGACGTATTTACCCGTAGCTACTTCCGAGCCTGCCTTCATCTGCACTTGAGGCCCTCGTGTATCTAATTTAATATATCTAATATGAGGGTCATTATATGCTTCAACGACTTCTTTAGTATTGTCAGTTGAGTTTCCGTCTACTATGATATGTTCATAATTAGAATATGTCTGCCTTTGTATGCTTTCGATACACCTGTGTATCAAATCTCCACGATTATATGTTATCGTGATGATTGATACCAATGGGCAATTATCTAAATTCATATGACGATAATTTTATAGTCTTCCGTCAATAATATCTCTCGGGAGAATACCTTTGACATCGTAGACTACTCCGTTAGTTTTATCAGCGAGGAGTCCGCGAATATCAAGTTCCTTGAACTGGCTGTGAGCGACACCAAGTATAACAGCGTCATATTTCTCATTTTCGGGAAATTGATTGAAAATTTTTATATCATACTCGTGTTTCACCGCCTCGGGATTGGCCCATGGGTCGAAAACAGTGATATTATGCGTATACTCAGCGAGGGTGTGATAGATATCAACAATCTTTGTATTACGGATATCGGGACAATTTTCCTTAAATGTGATACCGAGAATAAGAATTTTTGCGTCCTTGACCTTGATTCCTTTGAGGTTCATAGCCTTGATTGTTTGGTTTGCCACATAAGCGCCCATGCCGTCGTTGAGTCTGCGAGCAGAGAACATCACTCTGGGAAGCACGCCATAGACCTGAGCTTTCTGTATCAGGTAGTAAGGATCAACTGAGATACAATGACCGCCGACGAGTCCGGGTGAGAGTTTTATGAAATTCCATTTAGAGGAAGCTGCCTCAATCACGTCATGTGTATCAATACCCATCGCGTTGAAAATTTTAGCAAGCTCGTTCATAAAGGCGATATTGACGTCTCGCTGCGAATTTTCTATAATCTTAGAAGCTTCGGCGACCTTGATCGACGGGGCTTTGTGTGTGCCATTGACAAGTACTGAATTATAGACATCGTCCACAATATCGGCAATTTCAGGAGTTGAACCCGATGTGACTTTCTTGATTTTTTCGACTGTGTGGAGTTTATCACCGGGATTAATTCGTTCGGGCGAATAACCGGCATAGAAATCTTTGTTGAATTTGAGGCCACTGACTCGCTCTACTACAGGCAAACATTCTTCTTCTGTAACACCAGGGTATACAGTTGATTCGTATACAACGATATCTCCTTTGGAAATTACCTTGCCGACTGTTTCAGACGCACCCCAAAGAGGTTTGAGGTCAGGACGGTTGTTGTCGTCTACTGGAGTAGGAACTGCAACGACGTAGAAGTTACAATCACGAATTTCATCAAGATTGGTCGTACAACGGAATCCGTGATTCATCATGGCATCCTGAAGAAGATCATCGCTGACTTCAAGTGTCACGTCATGCCCTTCGTTGAGTGCGTCAACACGTTTTTGATTCATGTCAAATCCCACAGTGGGATATTTAGTTGAAAACAGACGTGCCAAAGGCAAGCCTACGTAACCAAGACCGATTACGCAAATTTTAATATTTTCCATTATATCTTATTATTTATGTTTTCTGTAAGAGAATCTGGCTTGTTTATACCTAAGTGTTTTCGTCTGTAGTGACTGGTTCGAGGAGGTCGGGGTGGATGAAAGGGAGCATGACGAGGCAGATGCCTTCGATGCGGACGACGACGTGCTTGTTCTTTTTTATGCGCTGGACGTAGCCTTTGCGGCCGGCGAAGAAGCCTCCGGTGATGCGGACGTATTCGTTTTGCCTGAAATCCTTTTTGTTGAATATCTCGCAGCGGGTGGTGTCGTCGGCTGTAAGAAGCCGCAGCAAGTCGATTGAGCCTGACGAGATGACCTGTATGGCATTGTCTGTGGGATAGCGGTATATCCAGAAAGGCAATGCGGCGCCGGGCTGTGTGCGGCCGCGTGATTCAAGGGCCAAAGCTGTTTCACGGTCGGTGCGGATAAAAAGCACGTGGGGTATGATGGCCCTCTCGCGCGGTTTCCGGCCGGGAAGGCGGACGGTTTCTTTAGGGAAGAAGACTTCGTCGCACAAGTCTGCGAAATATTTTTCAGCCTTGAAATCCTGTCTTGTCTTGATGGCAAACCATTCTGTCTGAAGGTTATGCCCGTGCTTGTTGTTTTCCATATCCATATGCCTAAAGTTCTTGCATGACGACAGTTGTTGACTGACCGCCATGCATTAGTGACAACCGTCCGTTTGCTTTCGCTTCGGATCTCAGGGACGAGCCTATACAGGAGCTTTCCCGGTGGTTGTGTTGCCTTTTGGAACCGAGGCCCGCGGCAACAGTTTTGGTACAATCTCTTTGTTAGAGATTGTGATTTCAATATATCGGCATATGGTACAGCCGTTTAGGATGCGAATATCAAGATGAGGCAAAATGATAGGCTGCTTTTTATATATAATGTCGGGGCTGTATGAGGCAAAAAAGAGCGGCTAATTTGTGTAATTTCAGATATTATTCTTAAATTTGCAGCGGAATTTAGTATCTCTAACAAAGAGATAATGACATAGCGGAAATGTGCGAGCCTCAAAACCGATTGGCGTTGAGGCTTTTGTTTTTAGTATATATGTATCGTCGGAAAAATAAAAGCTGTCGTTGTTGCGACAGCTTTCGGCTTGGTGGCGGGGGCAGGACTCGAACCTACGACCTTTGGGTTATGAGCCCAACGAGCTACCACTGCTCCACCCCGCGATGTTTTCGACTGCAAAGGTAGTGATTATCGACGAAGCTGCAAACGGTTTAACATAGATTAACCTTTATCCTGACTGAGTCAGAAACCGCCCCGACAGTCATATCACATGAGCGCAATCGCAAAGGCCCGGGAATTTTTTCATAAAAATTAGAGCGTAAGTTATTTGTGTTCAAGAAAATTATTATTATCTTTGCGGTCGCAATAAACAGATGCCGACGGCATCACGATTTTAATTAACCTAATTATTAACTTTTTTAAATGACCGAACTCAAAAACAGCCCTATCGAAGACTTCGACTGGGACGCCTATGAAAACGGCGAAAACAAAGGTGGAAAGTCTCGCGAAGAGCTCACCAAAACTTACGACGAGTCACTCAACACCGTCAAAGACAAAGATGTAATCGAAGGTACCATCATCGCCCTCAACAAACGTGAGGCTGTGGTTAACATCGGCTACAAGAGCGACGGCATCATCCCGATGAACGAATTCCGCTACAACCCCGACATCAAAGTCGGCGACGTCGTAGAAGTGTTTATCGAAAACCAGGAAGACAAGAAGGGACAGCTCATCCTCTCACACAAGAAAGCCCGTGCATCTCGCTCATGGGAGCGCATCAACGCCGCTCTCGCCAACGACGAGATCATCAAAGGCTATATCAAATGCCGCACCAAAGGCGGCATGATTGTCGACGTATTCGGCATCGAGGCCTTCCTCCCCGGATCACAGATCGACGTCAAACCCATCCGCGACTACGACATCTTCGTCGGCAAGACAATGGAATTCAAGGTTGTCAAGATCAACGAGGAGTTCAAGAACGTCGTCGTATCACACAAAGCCCTCATCCAGGCCGAGCTCGAGCAGCAGAAACGCGAAATCATCTCTAAGCTCGAAAAAGGCCAGATTCTCGAAGGTATCGTCAAGAACATCACCGACTACGGCGTATTTATCGACCTCGGCGGCGTCGACGGCCTCATCCACATCACCGACCTCTCATGGGGCCGCGTCAACCACCCCAGCGAAGTCGTCTCGCTCGACGAGAAACTCAACGTCGTCATCCTCGACTTCGACGACGAGAAGAAGCGCATCGCCCTCGGTCTCAAACAGCTCCATCCCCATCCCTGGGAAGCTCTCGATCCCGAGCTCAAAGTCGGCGACAAAGTCAAAGGCAAAGTCGTCGTCATGGCTGACTACGGCGCATTCCTCGAAATCGCTCCGGGCGTAGAAGGTCTCATCCACGTCAGCGAGATGTCATGGTCGCAGCACCTCCGCAGCGCCCAGGACTTCATGAAAGTCGGAGACGAAGTCGAAGCTGTCATCCTCACCCTCGACCGCGAGGACCGCAAGATGAGCCTCGGCATCAAACAGCTCAAGAACGACCCGTGGGAAAACATCGAAACCAAATATCCCATCGGCAGCCGCCACACAGCCAAAGTACGCAACTTCACCAACTTCGGCGTATTCGTTGAAATCGAAGAAGGCGTCGACGGCCTCATCCACATCAGCGACCTCTCTTGGACCAAGAAGATCAAACACCCGAGCGAATTCACCCAGATCGGCGCAGACATCGAAGTCGAAGTCCTCGCCATCGACAAAGACAACCGTCGCCTCAGCCTCGGCCACAAACAGCTCGAAGAGAATCCCTGGGATGTATTCGAGACTGTCTTCACCGTCGGCTCTGTCCACCAGGGCACAATTATCGAGATGCTCGACAAAGGCGCAGTCATCGCCCTCCCCTACGGCGTCGAAGGCTTCGCCACACCCAAGCACCTTGTCAAAGAAGACGGCAGCCAGGCTAAAGTCGATGAAAAACTCGACTTCAAGGTTATCGAATTCAACAAAGAGAGCAAGCGCATCATCCTTTCTCACAGCCGCATCTTCGAAGACGAGGCCCGCGCCGAGAAAGCCGCAGAGCGCAAAGCCCGCCGTCAGCCCAAGAAAGCTGAAGACACTCCCGCTCTCAACACTCCGCTCGAGAAGACAACTCTCGGCGACCTTGAAGCTCTTGCAGCCCTCAAAGAGAAACTCTCTAAGTAATAAGCTACTTGCTTCATAAGACCATCGGCGGTCCCGCTCTGCGAGACCGCCGATTTTTTTAATTATAAGGCGCCTGACTTTCACCACATATCTATTGCACAATAACCGCCAAAACTCTATTTTTGCAATATAATTCAACATTGCAATATGATTAATTCAGAGATAAACGAAGGCGTACTCTTTGCCGGACGCTATCGCCTCAACCGCCTTGTCGGCCGCGGCAGCTTCGGCGAAGTATGGCACGCAACCGATGAACGCACAGGCGTCGAGACCGCCGTCAAAATCTATATTCACCTCGACGACGCCGGCATCAAGGAATTCTGCAGCGAGTTCAGCAGCGTCCACGACCTCAGCCACACAAATTTGCTGCGCCCCGACTATTTCGATGTCGAAGGCTCACGCCCCTACCTCATCATGCCCTATTGTCCCGCTTCAAGCACAGAACTCGTCGGCTCGTGCACACCCGAGGCCCTGCGCCGTTTCATCGCCGACGTCGCCGCCGGTCTGAGCTATCTTCACGCCGCCGGCATCGTCCACCGCGACATAAAACCCGACAACATTCTCTGCACCGCCGGCGGCCGCTTCGTCATCACCGACTTCGGACTCAGCCGCAATATGCGCGCGACGCTGCGCCGCAATTCACGTTCTGTTGCCTCAGAGCAAGTCTCCGGCTCGCTATCGTATATGTCGCCCGAACTCTTCAAATCCTCACCCGTTCACGGCAGCGAGGCTGACATCTGGGCCCTCGGCGTCTCGGCCTTCGAAATCGCCACGGGCGAGCTGCCGTTCCTCGGCCAGGGTGGCGTCATGCAACTCCACGGCGCCGAGACTCCTGAACTGCCCGACAGCATTCCCTCCTATCTCCGCACGATTATCACACGCTGCCTCGACGCCAATCCCGCCCGGCGCCCTACGGCGGCCGACATCGTCAGGATGATTGAACAACCCGACCTACGCATAGAAAAAGAAGAAAAGACCGACAAACCCGTCAAAGACGAAAGCGATAAAACCGACAAGAAAAACCTGAAAGCCACCGTCAAAGACAGCGCCAAAACAAGCGGCGGCGCCAACCCTCCATCCGACACCAAAAACAACAAAAAAACCATTATAATCGCCGCAGCCGCAACGCTGACCGTGCTTCTTGCCATAGGCGTCATCGCCCTTCTGCCATCATCAGACCGCGACAAAGAATTGGACGACCTCATTGTGGAGGAAGAATACGTTGACCCTGGGTTGAATTTTCTCCAAAAAAACGCCAGACGCGACAGCGTTACGACAACCGCATCAGGCTTACAATACGAGATTATAACGAACGGCCGAGGGGCTAATCCTACAGCAAACTCCAAAGTCACCGTCGACTACGAAGGGCGCTTCATCGACGGCACCGTCTTCGACAGCGGCACCGACGCCACATTCCCAGTCAGCGGCGTCATACCCGGATTCGCCGAAGCGCTGCAGCTGATGAACCTCAACTCGTCGTGGCGCATCTATATTCCATCTGAGCTCGCTTATGGAGAGGCCGGCATTCCCGGCGTTATCGAGCCCAACGCCGTGCTCATATTTGATATAACCCTTAAGAAAATCGACGGCGCCTCCGCCCTCCCGTCAAAAATTCCTCAAGGCCTCACACTCGCCGCCAGGATAAAAGACGTGACATATTATATAACCCCCGCAGAATGGGAGGCCATGTCTGCCGACGAAAAAGCGAAATACCACAAACTCGGCATCGTCGTCATCAGAGGCAACCACAGATTTATCATCAGCATGGAAGATGCGCACGTCACGACATGGGAGGACGCGAAACTAACGCATCGTGACAACCTGCCGACACGCGCCGAAGCAAAGATAATCGAAAACGCATCGATTTCTATCAACGAGCTTATGAATATCTTCGGCGGCCAAAAGCTCTACGATGATGACTACTGGCTTCGCGAGGGGGATATATGGAGATTCGGTCGTGGCTCAACCCGAGAAAAAAGCAAAGATGGCCCGACCGAATGCTGTGTGCGCAGAGTGACCAGATTCTGACGGAAATAAAAAAGGGTAAGCTTACTACATCGCACCGCTACGACCCGATACCCTTGCTTCGGTCAAGACCTGGGGGATTCTCGGGGAGCTGGTCGTGTAGGACTTACCCGGCGACAAAGTTACAACTTTTTTTTATTCCCCGCAAGCCTGTCGGGTTTTTAATGATTTTTTTCGTAACTTCACGTCTCATTTTATCAACAGCTATGACAACAGATTTTGAAAAAGAATGGCAGAAAATGCTTGACGGCGAAGTCTATGACGCTGTCCACCCCGAGTTCATCAGACGCCTCGAGCTGACCCGCGAGCTTCTTTGGGAATTCAACTCGATACACCCGGGCGAGACAGCGCGACGGGACGAAATCATCAGAAACCTGCTGGGACACTGCGGCGAGCGCTTTCATTTCAACAGCCCGTTTCGCTGCGACTACGGATGCAACATCAGCATCGGCGAGGATTTCTTTGCCAATTTCAATCTCACAATCCTTGATGAGGCGCGCGTAACGATTGGCGACAATGTGTTTATCGGCCCCAATGTGAGCATCTACACGGCGTGCCACCCTCTTGATCCCGACAAACGCAACACAGGCGTGGAATGGGCCGAGCCGGTGACCATAGGCAACAGCGTCTGGATCGGCGGAGGCGCCACGATTGTGCCGGGCGTCACCGTTGGCGACTGCGCCGTAATAGCAGCCGGCGCGGTTGTGACGCGCGACGTGGCGCCACGAACAGTTGTCGGCGGCAATCCCGCAAAGATTATTAAAAATCTGAATGCCTAATGATATCTAAACAATTTTAAATTACAGGTGTTGAAATTTGAACCACACTGATTAATTTAAAATTGTCATGACTGACTACAAACTTAAACGCGCTTACGACCCCGCGTCACCCGATGACGGCTTCAGGGTATATATCGACCGGCTGTGGCCTCGCGGCCTGTCACACGAGACTTTTCATTACGACCTGTGGGACAAAGACATCGCACCATCGACAGAGCTTCGCGAATGGTTTCACGCCGACCCCGACGGACGCTGGGATGAATTCAGCAAGAAATATGCGGCCGAGCTGGCTGCAAGCCCGGCTTTCGCCGAGCTGAAAACGACACTTGCGCCACACAAGACCGTCACCCTGCTCTACTCGTCGCACGACCGCGAACACAACAACGCCGTCGTGGTCTACGACCTGCTGACAAAAAGGTCATAAAATAGCACTTGCCAGTCTCGATGATTTTTTGTATCTTTGCGCGAATTATCACGAAGATACAAAATACATTATTTAACAACGTTTTATGAATCCAATCAAAAAAACCATCGAGCTGGCTGACGGTCGCACAATCACGCTTGAGACCGGGAAACTGGCAAAGCAAGCCGATGGAGCGGTAGAGTTGCGCATGGGCGGCACAATGCTCCTCGCAACCGTAGTTTCGGCAAAAGAAGCCGGCGAAGGCGTCGACTTCATGCCCCTGCAAGTAGAGTACAAAGAGAAATTTTCGTCTGCCGGTCGTTTCCCCGGCGGTTTCCTCAAACGCGAAGGCCGCGCCAGCGATTATGAAATCCTGACAGCACGCCTTGTCGACCGCGTTCTCCGTCCCCTCTTTCCCGACAATTATCACGCAGATACATTTGTCAACATAACCCTTTACTCGAGCGACGGCCAGGATATGCCTGACGCCCTCGCCGGTCTGGCCGCATCGGCAGCCTTGGCTGTCAGCGACATACCGTTCAACGGCCCGATTTCAGAGGTACGTGTCGCCCGCATCGACGGCCAGTTTGTAATCGACCCGACTTTCGAACAGCTCGAGCGCGCCGATATGGAACTCATGGTCGGCGCCACCTACGACAACATCATGATGGTCGAAGGCGAGATGAACGAAGTCAGCGAAGCCGACCTTCTCGCAGCCCTCAAGGCAGCCCACGAAGCCATCAAGGTGCAGTGCAAAGCCCAGATCGAGCTGGCCGAAGCCGCCGGCAAGACCGTCAAACGCGAATACTGCCACGAAGTCAACGACGAAGAGCTGCGCGCCGACGTCAAAGCAAAATGCTATGACAAAGCCTATGCGATAGCCAAAGCAGGCTGCGCCGACAAGCACTGGCGTCAGGACAGCTTCGACGCCATCTGCGACGAATATATCGAATCGCTCCCCGAAGACGAGCGCGAAGAAAAGACTCCGCTGGTAAAACGCTACTACCACGACGTCGAGAAAGAGGCCGTGCGCCGCTGCATCCTCGACGAGGGCATCCGTCTCGACGGCCGCAAGACCACCGAAATCCGCCCCATCTGGTGTGAGGTCGACTATCTTCCCGGCCCCCACGGCTCCGCCATCTTCACCCGCGGCGAGACCCAGTCGCTCTCGACAGTCACCCTCGGCACAAAGCTCGACGAGAAGATTCTCGACGACGTTCTCAACCAGGGCCGCGAGCGCTTCCTCCTCCACTATAACTTCCCGCCCTTCTCGACAGGCGAGGCCAAAGCCGTCCGCGGCGTAGGCCGCCGCGAAATCGGCCACGGCAACCTGGCCCACCGCGCCCTCAAACGCATGTTCCCCGACGACTTCCCCTATGTCTGCCGCGTCGTCAGCGACATCCTCGAGTCAAACGGCTCGTCGTCGATGGCGACAGTCTGCGCCGGCACCCTCGCCCTGCTCGACGCCGGCGTCAAGATGAAGAAACCCGTCAGCGGCATCGCCATGGGCCTCATCACCGACACCGAGAGCCCCAAATATGCCATCCTGAGCGATATCCTCGGCGACGAAGACCACCTCGGCGACATGGACTTCAAGGTAACCGGCACAGTCGACGGCATCACAGCCACCCAGATGGACATCAAGTGCGACGGCCTGAGCTACGAGATTCTCGAGAAAGCCCTCATGCAGGCTCGTGACGGACGCCTCCACATACTCGACATCATCAACCAGACAATACCCGCACCCCGCGAGGACTACAAGCCCCACGTACCGCGCATCGTCACCATGCTCATCCCCAAAGAGCTCATCGGCGCTGTCATCGGCCCGGGCGGAAAAGTCATCCAGGGAATTCAGGAAGCCAGCGGCGCTACCGTCTCAATCGACGAAATCGACGAAGGCGGCTATATCGAAGTCGCAGCCTCGAACAAAGAGTCGATCGACAAGGCTCTCGCTATGATCAACGCCATTGTCGAGCTTCCCGAAGAAGGCAAGGTCTACCACGGCAAAGTGGCCAGCATCATGGACTTCGGCGCATTCGTGCAGTTCATGCCCAACCGCGACGGCCTGCTCCACATCTCTGAAATCTCTTGGGACCGTCTCGAAAACATGGAGGCATCAGGCCTCAAGGAAGGCGACGAGGTAGATGTCAAACTCATCGAGATTGACAAGAAGACAGGCAAATACCGTCTGTCGATGCGCGCTCTTCAGCCCAAGCCTGAAGGCTGGACCGAGCCTCAGCGTGCTCCGCGCGGCGACCGTCCCCGCCGTGACAACGG
>CABUPJ010000026.1 GCA_902493335.1 uncultured Porphyromonadaceae bacterium
TTGCGGCCGAGGTAGCGGCGGAAGTGATATGTGTAGATTGCGCTTTTCATCGGTGCTGCAAAGGTAAGTCACCGTTTGGCAGGTTTTGTGGCTAAAATTGTATATCGGTGCAATTTTAGAATGGTTAATTCTCGACAGAACAAAAGAACATAAGGGCATAAGAACAGAAGATTAAGTTAATGCACAATCGCGCCAAGCGGAACCAATGAGTTGGCTGCGAGGGCTGAAGCCCTCGCTCCATGCACTTTGGCTTCCATTGCCAATGGAAAGTTCAACTCCGCCGGAGTTGAGGGCTTTTGTGAGCACAACTACCCCGAGCGATAAACGCTCGGGGTTAACAAAATTGCAGGCCTCCGACCTGGGTTGGAGGCCAATCAACTGGCTGCGAGGGCTGAAGCCCTCGCTCCATACGGCTGTGAGCCGCCGACATGAGGACAAATTTGAAAGCTCGGCCTCGAAGAGGAGTGAGGGACAGTCTAATAGGCGTTTTTTTCGCCGTGAAGGGCGTTGATGACGGTGCGGACGATGATTTTGAGGTCGAGAAGGAGGGTCCAGTTCTCAATATACCAGACATCGTATTCGACGCGCTTCTCCATCTTCCACAATTCGTCTGTGGGTCCGCGATAGCCGTTTACCTGCGCCCAGCCGGTAATGCCGGGGCGAACGGTGTGGCGGGCCATATACTGCTCGATGAGCTTGGAATAGTCGCGGGTATGTTTGAGCATGTGGGGCCGCGGGCCTACAATCGACATGTCGCCTTTGAAGACGTTGATAAGCTGAGGGAGCTCGTCGATGCTCGTGCGACGCAGAAAATCGCCTAAACGGGTCTTGCGGGGGTCGTGTTCGGTGGCCTGAACGCTATCAGCCGAACTATTGACATGCATAGTTCTGAATTTCAGACATTCGAACGATTCACCACGATAGCCTGTGCGCTTCTGTTTGAAATAGACAGGCCCGGGGGAGGTCAGTTTGATGGCGATAGCAACGGGTATGTAAACGAGGGGATAGAAACAAAGGACAACTGACGAGAAGACGATGTCGAACGTCCGTTTGACCGCGCTGTTGAAACGGCTCTTGAGCGGATTGCGGCGGTTGGCGAGCACGGGCATCTGGCCGATGGTGCGCAACTCGAAGCTACGGCCGAAGAAATGAGGCACACGAGGTACGAAGAAGAATTCGCACATCGCGCTGTCAGCGATTCTGATGACCCGCGCAAGACTACTGCCGTCAGGAGCCATCAGCGTGTAGTAAATCTGCTTTATCTGCTTCTCTCTGACATATTTCTCAAGGTCGTCAAGCGTTCCGAGATATTTACCTTTGCTACGGAAATCGGGCTCACATTCATCATCGAAGAATCCTTCGATATGATAGCCGTAACCGGGATCGACCTCAAGCTCTGACATCAGACGCAGTGACGTGGCGTTGGTGCCGACGATGACAACGCGCGTGAAATTATATCCCCGGCGACGCCGGTGTTTGACAAACCAGCGCGAAATGAGCCACCACGAAGGCAGACACACTGTCATCAGGGCATAGAATATCAGATAGCCCTTGAGCGTTATGCCCTTGAGGCCGAGAAAGGCTATCAGCGACAGGAAGAAAAGCGCATGAAAACCGACTGTTATGAGACTGTCGCGGACGACACGGTCCATGACAATCGCGCGCCAGCGGTGCGGGTCGCCGGCCGACCAGATTATCACGGGCAGATAGCTCACGCTGACAAGCAGCCACAGCTGCCTGATATCGCCGCTGTTTTTAATTTCGGGGCATATCAGTATAGTAATCCAGAAAAGCAGGTTGACCAGCACCAGATCTGTGAAGTTGAAACAGGCCTGGAGATAGCGGCCATAACCTTGTCGGCGGATATTATCTGTCATCAAGAGGGAGCGTAGATAGTGGTGATTAAGGTCCGGGCGCCGATGGCGCCCGGACGCAGTTGTTCGTTATTTAAGGATATGAATGCCGCGCAGGCTCGTCAGAGCTTGCTGTCAATCAGCTTAACTTTATCCTCGAGGTCCTTGATATCTTCTTTGAGACGGTCGGCGCGGCGCTCGAACTCCTTGAGCATCGAGTCGCCCGACTTCGACTTGGAGCTGAGGAAGCCGAGGTTGTTCTCATAAGTGCGCAGTTCGTTGCGCTTGGCTTCGAGCGCACGTGTGAGACGCTCGCGCTCGCGATAGAGTTTGTTTTCGTCGCCCTCGATCTCGGCCACTGCGTTTTTGAAGCGCTCTCGGCGGGCCTGCGCGCCATTGAGGTCGAGGTCGCTGCGGAGTTTTTCGAGGCGACGGCGGTATTCGTCATAGACCTTGTCTTTTTCCTTATAGGGCACGTGGCCAATCTGCTGCCATTCCTGATGGATAGAGCGCAGCATCTCGACAGCCTCGTCCCTGGGTGTGTCGACGGTGATGAGATCGAGTCTGGCGATAAGGTCGCGCTTAGCCTTCAGGTTTGCGGCTTCGACGCTGCGGACGCTGTTGCCGGCCTGTTTTTTCTGTTCAAAGAAGTGGTCACATGCGGCAAGGAAGCGTTTCCAGACATTGTCGCTGTATTTCTTTGCGACAGCGCCGACGGTTTTCCATTCTTTCTGAAGAGCGACAAGCTCGTCGGTCGCGCGGCGCCAGTCAGTGCTGTCCTGCAGGGCTTCGGCACGTTCGCAGAGAGAGACTTTCTTGGCAAGGTTGGCGGCAAGGCGGTCGCGTGTGGCCTTGAAATATTCGGCTTTTGCAGTAAAGAAACGGTCGCAGGCGGCACGGAAGCGGGCGAAGAGCTGGTTGTTGAGCTTGCGCGAGGCAAAGCCGAAGTTTTTCCACTCGGCCTGCGCGTCCATAATCGTCTTTGTCATCTCGTCCCAGGCGGCAAAGCTGTTGAGGGTCGAGAAGTCGAGGGCCTCGATGCGCTCGCATATGGCAGTCTTGCCGGCTTCGTTCTCAGCCTCGCGGGCCTTGCGAGCCTCGAAATATGTCTGATAGCGCTTGTTGATTTCGGTCGAGGCGTTTTTGAATGCGTCCCAGATTTCTTCGCGGAGCTCTTTAGCCACGGGGCCTATGCGGCGCCATTTATTGTGGAGCTCCTGAAGACGGCGATAGGCGACGATGACGTCTTCCTCGATGACGAGCTTGCGGGCTTCGTCGAGCAACAGCTGCTTGCTGTCGAGATTTTTCTTGAAGTCATAGTCACGCAGTTCCTTGTTTATCTTGAGGTTGTCGGAGTAGCGTTCGCGGGCCTCCTGGAAGCGCTTCCATACCGAGGTCTCGTCGACAGCGGGCACATCGCCGACCTGATTGAACTCATCCTGAAGCTCACGGTAGCGCGGGAAGGTGCGGTTGACGTTGTCTGTGTCTTCGGCCAAAGCGATTATCTCGGCTATAATAGCGTTCTTACGCTCAAGGTTGGCCTGACGCTCGGCCTCCTGTTCGGCCGCACGGGCGGCTTTGCGTTCGCGCAGGGCGTTGAGACGGTTTTTAAGCCCGGCCTCTTCCTGAGTCTCGGTCTCGCCGAATGTAGCGAGGTCGTTGCCGTGCTCGACCCACAGAGCGCGCTGAGTGTCGGTATATGCTTTGTGGAGCAGATTGAGCTGCTGCCTGAGTCTGCGTATCTCGTCGCTCGGAATGTCTGCCGGATCTTTTGCCTCGAGGTCGGCAAGCACAGCACCGATAGTCTCATAGCTAAGGGCTTCTGACACTTTTTCATCGTTTTCTTCCTCGTCGAGAGCTTCAGTCATTTCGTCTTCTGCGGCTCTCTCGGGATCGACAGCGTCATCACCGACAGTTTCAATGGTTTCTGATTCTGAGGCAAGATTTGCGGCTTCTGTTTTCTGAGCCGTTTCGAGAGTTTGGTCTTCAGCGGGGAGGTTTGCCGAAGACTTTTCAGGCATTTCCATAATTGCAAGGTTATTAATATATGTTTAACTGACAATCTGACGCAAATCAGATTATACCGCCAAATTTAACAAAAAACTTTCAACTAACAGCCAAATTGTCAGATAAAATTCTGCATCGCCGCTTTCAGACGCCCGAAAACACGCCGCGGCAGGGCATTTTTTATTAATTTTGCGAAAGTTTAACTCTGTGCGAACAAGACCGACCGTCTGTCGGTTAATATGTTACTAAAGTATAAAAACAGAATACAATGGAAAATTTCACCTACTATTCTCCTACTCTATATGAATTCGGACGCGGTGCCGAAGAGAAAGTCGGTATGCTTACATTTCTGACAGGCGCCAAACGGGTGATGCTCGTCTTCGGCAAGCGCTATGTCAAGACCAACGGTCTTCTCGGGCGCATCGAGAATTCGCTCCAGACAATAGGCATAGAATATGTCGAACTCGGCGGCGTCGAACCCAACCCGACCGACACTCTTGTATATGAAGGCATACGTCTCGCCCGCGACAAAAGCATCGACGGGCTCATCGCTGTCGGGGGCGGCTCGGTCATAGACACGGCCAAAGCCATTGCCGCCGGGGCATGTTACGACGGTGATTTCTGGGACTTTTTCATCGGCAAGCAGACTGTCACCAACGCACTGCCCGTCGGCGTCGTGCTCACCATTCCCGGTGCCGGCAGCGAAGGCTCTGGCAATGCCGTCATCACCAAAAGCGACACCCTGCAGAAACTGAGCCTGCGCACAGACAGCATCCTCAAACCGCGATTCGCCATAATCAACCCTGAGCTGACGTTCACACTCACAGCATATCAGACGGCATGCGGCATCGTCGACATGATGTCGCACATCATGGAACGCTATTTCTCGCCCACAAGCAACGTCGGCGTCTCCGACCGCATGGCCGAGGGACTGCTGCTCGCCCTTGTCGACGAAGCGCCAAAAGCCCTTGCCGACCCGACCGACTACCAGGCCCGCGCCAATATATGCTGGGCAGGCACTCTCGCGCACAACGGCCTTATCGGCTGCGGACGCCGCGAAGACTGGGTCTCACACTATATGGAACATGAAATCAGCGCCCTCTATGGCGTCACCCACGGCGCCGGCCTCGCCGTCGTCATTCCGGCATGGATGGCTTTCATGGCCCATCACAAGCCGTCGAAAGTCGCACGCTTCGGACGCCGCGTATTCGGGGTCAAGGCCAACGACGACCGCACGGCCGCCATCGACGCCGTCGCCTCGCTGAGAGCCTTCTTCAGCGCCGTGCTGCGGATGCCTCTGACATTCAAAGGACTCGGCATAGATGCCCCCGACATCGACACCCTCGTCGAACATCTACACAAAAACAAAGGCGAGACAATCGGCGGCTACTATAAACTGACATCAAAAGAGACGCGCCAGATCTATACCCTCATGCTCGACGAAAACGTGCAGACGGGGCCGGCTTAAGACTTGTTAATAACAGGTTCTTAATCTTCAAACACCCCTTTACCCTCTCTGATAATCCCGGGCGAGGCAGAGTCGAGCAGACTGACGACAGTCGATCCCTCGGCGACGCTCTCGCCTCCGTCTATTATGAGGTCGGCCATATTATTATAGGCCACGGCTATAGCCTCGGGGTCTACATTATTATATATGTCGCTGTCGACAGCAACGGAAGTCGACAGCAGCGGGCGGCCGGCAGCCTCGGTGAGCGCCAGCGTAATGGGGTTGTCGGGTATGCGTATGCCGACAGTCCTGCGGCCCTTGAAAACCTTAGGCAAAGCCGACGAGGCGGGCAGCACAAATGTGAACGGACCGGGCAGATATTCCTTCAGATAAGCAAACGCGCGGTTGTCTATCTTAGCATATTCAGCAGCCTGCGACAGCGACGCGCAGACTACCGAAAGCAGCTGTTTGTCGGGGTTGATGCCTTTGAGGCGGCAGAGCTTTTCGACGGCCTTGTTATTGAGAGCGTCACACCCCAAAGCGTAGAGCGTGTCGGTCGGATATATCACAATGCCTCCCGAGCGGATGACATCGACAGCCTCGTCGATAAACCGGCTGTTGACCGAGCCGGGATATATTTTCAGCATCTTCATGATTGACAGGCCCTGACGGTTTCAAAAGTGATATTCTCAGCCGCGGCATAGTCTTCGAGCAGACGGCGCGTGAGGGCAATTATCTCGTCGTCGGGCATATCGGGGCGATAGATGTTGATTGTCATGACAAGACGGCGCGTATCGTCAGAGAGTTTCGTGCGGTCATTGTCGCTCGTCGGAGTCCCTACCCCGCCGACTGCGTCGCGGAAGACGGGCAGACAGGCGATATTGAGCTGTCCGCGGCCTATTGCCTCATAAGGCTCGCCCTCTCGCCCGACGCCAAGCGTCAGAGTGTCGCCGTCAATTTTGTCGCCGTCAAAGCCGCCAATCGAATGGCCACAGCAGACCGACAACAGATTGATCAGGTCGACCAGCGCCGTCGAACGATAGAGACCGAGACCCTTGACCATGCGGCGGCACAGCGCCTCGGTCGACGGGCGGTAGCGGTTAGGCTCCTTGCCGAGCCGCTTGTATGCCTCACGCGTGCCGGCTATGCCCGGACGTTTGTTGATGTCGGCCATCTCGTGCAATTCCTTGAAACTCGATGCAAAAGACTCAATCTCGTTCCAAAGCCGGTCGTCGGTCGGCTGATTTCTGACATCAGCGGTCACAAATATCACTTTGTAGTCAGGCGCCGCCTGCGCTATCTCATCTTCTATATTTATTTTCATTGTTCTGCCTTTTTCTGCAAATATAGCACTTTCTCTTTTACCGTCAGCCCCTTGAAAAAAAATTTTAGCGCCCAACTAATTTTTTAGTCGAAAATATTTGCACAACTAAAAAATTAGTTTTTACTTTGCGCCATACACTTTCCACCACTCACTATGGGACATCTGCTAAGCTATACATTATATTCGAGCCTGTTTCTGCTCGCCTCATATCTGATTTATAAAATCATGCTCGCAGGCGAGAAGCAGACGGCGATCAACCGTGTGATAATCTTCGGCCTCTATGCCGCGTCGTTCATTGCCCCGGCATTGCTCGCACACGGTGACGGCATCGCTGCCAAAGCCGTCGGCACAATCGCGGCAGTCGATTTCGGTGAGCCCGAGGTGACGCACATCGGCACCGCTTCGTCAGATCTCTTCACCGCTCTCATACTCGCCTATATAGCCGGCATGGCAGTAACGGCCATTCTCACGCTGGTCTCAGCGGTCAACATATTCACAATAATCAGCCGCGGCGACAAGACGCCCCCCGACGGTTATACTCTCGTCACCGTCGACGACGGCAAAACAGCCCCATTCAGCTGGGGACACTACATAGTCGCATCGCAAAGCGACATCGCCGAAGCCGGCGACATGATTATCGCCCATGAACTCGGCCACATCCGCGGACGCCACTGGCTCGACCTCGTCTTCGCCCGCATCGTCTGTGTCATCGAGTGGTATAACCCCGCCGCATGGCTCATGTTCGACGAGCTCAAGGATGTTCACGAATATGCCGCCGACGAATACGTCCTCGTCCACGGATTCAACGCCCGCCAATATCAGATGCTATTAATAAAAAAAGCTGCCGGCACTCGTTTCCAGGCGCTTGCCAACAGCTTCAATCACAGTAAACTTAAAAAACGTATCACTATGATGTACAGTCAAAAAAGTCAGGGCGTGCGACGCTATCGCGCACTGGCCCTCATCCCGGCTCTCGCGCTGGCGGCGACCATCGGTCAGCTTCCGGCAGTAGCCTCAGTTGTCAACAGCATCGGAGCGGCTTCGGCCGGCCAGATCTTCGCCGCCTCCCCGGCCGGGGCCATGACGGCGGTCAACGCCTCCGGCGACAGCGAAGTTACTAAAAATAATCAGTCCGAGCAAATAGCGACTTATCCCGGCGGCGAATCTGCGATGTACCATTATCTTGCCCAAAACGTCAAATACCCCGAGGAAGCGGCCAAAAATGACATCCAGGGCCGCGTGACCGTCAGATTTACCGTCAAGGCCGACGGCTCGCTGACCGACTTCGCTGTCGTCAAGAGCGTTGACCCTGCGCTTGACAAAGAAGCTGTCAGAGTCATCAGCGGCATGCCCCGGTGGAATCCAGCTACTGTCGGCGGCAAAGCGGTCGAGTCGACCTACACCATACCCGTCTCGTTCAAACTCTCGGGCGGTAAGGCCGCTAAAAATGGCGAAAGCAACCGAAAAGTTACCGGCGATGACACTCTGGCAGAATTTTCGGGCGGCATAGTCGCCATGTATCAGTATCTCACCGAGAACGTCAAATATCCCGAAGAAGCAGCCAGGAACAACAGCCAGGGCCGCGTCACCGTCAGATTTACCGTCAAGACCGACGGCTCGCTGACCGACCTCGCCGTCGTCAAGGGCGTTGACCCTGCGCTTGACAAAGAAGCCGTCAGAGTCATCAGCGGCATGCCCCGGTGGAATCCCGCCACTGTCGGCGGCAAAGCGGTCGAATCGACCTACACCATACCCGTCTCGTTCAAGCTCTCGGGAGACGACAACGCCAAAAAGTAACCCTCAACCACAATAATCTACAACATCCGATAAACCTAAACCAACATCAACGCCGGGGCAGAACACCTCGGCGTTGAACATTCTGTTTTATGTCAGTTATTGCTATTTATCCGTATCGGGAGCCTTGTCGATAAGGTCGAGGAACTGGTCGAGTTTCGGGGTGATGATGATTTCGGTGCGGCGGTTCTGCTGACGTCCGGCCGGAGTGTCGTTGCTGGCGATGGGGTTATACTCGCCGCGACCGCCGGCTGTCATGCGCGAAGGGTCGACTCCGAAACGGTCCTGAAGCACCTGCACGACAGACGAGGCACGCAACGTACTGAGGTCCCAGTTGTTGCGGATATTTGTGCGCGAGATAGGCACATTGTCGGTATTGCCCTCGACGAGCACGTCATAGTTCTTATAATCCTTGATTATCTTAGCTATTTTATCAAGAATGTTCATGGCCTGGTCGCTGATCTGGTAGCTGCCCGACTTGAAAAGCATGTTGTCGGCAAGCGAGATATAGACGACACCCTTGAGTACTTTGATATCCACATCTTTCATATCCTCGGGCGAAAGCGAACGGGTCAGATTTGTCGTCAGCACCATATTGAGCGAGTCTGACTTCGACTTGGCCTCGACAAGCTGACGTATATACTTGTTCGAGACATTGATTTCGTCGACAAGCTTCGAGATATTGGTGCCACCCTGGTTTATACTCTGCTCGAGAGCCGACTGGAGCGCCGTCACGTTCTTTTTCAGATCTTCATTCTGAGCCCTGCTCTGGTCGAGAAGCGCCTGAAGATTCTTCGCGTCAGAGCGGCTGGCCGCAAGATCATACTGCGACTGCGCATAGTCTTTCGACATCGCATTATATTTGTCGTCAAGACGCGTATAGGTCTTTTTGCTCACGCAACCTGTCAGAGCCACGGCACCGACAGCTGCAAACAGCATCATTCGTATTGCTTTCATAATAATTTCATTTAAGTTTCAACATACTAAACAACAATAGAATAGATTAAGTTTATACATGACCACGATGTCATTTTTATATATTTTTATTTGAAATTAAAACATTTTGCTTATATTTGCCGCATATTATCAATCATAAAGTTAGACATTATGCCATTAATCATACCAAAACGCTACAAAAGGAAGCTATTGCCGGAAACAACCGAGGTAGCTATCAAACTCATAAAGGATGATTTTCAGAAACGTCTCTCCGACGCTCTGTGTCTGCGTCGCGTCACCGCACCGCTGTTCGTCCTGTCAGGCACAGGCATCAACGACGACCTCAACGGCGTCGAGAAGCCTGTCTCGTTTAACATCAGGGCGCTCGAAGGGCAACGCGCAGAGGTCGTACACTCGCTCGCCAAATGGAAGCGCATGAAACTCGGCCTTTATGACATCGCTCCAGGCTTCGGTCTATACACCGATATGAACGCCATCCGCACAGACGAAGACCTCGACAATCTCCACTCTCTGTATGTCGACCAATGGGACTGGGAACGCACCATCACAGACGCCGACCGCAATCTCAACTTCCTCAAAGACATCGTCAGAAAAATCTATCAGGCCGTCAAGGAGACAGAGATGATGGTATATAAATATTTCCCGCACATCACCCCGCGTCTGCCCGAAGAAATCACATTTATCCATGCCCAGGAACTGCTCGACGCCTATCCGACGCTGACACCGAAACAGCGCGAGCTTGAAGCCGTCCGCCGCTACGGCGCCGTCTTTGTCATCGGCATAGGCGCCTCTCTCTCTAACGGCGAGCCCCATGACGGACGCGCTCCCGACTACGACGACTGGGTCACCGAAAATGCCGACGGCTACCGCGGCCTCAACGGCGACATGCTCTTCTACGACAATATTCTCGACACATCGTTCGAGCTCTCGTCGATGGGCATACGTGTGAGCCCCGACTCACTGACGCGTCAGCTCGACATCGCCGGATGCTCTGACCGCAAATGGCTGCCATTCCACCGCGACCTCCTCGCCGGACAGCTGCCGCTCTCTATCGGGGGCGGCATCGGACAAAGCCGCCTCTGCATGTACCTGCTGCAGAAAGCCCACATCGGCGAAGTCCAGGCCTCGCTATGGCCTCAGGAGCAGATTGAGGAATGCCACCGCGCAGGCATCGAACTGCTCTGACCGCCGACGACCAAAACCGCGCCAAATTGCCAAACGAATTCGCGCCAAATTGCCAAATGGAAGATGTTATATAACTGAGGGGAACCGGCTTAGAAAACCGGTTCCCCTCATGTTTTTATCGATTTATTTGTGAGGCTCCTGTCAGTGTTCTTTACGGGCCGCACCTTTATATAACAGATGTTTTATCCAGATATAATATCCGGTCAGCGGCAGGCTTGCTCCAAGGAGAGCTCCCAGGAGCCACAGAATGCGGGTGATGATACCGCCGAGGCTTCCCGTGTGTATCGAATAAATCCAACCGCGCAGTTTGTTGGCACCGACCGCATCGGCATAGGCCGTCACAAGTGTCGTCTCGCCGGAACGGCGGTCAAACCGATAGACGTCTGACGCACGCCCGTTGCCGGTGTCGCTCAGAGTCACAGTAGCGGTTTCACGGCCTATCGTAATCCGGGGGGCCTCGGCATAACGGGCGGCAAGGTCATCGTAGACCTGCTGCCAGCGTCCATATTCAGAGTGCTTGCGACCTTCGCCACGTCCGCCGCGATGTCCATCACCACGGTCACCGGGACGGCTGCCGCCCTCCCGGCCGCGAGCTTCCGGCTTGCTGTCAGGCTGTCCGAGGCTGCGCGGTGTATGCTCGACTCCGCAGACGGCATAAAACGCCGTCCTGTACCAGTCAAACGACCATGTAAGACCCGTGAGCGCCATTGCAAGTACAAACACCACGGCATACATGCCTCCGGCGACGTGAAGTCCTTTCCAGAAACCGCTCCAACCGTTCTTAAACGTAATCGAGAGACTACGGACGAGCCCTTTGCGTGCCCGCGGCCACCATATAATGATGCCTGTCAGAAGAGCTATCACAAACACCAGTGTCGATATGCCCACAAGCAGTTTGCCGGTCTTCAAACCTTCGCCGTGAGGATTAGCGCTGTCAAGCAGCCACCTGTGGAGTCTGAACATCGTCGAGAAAAAGCCAATACGCTCATACCGTCCGGTTATATGGCCGGTATACTGGTCGACAAACAGCGACGCACGCCGCGGTCTGGACAGATTGACCTGATATGTCCGGTTCCTGTCACTGAATACGGTAACGCCCGTAATCGAAACACTGTCGGGCAGATTCGCCTTGACTTCCTCCATCAGCTCCCGCATAGGCAAGGCCGCGTCTTTTACTTCAGCGACATAATATACATCGCTTCCGACCGCTCTCGTTATCTCGGGCTCGAATATCAGCATCGCGCCCGAAAAGCATATAAGTGTGATGATAATGCCGAAGGGCACCGAAAGCCAGAGATGAATCTTTCTAAATAATTTCATCATGACTCAGCATTATTTTACGGGTGTCATAAAGCCGAAACCTGTAATATCGGTGGCTTCAACCGTCACGCCTTTTTCGGCACGCGCCGTCGTGGTGTCGATGGCATAGATGGCGGGGTATTCGTTCTCGACATTGACGGGAATATATACCTTGCCGTTCTGATTATATACTGTCTTGCCGATAGACGAGATATTTGACGGCAGCCCGGTCACATAGGTCAGTTTTTTATCTGAGGCATCGAATATGGCAAGGTCTGTTGCGGCGGGATTCTTCTCTGTCAGCGACCTGTCATACATCACCATCAGGAATCGGTCGCCGCCGGCAGGCCAGCATCGCATAAACGAACGGTTGCCGCCTGGTGTCTGGGCCTCGATATCACAGTAATAATCATCGAAATCGGTAGCACCGGCAGGTATACGGCACACACCGGCCGGCAGCTTTGTCTTCTGGCCCGGGTCGCTCATAGTCTTGGCATAGCTGGCCGAGAAGACATAGATGTCTCCGTTTTCAGCCGCCCAGACGGTCTGGTAGTACTGCGAGCGGAAACGTCCGCAGGGCGTACTGATTTTATCGGTCTTTGCCAGAACGGGGTTCAGCAAGTCGGCATTATCATAAACAGCCACCCAACATTCGTCGGGATACTGTGTGCCGACGAGTTCGCCGGCCTTATAAGCCCCGGAGCCTGTGCCGCCGGCTTCGGTATGGACAAGATGCTCGAAGCCGGGGCGTATCCACTTGCCGTTATCACTGGCGGCGCCATACTGGCTCAGACCCATCGGCACGGCCCCGCAATAAAGGCGCGAGCCGCTTTGCTCGGCGCCGGCAAGCGTGACATACTCGCCGTTGCCAAGGAAATTCTCCATACTGTAGCGTCCGGTCGAAGTGTCGTTGGTGCGTGAGGTCTCGTTGTATACGTTCAGATATGTCACAAGGAGCGTCATCGGTTTATAGCCATGTGCATCGGCGAATGACGCCGGACCCTCGCCGGTCGACATCGTGAGTATGTCGTCATTATATGCGCCGTATGACGAGAAACGACTGATGCGGTACTCGGTGCTGCGGGCCTCCATCTGACCGTTGGCGCCGAGGACATAGCTGCGGGTCGTGCCGGCATTGCCCTGGTTATATGTCAGTGCATAAAGATAATCCTTATAGAATACCCATTGGGTGGCGCCGTCGTTGAGAAGTCCGTTATTGACAGTCGAGAGAGTGCCGTTGTCAAGAGTCTCGCCGGTGAGCAGCACATACGACGTAGCGTTAGAACCCTGCACTGTTGTGGCGAACACATATTTGCCGTCGCCGGCATCGGTGTCGCCGCCGTTGCCGGGCTCATCGCTGTCAGAGCAGCCCGTAAGTGCGACAGCAGGAATAAAAGCGGCCATGACGGCACGCATAAACAAGTTGTTTTTTGTCATATACTTTTGTTATTAAATTAGTTTCCGAAATATATCCTCACCTTGCCGTAAAAAGCGCGTCCGGCTTTCTGAAGGCTGAAATTATCATAGAGCCGTGCGTTTGTGAAGTTGCGGCACTCAAACGAAAGGTTATATCTGCCGTTATGTATTCCATATGAGACGGTAAGGTTGTGGGCAAACTGATCAGGCACAGTATAGTCACTGTTGGCCGAGCCGATATTTGCCGTATAATAGCAGAATTTGCGGGTATACTGGTTGTCATAAGTGACGGTCAGCACATTGTTTTTGCGGCCGAGGCCGTGCCAGTAGAAGTTGACGTCAGAGTCGGCGAACATATACGGCAGATTCGGCATACGCTCTCTGTATGAAAGATTGGCCGCACTGCTGCCCTGGGCCGTCGGCATATTGTCGCGCACGTTCATTTGAGTGAAGTTGCCGCCGAGACTGAGCCATCTTGAGAAACTGTAGCGGGCCGACACACTGAAACCTTTGGTGTCTACCTTGCCGTAATTGACATAAGTCGCAGCCGATTTGCCGCCGCTCAGGGCGAGTATGTTGCGCTGTATGTAGTCTCGGGTATCACGGTAGATAAAACCGGCCTCGACATACACGGTGTTGCTGCCGAACACGGCGTTATAGCTCAGATTCAGATTGACGTTGTGGCTTGTCTCGGGCCTGAGCGACATATCGCCGACTTCAAGATCCTCGTCGCCGAACATCTCTTCGATAGTCGGCAGACGGCATGCTTTCTCGTATGAGGCTTTCAGCTGCAAGCCAAAAGGCATAAACCATGTGCCTGCCGCCCCATAGCCGAAACAGTCGGTCGTGCGCGAGGTCATCCGGTATACATCCTGGGCCGACGAGGTCGCCATCGGTCCGGAGACATACTGATGGTATTGCTTGCCGAAAACCGAGAAGTTCAGCCGCGCGTCGGGCATATACCGGTAAGATATGCCGGCAATGTTTTTACTCGTCTGCTTCGAGAATTCATCTTTTGACGGCGGAGTCGTCAGCATGTCCTCATTCGAGCGGTTAAAGCTGTTGAACACGTCGTTAACCGTAAACAGGTGTTTTCGGCCTAATCTGTAACCGGCGGTAAAAGTAGTCGACCAGTTGTTGTTTATCGATTTTGACAACTGATATGACTGTTCGCCGGGAGAATTCAGAGGCGTCTTCTCGCCACGCCAGTTATATTTGACAGATGACGTGTCGACATTTGTAGTATTGTTGCGGCTGTAATTGGCATAAAACGACACATCGAGTCCCTCGGTGAGCAGGTCGCGCTTGCTGTATTCAAGCGACGGCATCAGCGAATGGCCGTGACGGTGTTTTTTGCCATAGACAATCTCCTGCCGCACACCTGTCTGCACCTCTTTATACATATGAGAGTAATTCAGCCCCACAAGAAGACGGTCGGCCCACGGTTTGCTGACGAAACCGGCTTTGGCTATGACGGCCTCGTTGTGATACGTGTCATTAAAACGTCTGACATGTCCGGGCTTCCTACGGTTGATGGCACCTGTCTCAAAATCCTCTACAGGCGAGTCGACCCAATAATTGTTGTCAGAATAATTCTGAAAAGCGTTTATCTCATACTTCAAGCCGTTTTTTGTCGTCTGACCGAAATTGACATATGATTTATGGGTATTGAACGAACCGTAGGAATATGACACATCGACAAACCACCGGCGCTGACGCTTCGGGGTCACTATATTGATGACGCCTCCAATGGCATCCGAACCGAAACCGACGGGCACAACACCACGGTAGACCTCGATGCGGTCGGCAAAATTAACTGGAATGTTGTTGAGTCCGAACGAACTGCCGACTCCTTCCTGAGGCACACCGTCGATAAACACTTTTACATGTTTACCGCTGAAACCGTCCATCGTCACGGCCATGTCAGACCCGACGCCTCCGCTTTCACGTATCTTCATACCCGGAGCTTTAGAAAGCGCCTCACTCAGTGTCTTGGTCGTATTTACAAGCTCCTGTGTGTTGACAGCCGTCGCGTTGAACGCCGAGTTTTTCACTTTGCTCAACTGATTGCCGACAACAATCACCTCAGCCAGCTGTGTGGCCGACTTCAGCTTGACGTTAAGTCTCGTGCGTTCACCGGCCTTGATGTCGACCTGCATCTCTCTCTTTTCAAATCCGGCCGACGAGAAGACGATAGTATATTTTCCCTCGGGGGCATTTATATGATAGAGCCCTTTCTCATTGGTAGAACTCAGATATTCCGTTCCTTTCAGAAACACGGTCGCATAGTCTATCGGCTCGCCGTCAAGCGACAGTACCTTGCCCGAAACCATACCTGACGGCTGCCGGGCCATGACAGCTAAAGACGCAGACACACACGCTATTAAAAATAAAATATATCTTTTTACTGACGATATTATCATGGTCATTCTCATTTACTGTTCATTATGCAAATTTCGTCATTATACAGGGCGCCGGGAATACCCTATTTCGGGTATGCATTTTAATATACACTATAAATCAATAAATTAGCTTTAATGGAGATTTGCTAAAATGGCAGACGACCATAATGTGATGACAAATGACCCAGACGGTATAGCCGCTCATCGGCCTCATTCAGTCAAAATGGTCATCTGACGGTATTATTCTTGCGCCGCGGCATGATTTTTTCGTGGAGATACTGAAAAACCGCGAACAGCACCGGCACGATAAACAGGAGCGCCATCGTGCCGAACAACAGGCCGCCGACAGTGCCAACGCCGACCGATATATTGCCGTTGGCTCCGACTCCTGAGGCAAACATCAGGGGCAACATGCCGAAAACCATTGTCGCCGACGTCATGATTATAGGTCTGAAACGTGCTTTGGCAGCCGACAGAGCCGACGCCGTGAGACTCATGCCTTCCTTGCGTCTCGCCGTGGCATATTCGGTCAGCAGAATGGCTGTTTTCGCCAGCAGACCGATAAGCATTATCAGGCCTATCTGCATATAGATATTGTTTTCAATCCCCCACCAGCGCGCAAACACAAAACTGCCCGCGAGACCGAACGGCACGGCGGCCATGACGGCAAACGGTATAGTAAGACTCTCGTATAGAGCACACAGTATCAGGTAAATAAACGCCAGACATATGCCGAAGACAAGCGCGGTCTTGTTGCCCGTAGACGATTCTTCGCGCGACATGCCACCGAACTCATATCCGAATCCGACAGGAAGATATCTTGCCGCCGTCTCCTTTATCGCGGCAATCGCCTCACCCGAGCTGTAGCCCTCTCCGTTCTCGCCGAAAACAGATATCGACGGAAACAGATTGAAGCGCGAAAGGCTTTCCGACCCATAAACTCTCGTGAGCGTGATAAAATTGTCAATCGGCGCCATTTCACCGTCAGAGGTTCTTACATAGATGTGCTTCAGCGCCTCAGTGTCGAGCCTCGCATCGGGCGACGCCTGCACCATGACACGGTAGAGCTTCGTGAAACGGTTGAGGTTTGACGAATAGCTGCCGCCGATATAGCCCGCGAGCGTCGACAGCACGTCAGACGGCGAAATGTTATGGCTGAGACATCTGACGGCGTCGACTTCTACCATATACTGAGGATATCGGGTATCGAATGTCGTATAGGCGCGCGATATCTCGGGGCGCCTGTTGAGCGAATCTATGAATGTGCGGGTAACTTCAAGCAGGCGCTCGGTCGTCGTTCCCGACCGGTCCTGCACATACAGCTCAAAACCGCTGCCCGTGCCATAACCCGAAATCATCGGCGACTGCGATGCACGTATCTGCGCCGATGCGATTCCCGATGTGCGCCGGTAGATTTCTTTTATCACAGAATTTATATCCTGCCCCGGGGCTTTGCGGTCGTTCCAGTCTCTGAGCCTTATATTGAACGACCCGGCCGACGACGACTGGTCATGACGGGCATTTTTACCCGACACCCTCGAATAGATGCTGATTTCGGGGATGTCTCTTATCGCCTGCTCGATCTCGTCCATGACTGCGTCGGTCTCGGCGAGACTGCAACCGGGCGCGACCTGAACGTTAAGGCTGATTGTGCCCATGTCTTCCTGCGGCACAAGACCCGTCTTTGTGGTCGACATGAGCCACCACAGAGCGCCTGCCGAGAGCATGACGAGCGCAAGCACGACCCACCGGTTTCTGAACAGAAACATTATCCCCGAGCGGTATTGGCCGACAATGCTATTGAACGACGCGTCAAAAGCATAATTAAACCGGCTGACAAAGCCTGCTTCCGCCGTAGGGTCATCAGTCTTTCTGTGCCGCATAAGCAGGGCGCTCAGGGCCGGACACAAAGTCATGGCGTTTATCAGGGATATGCCGACGGCAACCGCCATTGTCAGGCCGAACTGTTTATAGAACGTGCCCGAAGTGCCGCCCATGAAGCACACCGGTATAAAAACCGCCATGAAGACGACTGTCGTCGTTATCAGAGCCGCCGATAGACCGCCCATCGCCGACACCGTCGCGTCATAAGGGTCTTTTTCGCCTGCGTCAAATCTGGCCTGCACGGCCTCGACCACCACGACCGAGTCATCGACGACCGTACCGATCACAAGCACTATCGCAAACAGCGTCAGCATATTTAGGGTAAAACCAACAGCATAGATAAACGCAAACGTTCCGACCAGCGAGACTATAATCGAAATCGCCGGTATCAGAGTAGCCCTGAGGTCGTGAAGAAAAAGATATACTACCAGCACGACAAGTATGAGAGCTATGACAAGCGTTTCGACGACTTTATGAATCGAAGCGTCGAGAAAATCTTTTGTGCTCGAGATATCGGTCAGCACCATCCCGGCAGGAAGGCCGGCCCTTATATCATCGAGCGTCCGGTCAATCTCCATGATGACTTCATTGGCATTCGAGCCGGCGGTCTGGGCTATCATGGCGTTTGCACCGGGGTGACCGCTCGTCTGACTGAGCATGGCATAGTTGACCGCGCCGAGTTCGACCGTGGCTATATCACCGAGCCGCAGCACATTGCCGTCAGGAAGTGCTCTGACGACAAGATTCTCATATTCCTCGGGCTTTTCATAGCGACCGCGGTATTTGAGCACATACTGGAATGTCGACTCCGACTCGGCTCCGAGTGTACCTGTCGGCGACTCGATATTCTGGTCGGCAAGAACCCGGTCGATATCAGCAGGCACAAGCCCATACTGAGACATCTTCGTCGGGTCAAGCCATATCCTCATAGCATATTCGGCACTGAATATATTGACCTCACCGACACCCGAGATTCGCGATATGCGTGGCTCGATGTTGATTTTCATATAGTTTGTCAGAAACTTGGCGTCATAGCTGTCATCGGGACTGTAGAGCGTTATCGACTTCAGCGTACTGTTCTGCCGTTTCCTCACCGTGACACCGCTTTTGGTGACTTCGGCCGGCAGCAGTCCCTGCGCCGACGCCACACGGTTCTGCACGTTCACGACAGCCATGTCGGCATCGGTTCCCTGCCTGAAATATATCGTGATTGAAGCCGTACCGGTATTCGTGGCCGTCGATGTCATATACATCATATCCTCAACGCCGTTAAGCGACTCTTCGAGAGGCACTATGACACTCTTCATCACAGTCTCGGCGTTTGCGCCCGTATATGTGGCCGACACTCTCACTGTCGGCGGCGCGATATTCGGGAACTGCTCGATCGGCAGCTGCAGCAGTCCCAGCACTCCGACAATAACGATGAGTGCCGAAATGACACCGGCCAGAACAGGCCGGTCCATAAATGTCCTTACCGTCATTATATCATATTTTGAAGACAATCATATCAATGGCGCAAAGTTAAAAGAATAAAACCCATCGTGCCGTATCGGCCTGAGCGATAAATGACTGACTGCAGCAAAGTGATGGCCAACGGCCGGCAAACCCACACCGCGTCAGAAATAAAATATTTATCTTTGCAACATCAACATATCGGTATGCAATGAAAAATATCTCATTCTACATAGACCTCGCCTTCTGCATCGTCGTCTTGCCGGTGATGATGATGATTTTTCCTGTAGAGCGATGGTTCCACAACTTCCAGTGGTATGTCGTCTCTGTCGGACTGTGGCTATACTGCCTTTATTTCCTGAACAGGCTAATCACCGTGCCGTTTCTGTTCAGAGGCAAACGCGACAGAGCTGTCTCAGCGCTGATAATTGTTCTGTCGCTCGCCATCACATGGAGCTTCTCACACATAACCCTGTATCCACCCAAGCCGAGCCTCCATGACCTCGGCATAGAGCGTGTGCTTCCCTACATCCAGCAATATCAGCAGGCCGTATGGTCTCTGTTCATGATTGTCGAGACCTTCAGCTTTGCCGTCGGGCTGCTGACACAGACAAATATACAGCGGTCGAGACGTCACGCCGTCGAAGCCGAGCGTGACAAAGCCGAAATCGAACTGTATAAAGCGCGGATAAAGCCCCACTTCATGTTCAACACTCTCAACTCTCTTTACGGACTTTTCCTTACAAACGACAGCAACGCCCTCGCCTCGCTCGAGAAATTTATCTCGATGATGAGATATATCCACACCTCATCGACCCGTGACCTGGTGCCTCTCTCTGACGAAGTAGACTATATCAGGCAGTATGTGGGACTGCAACAGCTCAGGCTCAACGAAATGACATCCGTGGCGCTCGACATCGATGTCGAAAACAATTCAACGATGGTCCCGCCGATGCTGCTTGTTACTTTTGTCGAGAACTGCTTTAAACACGGGGTATCGCCTGTCGAGAAAAGCCACATAACGATTTCACTGCACGAGCATGCCGGGAGTATGGAATTCATGACCTGCAACCGCATTTTCCCCGTCAGGCGCATCGGCGAACACATGGGCATCGAGAACTGCCGCAAACGTCTCGAACTTCTGTTTCCCGGGCGACACAGGCTGACTGTAACAAACGACGGGACTTTTTTCTCTGTAAAACTCTGTATTGAACTATGATAAAATGTATAGCCATAGATGACGAACCGATAGCGCTGAGCATCATACGCGAATACTGCAAAAAATATGGCGGCATCGAGCTTGAGACCTACACCTCGCCGATTGCCGGGATGGAGCGTGTAATGGCTGTCAGACCCGACATCGTGTTCCTCGACATCGAAATGAACTCACACAACGGACTGTCTCTCGCCCGCGAGCTGCCGAACGGCACATGCCTCATATTCACCACGGCCTATTCGCAATATGCCCTCGACGGATTCAACGTAGACGCCGTCGATTTCCTTCATAAGCCTATTTTTTATCCACGGTTTGAAAGAGCCATCGGGAAAGCCCTCAAATGGCTTGACAAAAAAGACGACGTCACAAAACGCGACACCATCACTCTCAAAGTCGAGTACAAGACCGTTGTCATCGGTCTCGACGACATCACATCTGTCGAGGCCATGGACAACTACGTCAAGGTATTCCGCCGCGGTCTGCCAATGGTGCTGTCACAGATAACGATGAAAGAGATGGAAGCGATGCTGCCGGCCGACAGATTCATACGCGTCCACAGATCGTTTATCGTCTCGCTGAACGCCATCGACAGGTTCTCCAACAGAAAAATCTATCTCCGCGACTCAGACCGTCAGATTCCCGTAGGCAGAAAATATGCCGATTCTTTCAATAATCTCTACAATATTTTCAAACTAAACTCAACTGAAAACAAATGACAAGAATTACAAGACTGGCACTCGCGGCTCTCGTGGCGTCACTGCCGGCAATAGCTTGCGCCGGCACACCGGTCAGACAGTCAGAGCTGCCTAAGACAATCCTGACATTTCTCGACAGACACTTTCACGGCGACGCGGTGACGAAAGCCGAGAAAGACCAGGGTCGCCGCGGCACCGAGTATGAGGTCGACCTCGGCAGCGGCGCTGAAATCGACTTCCGCGACAACGGCGAGTGGAAAGAGGTGAAAGCTTCACGAGGCAACGCCGTGCCGGCCGCTATCATCCCGGCTGAAATCTCGAAATATGTGTCCGAAAAGTTCAAAGGCCGCGATATCGTGGAAATCTCGCGCAAACGCGGCGGTTATGAAGTCGAACTCTCTGACGGCACAGAGCTGCGTCTAACCGAAGACGCCGCCCCGATGAACGCCCGCAACGGAGGCAAACGCCCCGACAGACGCTGAACGGTCAATACGTTAATTTCCCATCCCGCAAAAACCAAAATCGGTTCTGAAAGGTTATTTTTCTGACGGGTCTGACATACAGATCCGTCAGATTACGTTTCAACCGATTTACGATGAGAAAATATCTATCAGCTCTAATCATCTTCTTCACCGGGATTTCATTCGTCAGCCCGGCGAAAGAAAACAATGAGCCGCCCCTCGGATTCACCATGCCGGCAGCCTGGTCGTCGCAACCCGACACGGCTGTAACCGACGGGGTCTGTCCGCAACAGTGGTGGCAGTCGTTCGGCGACACACTCCTCGACAGTCTCGTCACTGTCGCCGTCGAAAACAACTACGACGCCGCGATGGCCGCCGGACGCATCGCCATGGCGCGCGCCGCGCTCGGCAGCGCCCGCGCCGCCTACTACCCCCGGATCAACGCCTCGGCCTCGTATACGCGCGACAAAAGCTACGGTCTGATGGCCGGGCGCACGTCGACGAGTACCACGGTGTCATATTTCGGAGCCTCACTGTCGGCAAACTGGGAGATAGATCTCTTCGGCAAAATCACCGCGCAGGTCAAGGCCGCCCGCGGCGAACTCGCGCTGTCGCGGGCCGAACGCGCCGCCGTCGAGCTTTCGGTCTGCGCCGAGACCGCAAGCGCCTATATAGGGCTGCGCGTCCATCAGGCCTGCCTCTCTGTAGCCCGCGAACATGCCGACGCACAGCTGAAGGTGCTCAACATCGCCCGCACACGCTTCGAGACCGGTCTGGCCTCGATGATGGACGTCGACCAGGCCGAGCAGGTCTATTACTCGACCATCGCCTCCATACCTCCGCTCGAGACATCGGTCCATGCCGACATCAACGCCATAGCGCTGCTGCTCGGCGTCCCGGGCGACAGCATAGCTCCGGCCCTCGCGACCACAAACCGCCTGCCATCCTATCGCCAGATCATCTGCGCCGATGTGCCGTCGGCTCTTCTCAGCCGGCGTCCCGACGTCGCACAGGCCCAAAAGCAGGTCGAAGTCTGCGCTGCAAAACTCGGCATAGCCAAGAAAGAGTGGCTGCCGACGCTCAGTGTCTCGGCCTCGGCCGGCACAGCCGCCCACGACGCCCGTGACCTCTTCTCGCGCCACAGTTTCGGCTACACGGTGGCGCCGACACTGTCGTGGACCGTTTTCGACGGTCTCGCCCGCCGCTATAACATCGTCTCTCAGCGCGAAGAACTCAAAAACGCCGTCGACAGCTACAATCTCACAGTCCTCACGGCGGTCAATGAAGTCGACAATGCCATAAACAGCTATATCAACACCGTGAAATATATAGACGCACTTGACAAAGTCGTCAAATCGTCGGAAAACTACGACCGCCGCGCTGTCGACAATTATAAAAGCGGCCTGAGCCCGTTTATCAACGTGGCCGACGCACAGATTTCTTTTCTTGAAAATATCAACGCTCTCATCACAGCCAAAGGCGACGCCCTCAACAGCCTCGTCAGCATCTATAAATCGCTCGGCGGCGGATGGGATTCAGACCAAGCAGACTTATGAACACACAAATCAGACTCCCGTTAATCGCTATCGGCTGTATCGCCCTCGTCACAGCCTCGTGCAGCCATAAAAAGAGCGGCGCCTCAGACGAAGCGCCCGTCATCGACGTCGCCGCCGTCACCGTCGACTCTGTCACAGTCCACCGCTCGTTTCCGGCCTACCTCACAGCCAACAGAAGCGTCGACCTTGTCGCCCGCGTCAACAGCACCCTGACTTCGCGTCAGTATAAAGAAGGTGATTTTGTAAAGGAAGGCACGGTGCTCTTCACCTTCGACCCGACACAATACGCCGAGGCCGTCAGCCGGGCGCGCGCCGCCCTCGATGACGCCGAGGCTTCATACCGCTACGCGGCCGACCATTATGCCGCCGTCGAGAAAGCCCTCGAGAGCGACGCCGTCTCGCGCATGGAAGTCCTTCAGGCAAAAAGCGCCAAAGAAGCCGCCGAAGCTTCAATCGCGTCGGCAAGGGCACAGCTCAAGACAGCCGAGACGACACTGTCATACTGCACGGTGCGCGCCCCGTTCGACGGCCACGTCTCGATGAGTGAATACAGCGCCGGCGCATATCTCGCCGGCGAGGGCGCACCCATAAAGCTATGTACGATTTACGACGACGCCGTCGTGCTTGTCAATTTCTCGATTGACAACACCGAGTTTGCAAAGCTTAAAGCCAAAGCCGACTCGTCGGGCATAGGAGCCATGCTCCACCGCATCCCCGTCATCTTCGACAACCCGACTCAATACAACTATACCGCCGACATATATTATATGTCGCCTGTCATCGACAAGAGCACCGGCGCGATGCGCATGCAGGCAGAAATCGACAACTCGCACGGCGAACTCCGCGCCGGCATGTACAGCAGCGTCGCGATGCCCGTCGAGCACCTCGACAGCGCCATCCTCGTCCGCGACGCGTCAATCGCCACCGACCAGCTCGGCAAATATCTGTATGTCGTCAACGACTCGGACCGCGTCGTCTACACCCCCGTCAAAACCGGCGAGACAGTCGCCGACACGATGCGCATCATCACATCGGGCCTGAAACGGGGCGACCGCTACGTCACCTCGGCCCTGCTCAAAGTACGCGACGGCATGACCGTCAATCCGCGAACCGTCAAATAGCACACAGCCATGTTCTCTAAGTTTTTCATCGACCGACCGATTTTTGCCACCGTTCTGGCAATCATCATGCTGCTTGTGGGCCTCGTGACGGTAAAGACTCTGCCCGTCGCACAGTATCCCGACATAACGCCGCCGACCGTCATGGTCAACGCCACCTACCCCGGCGCCGACGCACAGACTGTCGCCGAGACCGTCGGCGTGCCAATCGAAGAGCAGGTCAACGGCATCGAAAACATGATGTATATGAGCTCGACGTCAGGGTCGGACGGTTCCTACAGCCTCACCATCACCTTCGAGAACGGCACAGACCTCGACATGGCCACCGTAAAGGTGCAGAACCGCATCGCCATGGCCGAGGCATCGCTCCCCGGGCCCGTCAAGCAACAGGGCCTGAGGGTTGTCTCCGAGTCGTCTAACATCGTGCTTTTCATCGCCCTGCGCAGCAGCGACCCCGCGCGCTACGACGCCCTCTATCTGACCAACTACGCCAAACTCAACATCATCGACGAGCTCGCGCGTGTCGACGGCGTCGGCGGTGTCGGCGCCTTCGGTGCCGGCGAGTATTCGATGCGCATCTGGCTCGACCCCGACAAGATGCAGGTGCGCGGTCTCACACCCGCCGACATCGTCAGTCTCATCGAGAGCCAGAACATGGCCGTCTCGGCCGGTTCGGCCGGAGCGCCACCGTCAAAGACCGCGTCAGACTTCCAGTATACCCTCACGAGCCAGGGACGCCTGAAGACAGCCGACCAGTTCGGCGACATCATCCTGCGCACCGACCCCGACGGCTCGATACTCCGGCTCAGCGATGTGGCCGAGATTGAGCTCGGCAGCGAGTCATACGGACAGATATCCCGCGTCAACGGCGACGATGCCGCCCTCATCGCCATCCAGCAGCTTCCCGGCGCCAACGCCCTCGAGGTCGCCAAGAACGTGCAGACGCGCCTCGCCCAACTCGAACAGTATTTCCCCGACGGCGTGCGCACCGAGGTCGTCATGGACACCACCGATTTCGTCGATGCCTCGATTGACGAAGTGCTGTGGACCTTCGTCATGACGACACTCATCGTCATGGCCGTCATCCTGCTCTTCCTCCAGAACTGGCGCGCGGTCATCATACCGATGATCACCATACCGGTGTCGCTCGTCGCCACCTTTGCCGTGATGAAGCTCCTCGGCTTCACCATCAACACCCTGACGCTCTTCGGCCTCGTGCTGGCGATAGCCATTGTCGTCGACGACGCCATCGTCGTGGTCGAAGACTGCTCGCGTATCCTCGACAAGGGCGGTGTCACACCGCGCCAGGCCGCCGTCAAGGCCATGGAAGAGCTTCAGGGACCTGTCGTCGGCGAGGTGCTTGTGCTGCTCTCGGTCTTCATCCCGACAGCTTTCATCTCGGGCATCACCGGTCAGCTCTACAAACAGTTCGCGCTCACAATCGCCGTCTCGACAGCCTTCTCGGGTTTCAATGCCCTGACCTTCACGCCGGCGATGTGTTCGCTCTTCCTGCGTCCGACTCAGGCTCCGAAGTCGTTTATCTACCGCGGCTTCAACAAGATATTCGACCGCTCGCTCCACATCTATGATAGTTGGGTCGGCCGTATGCTGCGCCGTCCGTTCGCCGCCCTCGCCGCCTTCGCCATCATCATCGCCGTCGCCTTCTGGGGCTTCGTCAAATGGCCGACAAGCTACGTGCCCGAAGAAGACATGGGCTATTTCATGACATCGGTCCAGCTGCCCGTCGGCGCCAGCCTCGAGCGCACAGACTCGGTGATGCGTGCCGTCGGCAACGAGATTGCCTCGCTGCCCGAAGTAAAAAATGTCATCTCGGTCTCGGGCCAGAGCTTCATCGCCGGAGGAGCCGCCTCGAACATGGGCTCTTTCTTCGTCGTGCTCAAGCCATGGAACGAGCGCCGTGGCAAATCACACTCCGTCAACGCCGTCATCGAGCGCCTCGACGAGAAGACATCGGCCATTCAGCAGGCAGTCGTCTTCTCTATCAATCCGCCGGCCATCTCGGGCCTCGGCATGACATCGGGCGCACAGATGCAGATACTCGACATCAACAACCTCGGTGCGGCCGAGATGGGCAAGATCGTCGACGCGATGCAGGCCGCCGCGCGCAAAGACCCGCGTCTGGCATCGATAACATCTGTCTACGAAGGCCTTGTGCCGCAATATCGCGTCACCATCGACCGCGACCGTGTCAAAATGGCCGGCGTTACCGTCGAAGACGTCTACAACACCCTCTCGCTGTATATGGGCAGCAGCTATGTCAACGACTTTGTCGAGTTCGGGCGTGTCTATGAAGTGCTGCTCGGGGCCGAAGGCTCGCGTCGCGCCGACCCGCGCGACGTGCTCGACCTCAGCGTCCGCAACGCCGACGGCGAGATGGTCAGCTTCGGCGTCTTCGCCAAAGTAGAGCCCGTCATGGGTCAGGCGTCGGTAAACCGCTACAACATGTATAACACCGCCTCTGTCACCGGCACAGCCGCCAAAGACGTCAGCTCGAGCGCGGCCATCGAAGCCATGGAAGAGATACTCCACGACGTCGGAGGCAACAACTACTCCTTCGCGTGGACAGGCGAGGCCTATCAGGAGACTCAGGCCGGCACGACCATCACCACCGTCCTGCTCTTCGCCGTCATCATCACCCTGCTCGTGCTCGCCGCCCAGTATGAGTCATGGACCGACCCTGTCGCCGTCGTCATCACCACCCCGACCGCCATACTCGGCACAGTCCTCGGCTGTATGATCATGAACCAAAGCATCAGCATCTACACCCAGATCGGCATCATCCTTCTCCTAGGCATGGCCGCCAAAAACGCCATCCTCATCGTCGAGTATGCCATGGACTATCGCCGAGCCGGCCAGCCCATACGACAGGCCGCCGTCGATGCCGGACACGTGCGATTCCGTCCTATCATGATGACAGCGCTTGCCTTTGTCTTCGGCGTCATGCCCATGCTCTTCGCCACCGGCGCAGGCGCAGAGAGCCGCATCAGCCTCGGCACCGCCGTCGTCTTCGGCATGGCCGTCAACGCCGTCGTCGGCACCCTCTTCGTCCCCAACTTCTGGGAGCTCCTCCAGCGCTTCCAGGAAAAGACCCTCTCGCGCGTCTTCGCCTACAAACCCAAGACTCCCGCCCCTCCGGCCGCGCCCGCAAACGCCACAGCCGCTGACCAAGACAAAACAGCGGCAGACCCGGCCGACTCAGACAGCAAATAAGCCTGTCGCCACCAACAGAGCGATGCCGCATCAGCGGCACCCACAGCACTTGGAACAAGAACCCCAGCCTTCGCAGCAAACACACCTGCATACAACGGCTGAGGTTCTTGTTCCATATCGTCTGCATCATGGTTTGCATCCTGATTATTTCAAGATTGCCGAACCTACTGATTCTTCTCCGGATATTTCTTTATTACGTTTAACTTTTTTACCATACGGGAACGTATATGAAAGCGTGAGCTGCACACTTCGGGCGAGATCTCCAGCCCACTGCCAGCCATGAGCGGAATAACGCTCCGAATCGAAGTCGGCGTAATAGCGGTAGCTGTTAAACCAGTTGCGAAACTGTAAGACGGTCTTGAAATCCCCGGCAGAATAATTCATCTGCAACCCGTAAGTGCTTTTATAGTGATAACGGAAACCATAGTCGAATGGTGCAAGATTCTTCTTAGGCGTCTGACAATAGAGTACAAACGAAAAATTCCTGATATAATAATTCGCCTGAATGTTTGCCATTATCAGGTTCATTGATTGTGCATCAATCCCCGAGCCCTCCATGTGAGACGCTACACCCGATACTTTGAGCGACAACGAGGTATCAAACAGTTTCAGAGCCGCAGACAGATAACCTGTGATATTGTGGAATTCTCCGCTGTTTACCTCTTTGCGTACTAATCCGTCATATCCCGGAAGCGAGAAATATTCATGGGCGGTTTTATTCAGGAAACCGTAATATTCGGCAGTTGCCGACATGCTGAGTATATTGGACGGAAGACAGGTATAAGAAGCGACTGCGGTGATAAACGTAGTATTGCGTAAACCGGGATTGCCCTGCAGCCAAAGCAGTTCGTTGCTCTGGACAATCGCCGAGTTTGAGGAAGCCGGTGTCGGATGATTGTTGCCCCACCAGCCCTCGACCGATGCCGAATGTCTGTCGTTGATTTTGTATTGGAGTTGCAGCCCAAGCCGCGGGTTACATTGTTTCAGCGTATTGACACCGTTGAGCCTACCGACCACATACGACACGCCCAGACGTGAATACAGGCTCAGACCTCTCTTCCAGTTCTGCATATACTCTAAAAACAACATATTTTCTGACGAGAGAAGTTTCTGCAATCCATTGTAAGAACCTTCATAACCGGTATGATAGATGGCGTCGAAACTCATCAGTGTTGTTTGCAGGGTATTGTTATGAGCAAATTTCTTAGAATATTGAATGATGGCAGTCGGCGCGTATGACGACTCCCGGTTATTGTTGATGATTGGCGCATGGTTGTCGAGCCGATATGACGAGATTCTTCGGGTTCTGCCGTATGCAAAACTCCATGATACAATCAATGAGTTGCTTTGCGGCATCGCAAAATAATAATATCCCCGCAGACGCGGCGTGATTGTCTGACCTGATTCTTCCGACAAGGCCGACGAGGCAGTGAATGCATTGTCTGAGTAGTTCACCGAATACAGATTGCGCTCGTGCGGTGTCGCCGTACGATTAAACGAAACGGAGTGTATGATTTCGGTCTTCTTCGATTCGTAAGTCGCACGAAATGTCGCCGACTGTGAATTATTCTGTCTCAGGTAATTTGCGCCTGATTGAGATGTGCGGGTAACGGCATCGAAATGGCGGTCTCCGACAGATATGTCGCGGAAAGTCTCGACATTATAACTCTTATATTTATCGTTATGCGACAGACTGCCTGAAACATTGGCGTCAAATGTCCAGTTCTTGTTGACGAATTTTGAGTATAATAAACCATTGCCACGGTCAGCATTCAGAGTCTGACCGCTTGCGGTAAACTTTGTATAGCCGCCCCATTCATATTTACGCATAATGAAGTTGATGACATTGGCCCGACCTCCGAAACGCGGATCTTCGGGATACTGCATCACCTCGATGCGAATCACATCTTCTGTGCGTAATCCCTGCAGATCCTCCTCAGTTGCCTCCTTACTGTCAATAAACATCGCGACATCTTTCCCGGTATAAGTTTTCACCGACATATTGCCCGGCGTTATATCCAACAGAGGAATATTCATCATTAACAGAAGGCTCGCGGCATCAGTCGCGCTTTTCTTGGCTCTGACCGAGGGGATGTATTCGACACCTCTATCGATCACGCGCTGAGTCCGGTTCTCAACGTTTATCTGACTCAGCATCACGGATTGAACCGGCATTACTATAGTGCCAAGGTTGAAATCCTGACAGTTGCGGCAGGTTGTAACATACCCCATACAGCTGAGTTTGGCAATCACATTACGGCTGTCGCACGGGATGGAAAAGCGTCCGTCACCATCGGCAATGCCGTAAGTCAGGACGGTCGAATCTTTCGGTGTAAGCAGCATAACGGTTGCGGCGGCTACAGGTTCGTTATCATCGCCGATAGCTCGGCCACGATATATGAATTTACCGTGCTGCAACGCTTCGACGTAGTATCGGCCGCCGGAACTTATAACAGACACGGGATTCAGCCCGATTAGTTGCCGAAGAGCATTGTAAGCGTCATCCGTATGGATGTTTGCCGTGACCGTATATTTGTCGAGTTCGTTGTAGATAAAGTTGATGTGAATGTCGGGATGCTGCCCGGCAATCTCCATGAGTGCATCGGCGAGTGGGGTACGGTCGAAGCTGTAGCTGAACTTCTGTGCAAAGGCAGCAGCGACAAAATGCATCACCGCAAAGAGAATAACAAGACGTTTCATTTTACGGTCAATAGTCTGTCGGTGAGCGTTATGTTGATTTGCTCGAAGTTGTTGAGCTGATCCACGACTTCCCTGAGAGGAAGAGCCTGATTCCACTCAAAATAGAGCTGGAGAGTCTTGGCATAATCCTGATTGAACTTCACCGACGCGCCGTAGTATTCGGCTATGCGGGTAAGAATAGTTTCGAGGTCTTTCCCTTTGAATAAAATTGTTTCGGGCTGTGGAGCTGCTTCTGCCGGCAAGGTGTCGGACAAAGCGACATTTACCTCGGCAAGCATAGTCTGCGGCCCGGTTTGCTGAGTCTGCGCCGTTTCCTTTTTGATACCGATATAATGCGTCACACCGATAGTGGCGGCAACCACAGCGAGAGTGCCGACAAGCGCGAGCACAACGGCTGCGGCGTTGCGCGACGCCATAAAGGGAAGCCAACGGAGAATATCGGCTCTGCGCTTGGGCTGCTTTGCTGCAAAGCGCCGCCATTCCTCATCGAGATTTATCTCCGGAACAGGAGTGGAGGCGTCAGCCGTTCTGCGCAGCATATCAAACACTTCGCATGCCTCGGGATCGGCAAGCATCTGCCCGATCTCATCATCGGTATAATTTTCGGTGTGCTCCAGAGCATCGAGGAGCCGGTCGATGTTGTCTTTCATTTGCGGTTGAAATTTTGACGTAAGACATCCATTGCATGACGCAAGTGCTTATAGACAGCCACCTCGCTGATGCCCAAGTGCCGGGCTATTTCTCCATAAGACATCCGTTGGTTGAAACGCATCCTCACCACCCGACGGCATTGCTCTGACAGTTCTCGGTCAATAAGTTCGTTCAGCCGAGCCACATCCTCGGGATCAGGCCATTCGTCGTTTTCAATCCCGTCAAGATCGATAGCATAAAGATTGTTGAACCGGACGCGAAGCGAAAGGCCGCGAAGATATTTCAGAGAAGCAAACCTGACGCCGGTAAGCAGATAGGCGGGCGTAACGGCTGAAAGATTTTCTGATAGCACCGACTCGAAGACATCATGCACAATATCTCTCGCCGTCTCCGCATCATGCAGCATGCGTATCGCCAATGTCAGCATGGCAGGATAGTTGCTTCGGAAAAGCTGTTCTATGTCGCTCTTTGTCGTCATACATTTATTAAAACCGCGGCTTCTCAAAAACCTAACCCCATGAACAAAATTTTTCAATAAAATTTTTGCTGCCGGTTTCCTGTTCCTGAAAAAATTGGATAAGAAACTGTATATATCGCAAGGTTTTGCCTGTTTCGCGGGGTTTTAGTAATTTTGTCGCTAATTTTTAAGACCCGCACGAAAATGAACGCATTCCTCACCATATTGCTGCTGATCATCGCAAACATATTCATGACTTTCGCCTGGTATGGGCATCTCAAGCTCCAACAGCTTAAAGTCATAGGCGACAATACACCGTTATATGCCATCATTCTGCTGTCGTGGGGAATAGCTTTGGCCGAATACTGTTTCCAGGTGCCGGCCAACCGCATAGGGTTCACGGGCAACGGCGGCACATTCTCGCTGATGCAGCTCAAAGTCATCCAGGAAGTGATAACGCTTGTCATCTTCACCCTCTTCACTGTGGTCTTCTTCAAAGGCGAATCGCTGCAGTGGAACCATTTCGCCGCCTTCGCCTGCCTGATACTCGCCGTCTATTTCGTCTTTATGAAATAGAGAGACTGCCGACTTTCAGTCCCGAGGCATATTCAAAATGAAAGACTGCGATGCCGAGGTCGAGCGCCGCATAGCCGCGCCGTTTAGCCCGCGCCGCAACCGCTCCGTCACGGCCGAGGACAAATCTGAAGTTCTGTCGGTTTAACGCCGACGGAGCGAGCAGAGCGCAGTCGACGCCGCGGTCAAAAGCCACATTACCTCCGCCATAGCCCTCGCTGACATCAGCGGGCCTTTTACTTTTATGCGCCCGGGGCGTTTCGGCGCCATAACCGAGAGCGATGACGGCATGTAGCTTCATGCCGGGAGCGATGTCGACGGGCACTTTACCGCGTTTGAAAGTCAGCCCTACCCAGCAGCTATCGAGTCCCATGGCCTTGGCTTCGAGAACGATTTTCTCGCCATGCCGGCCTGCGGCGATGCCGCCCTCGTCGCTGTCGGGAGCGACTACGGCGATATAGTTGCGCACGTTTTTGAAATGACCGTAACGGGCTAAAAACGAACGGCCGAACGCATCGGGCTCGTCGGTGACAAGTTGCAGGGCCAGGCCTGGGGCCTCTGCATTTGCCCCGGCAGTCAGCTCTCGCAGGCGGCCAATCTTATCCGCCTCGATTGGCCGCGGCTCATATCGCCTGACCGATCTCCTCGCCGCAACAACATCTAAAGTAATATCCATAATTATTCATCAAATTATTCAGACCGTAAAAATAATCACAATTCCCCGTTCGCACAACCCCTCGACAGGCGGTATGGAGCTACGGCGTATTTAAGAACACATGAACATAATTAAAATCGTCTGTCCCTCTGTCGTTATGCTCTCGGCTGCGAAATTTAAATAAGATTAATATTTTTGTCAAAACACTTGCATTTAAATATTTTACGTTTTAAATTTGCGAACGTACATTGCCGTATTGCCTTGTATGATACGGATAAAGGTTGACCAATCATTTTTAATCATGAAGAATATTTTCCGAACACTGGCTGTCATTATTCTCCTTTGCGCGCCTACAATCTTCGCCCGCGCCATCGAAGCCGGCAAATCCATCGGTACTGTCGAAGTCACCTGCATCGACCATTCTGTCGACCCATTCGGCCAATTCCCCGAAACATGGGAATATAAATACACCGGCAGCGGCTACGACCTGCTGTTTTACAGAACCGGCACCGCCGACTGGGTGAAATGCCGGCTCGATCTGATGAAGAGCAACGACAACCTCGTTTTTCCCGACTACATCCTTCACGGCTCGACAAAACTGAGAGTAAAGCAGATACAGATTGTCGAACCGGCCAACTACGTCAGTGACGCAGACGGGACGGAACATTTCTATTTAGCACTGAGCCAAACGATACCCGAAACTGTCGATGACGTATGGTATGGCCCGGACTATGTATTCAGAGGACTGCCCATGTACTTTTTAGGAGACTTCCCCTTTATACACCATGAATATGGCGACGACCATTTTTGCCTTCAGGAGACCTTTCCCAACTCCTATCTCCCCGAAATATATGTGGCCCGCAAATCGGCTTACGAGGAGTTCAAACGCTATGCCGCTTTAGACGTGCACCGATGCCGGGCGATTCCTTTCGGCTGGGACTTCCCCGTTCTTGAAATCGACCTCGCCAACGGCTCCATCGAGCAACATTGCAACACTAACGGCTGGAAGGAAATCTACAACCTGAAGATAAAAGGCCACATGACCGACGCCGATATCTCTTTCATCAAAAACAACCGTCAGCTGCGCAAGCTCGACCTATCAGGCACCGACATGACCGAAATTCCCGACGGATGGTTTTGGGGAGACAATGACTTCACCCATTACACAACCGAGATATTGCTGCCGCCGACAGTAAGACGCATCGGCGCCAACGCATTCCAGATCTGCTCATATCTCGAACGTTGCGGCGGGTTCAAAGGTAGCGAAATCGGCGACCATGCCTTCTCTTCATGCCCGCACCTGAGCGACTTCGATTTTTCAACACTCGAAAAACTCGGAGAAGCTGCATTTTCGGGCACTTCTTTGGAAAAAGCCGTCATGCCCCGGCTGACTGAAGTCGGCAGAGCGGCTTTCGAAGGATGCGGCAATCTGAAATATGCCGACATCTCCGCAGCCACCTCAATTGGCTACGCCGCCTTCATCAACACACCGCTCAAGGAGGTGAAATTCAGCAACAGCCTCGAGTCTATGGAAGCCAGTGTCTTCAAGAATACCGCGCTGACCGACGTCGTTATTCCCGAGACTGTAAAAATAATAGGAATACGTGCCTTCGAAGGCTGCGAGGAGCTGAAATCCATCCGGTTCCCGAAGAAATTGAAAGTCATACCCAAGTATATATGCCATGGCTGCCGCTCTCTCGAAAACGTGGTGCTGCCCGACTCTGTCATTGAAATCGGCTACACAAGACTGCCCGGCGAAATCATTGTCGACGGCAGTTCATTCAGCGCTTGCGAGAATCTGACACATATCGACTTCCCCGGGTCACTGCTTTATATAGGTCCCTACGCCTTCGCATCCACGGGTCTTGAAGAAGTCAGGCTACCCGAAAAAGTCAGAGCCCTCGACCTCAACTGCTTCTCGGGGACACCTATCACAGAAATTGTAATTCCCGACTCGGTAATCTATATCTTCAAAGCTTTTCAGGGATGCCAAAGCCTGAAAAAAGCCGTCATCGGCAAATCATTGTCAACCCTCGGCGGCTTCGTCTCGTCTGGCATCGAGACTGTTGAATTTGCCGACGGAGCCGCACCTGTCGAAATATCTTCCTCAGGCTTCTACGACTGCGCGTCGCTTCGCGAATTTACAATACCCGCAAGCATCCGCATCCTTTGGGGCGAATGTTTCTCATACTCAGGCCTCGAGAGCATCAACATCCCGCCCGCAGTCGAAAAAATCGAGTCTAAGGCATTTGCAGCCTGCCGGCAGCTCACCGAAGTCACCCTCCCCTACACCTTCGCTCCCGCCTACAGCAGCGGTTACCGCAATGCCGACGAGACACCGATAGCGCCCGGCACCTTCGCCTGGTGCACAGCCCTGCGCGACATATACTCTAACGCCGACGTGCCTCCGGTGCTCGACAAAGCAAGTTTCGACAACATCGACAAATCGTCGGTGACACTCCATGTCCCCCTCGGCTGCGCCGATGACTACCGTGCGCATCAGTACTGGCGCGAGTTCGTCAACATCGTCGAAGACGGCACCCTCGGCGTCGAGCCTGTGATTGCGCCCGAAGAGTCAGTCAGATATTACGACCTCAAAGGTCTTCCTGTCGACAAGCCCGCATCACCCGGCCTTTACATCGAAGTGCGTGGCGGCAGAGCAAAAAAAGTCGCCTTATAAGAGCCGTCTGACCATAACGTAAAACTTTTGGCATGTAGAACACATTATATAAAAATAATATAATGTATGGGGCGATTGAAATTTTTTTTCTACTTTTGTCGCTCGTAAATAAAAACACAACTACTATGCTGAAAAATCTCGTTATAGTCGAATCACCGGCAAAAGCAAAAACGATTGAAAAATTCCTGGGCAAAGACTACAAAGTCATGTCGAGCTACGGTCATATCCGTGATTTACAGAAGAAAAAATTCAGCATAGACATTGACAACGGCTTCACGCCCATCTACGAAATACCCGACGACAAGACTCAGCTCGTGGCCGAACTCAAGAAAAACGCCGCCGAAGCCGAAACCGTCTGGCTCGCATCCGATGAGGACCGCGAGGGAGAGGCCATCGCCTGGCACCTCTATGAGGTGCTCGGTCTGAAGCCCGAGAACACGCGCCGCATAGTCTTCCACGAGATTACCAAGAGTGCCATCCTCAACGCCATCGCCAATCCGCGCTCAATCGACATCAACCGCGTCGACGCCCAGCAGGCGCGCCGTGTGCTTGACCGCATCGTCGGCTTCGAGCTCTCGCCCGTGCTCTGGAAGAAAATCAAGCCCGCCCTGTCGGCCGGACGCGTTCAGTCGGTCGCCGTGCGTCTGATTGTAGAGCGCGAGGACGAGATAAAAAACTTCACTCCCGAACCATATTTCAGAGTCACCGCCGCATTCACCCCCGCCGACAGCGCGGCCACAGTCAAGGCCGAGCTTAACAAACGACTGTCGACCGTCGACGAGGCCCGCGGCTTTGTCGAGGCCTGCAAAGACGCCACGTTTACCGTCGGCGACATCACCGTCAAGCCCCTCCACAAAAGCCCTGCGCCTCCGTTCACGACCTCGACTCTGCAGCAGGAGGCCTCGCGCAAGCTCGGCTTCACGGTGTCACAGACTATGATGGTGGCCCAGCGTCTCTACGAAGCCGGCCACATCACATATATGCGTACCGACTCTGTCAACCTGTCGAACGAAGCCATCGCCGCCATCTCCGACGAGATAAAGACCAAAATCGGCCCCGAATACCTCAAGGTAAGACAGTATCACACCAGCTCGAAAGGCGCCCAGGAAGCCCACGAAGCCATACGTCCCACCTATATCGGCAAGGACACCATCGAAGGCACCGCCCAGGAGAAACGCCTTTACACACTGATACGTAAACGCGCCATAGCCTCACAGATGGCCGACGCACAGCTCGAGAAAACCACCGTCGAGATAATGCCCTCGACACGTCCGGAATACTTCGTCGCCACAGGTGAGGTCATCAAATTCGACGGCTTCCTCAACGTCTACATCGAAGGCCGCGACGACGACAACACCGAGGCCGAAGACGGTGGCTCGACACTGCCGCGCATGACCCGCGGCGAGAGCCTCACACCCGCCGACATCATCGCCACAGAGCGTTTCACCCTCCAGCCGCCGCGATACACCGAGGCCACCCTCGTCAAGAAGATGGAAGAGCTCGGCATCGGCCGACCGTCGACCTATGCTCCGACTATTTCGACCATACAGCAGCGCGAATATGTCGAGAAAGGCGACAAACCCGGCACATCGCGCGACTGCCTCACCATAACCCTCAGAAAAGGCAAAGTCACCGAGAAGACCAAGACCGAGACTGTCGGCTCAGACAAAGGCAAGCTGATACCGACCGACATAGGCGTCGTCGTCAACACCTTCCTGACCGAATTCTTCCCCGACATCCTCGACTACAACTTCACCGCCCGCGTCGAAGAGAAATTCGACGAAATCGCCGAAGGCAAACTCGGCTGGACAACAGAGATGAGCGACTTCTACACCCTCTTCCACCCCGAAGTCGACAAAGCGCTCAACATCAAGCTCGAACACAAAGTCGGCGAACGCGTTCTCGGCACCGACCCCAAGACAGGCAAACAGGTGAGCGTCAAAATCGGCCGCTTCGGTCCCCTCGTACAGATCGGCCATGGCGACGGCGACGACAAACCCCTCTTCGCCTCGCTGCTCAAAGGCCAGTCGGTATCGACAATCACACTGGACGAAGCCCTGAAGCTTTTCGACTTCCCCCGCACGCTCGGCACATACGAAGACCATGACATCGTCGTCGGCATCGGCCGCTTCGGCCCCTACGTGCGTCACGACGGCAAGTTCATCTCCATCCCCAAAGAGACGCCCCCCGCATCGCTGACCCTCGCCGAAGCCATCGAACTCATCAACGACAAACGCGATGAGGAGCGGCGCCGTGTCGTCAAGACCTTCGACAACGACCCCGATCTCAGGATTCTCAACGGCCGCTACGGCGTCTATATCGCATACAAAAAGTCTAACTACAAAATACCCAAGACAGTCACCGACCCGGCGTCGCTCGACTACGAGGCCGCGATGGAGATTGTCAGCAGCCAGGATGCGGCACCCAAGAAAACGACGCGCCGCGCAAGCACTAAAAAGAAAGCATAATTATGTCAGCCAAACGTTTAGCCGTAAAGCCGGGAGCCGAACGCTCGCGTTTCAGACCCGACAACATACTCACCTACGAGCCTGCCGGACCGACACAGCTGCTCGACTACCTCTTCGCCGTCATGCCCGACCGCAAGCGCACGACGGTCAAAGACTTTCTCAAACACCGTCAGGTCATGGTCAACGGCGCCATTTCGACACAGTTTGACCAGCCGCTCGACAAAGGCGACACCGTCAGAGTCAACACCTCGCGCGAATTCCAGGTGCTGCGCCACTCGCGCCTGTCTATCGTCTACGAAGACGACGACATCATCGTCGTCAACAAAGGCTACGGCCTGCTGTCGATGGGCAATGAGCGCGTCAAGGAAGGCACAGCCTACTCAATCGTGCGCGACTATGTCAAGCGCAAGAATCCGGCCAACAAGATTTTCATCGTCCACCGTCTCGACCAGCACACATCCGGCCTGATGATGTTCGCCAAAAACGCCGAAGCCAAAGACAAGATGCAGCACAACTGGAACAATATGGTCATCGAGCGCCGCTATGTCGCCGTTACCGAAGGCAAAATCGAGACTCCCGAGGGCGACATACGCAGCTATCTCGCCGAAAACTCACAGCACGAAGTCTACTCGACCGACAACCCCGAGGAAGGCAAACTCGCCGTGACACATTACCGCGTGCTCAAATCGGCCAACGGCTACACCCTCGTCGAACTGCAGCTACAGACTGGACGCAAAAACCAGATACGCGTCCATCTCAAAGACATCGGGCACCCCATCGCCGGCGACCGCAAATACGGCGCGAAAACATCTCCGGCCCACCGCGTCGCCCTCCACGCGCTCACTCTGCGTTTTATCCATCCCGTCACCGGCCGCGACATGAATTTCTCGTCACAACTGCCGCCGTCGTTCGCCGCGATGGTTAAATAATGTCATTACACAGTTAAATTACGTTAAATATTCGCATTTATATATATGTGAGCGGCGCGCATCGCATCAATCACCGCAAATTTTATGTATCTTTGCATAACAAAGAACCGGAGGGAGCTGAGGCTTCCTCTTCTTTTTTAATCAAACGACATAGACATGATTGACAAAGAGCTTCTCACAAAGACAGTTGAAGACGCCATTGCCGGCACCGACCTGTTTCTGGTCGATATAAAAATCACACCGGCCAACGACATCACCGTCGAGATCGATTCGCCCGAGGGCGTCGACATCGACAGCTGCGCCGACATCACCCGCAAGATTGAAGGCGTCTTTGATCGTGACACAGAAGATTATTCGCTCGAAGTCGGCTCGGCCGGCCTCACCTCGCCATTCAAAGTCAGAGGCCAGTATCTCAAGAATATCGGCAACGACATCGAGATTCTGACCCGCGACGGACGCAAGATACACGCCACGCTGACCGAAGTCGGCGACGACAGCTTCACAGCCGAGACACCCGTCAAAGTCAAAGAGCCGGGCGCAAAAAAAGCCACAATCATCATGCAGCCCGAGACATTCAAGTTTGACGACTGCAAGTCAGTGAAATATGAAATAAAATTCAAATAAGACCAAATAAACCGTAAACCCCGACAACAGTAATTCCCCATGGCTAAGAAAGAGGAAACCCCCAATATGGTCGAGCAGTTTGCCGAGTTCAAAGAACTCAAGAACATCGACAAGACCACGATGATCAGCGTGCTCGAAGAATCATTCCGCAACGTGCTGGCTAAAATGTTCGGCACCGACGAAAACCTCGACGTCATCCTCAACCCCGACAAGGGCGACGTACAGATATTCCAGAACCTCCAGGTCGTCCCCGACGGCGAGGTAACCGACCCCAACACCCAGATAGCGCTGAGCGACGCCCGCGCCGACAACGACCCCGACGCCGAGGTCGGCGAAGAGCATACTAAAGAGATCATCTTCGAGAAATTCGGCCGCCGAGCCATCCTCAACCTGCGCCAGACACTCCAGTCGAAGATTCTCGACCTCCAGAAAGAAGCCATATACAACAAATTCAAAGACCTCGAGGGCGACCTCGTCAGCGGCGAAGTCTATCAGACATGGTCGAAAGAGACCCTGCTGCTCGACGTCGACAAAAACGAGCTCATCCTCCCCAAGAGCGAATCGATTCCCGGCGACTACTTCAGAAAAGGCGAGACCGTCCGCGCCGTCATCGCCTACGTCGACAACAAAAACAACAATCCGAAGATTACCGTCTCGCGTACGAACGAAAACTTCCTGCGCCGCCTCTTCGAGCTCGAAGTGCCCGAAATCCACGACGGCCTGATCAACATACGCGCCGTGGCCCGCATCCCGGGCGAACGCGCCAAAATCGCCGTCGAGAGCTATGACGACCGCATCGACCCCGTCGGAGCTTGCGTCGGCGTCAAGGGCTCGCGCATACACGGCATCGTCCGCGAGCTCCGCAACGAGAACATCGACGTCATCAACTTCACAGCCAATCCCTCGCTCTTCATACAGCGCGCCCTCTCGCCCGCCAAAATCTCGTCCATACGCCTCGACGAAGAAGAGAAGAAGGCCGAAGTATTCCTCCGTCCCGAAGAAGTATCGCTCGCCATCGGCAAGAACGGCCTCAACATCAAGCTCGCCTCGATGCTGACCGGCTATACCATCGACGTCTACCGCGACAGCGAGGAAAACCTCGAGGAAGACATCTACCTCGACGAATTCAAAGACGAAATCGACGGCTGGGTCATCGACGCCCTCAAGAACATCGGCTTCGTCACCGCCAAGAGCGTCCTCAACGCCCCGCGCGAAATGCTCATCGAGAAAGCCGACCTCGAGGAAACTACCGTCGACAACATCATCGCTATCCTCAAGGCAGAGTTTGAAGACTGATAGAGTCAGACGACCAACGGCGGCGATAGTCCGGTAAACAGCAGATTAATAGTAAACGAAAAAACAGATATAATTCAGTCGGGCGAGATGCCCATAACAACGACACTGCCCCGACAAGCACAGTTTTTATGCCGAAAACAAAAATAAGTACAGTCGCAAAAGAACTCAATGTGGCCCTGCCGACAGTCATTGACTTCCTGCGCAAAAAAAACATCAACATTGACGAAAACCCCAACACCCGTGTTGAGGAAGATGTCGTCGCCCTACTGGTCAGTGAATTCAAACACGACAAAGATCTCAAAACCAAGTCAGACCGATTCTCGACCGAACGTCAGAACAGCCGCGGCAAAAGCCAGCAGCAACAGCAGCAGCCTGCGCGCGAAGCCGACGACACCCCACTGACGACAACCGTCCACAAGACCCGCATTCTCGGCAAAATCGAGCTCGACTCAAAAGGCAATCCCATCCGCAAGCCTGCCGAGAACAAACCCGCCGACTCAACTGTAAAAAAAGAAGCGGCGACAGCGGCCGCCGAAACAGTCAAACCCGAAGAAAAAACCGCCGGGACAGACAAAAAGACTGAAATAAATCACAATAACATAACGACCGAAGAGGTGAAACAGACCCCGGCCGAGAAAACAGCCGTCAAGACAGCCGAAGTACACGTAGCCGAGAAAACGGTTGCGGCCAAACCCGTCGAAGCGGCCGAAATTCAGCCTGAAGTCAAAAAAGCCGTCGAGCCCGAAAAGAAAGAAATGACAGCAACCAACGAAAAGACCGTCGCAAAGGCCGAGACGACCACGACAGCGACAACAGTGGCGAAAACAAATGATGAGGTCTTCGTGCCCGAGCGCACGCACGTCACTCCTCCGCAATTAAACGTCATCGGCAAAATCGATCTCGACGCCATCAACCAGTCGACACGCCCAAAGAAAAAGACCAAAGAAGAAAAACGTGCCGACCGCAATGCGCGCAACGCCTCGGGCGACTCAGGCCAGGGCGACCGCAAGAAGCGCAAACGCATCTCCGGCAAGGAGAAAATCGACATAGAGAAAACCGGCCAGCAGACAGGCAACGAACGCGGGGGCTCGCAGCGCAACGGCGGCCAGGGCAACCGTCGCGACAAAAACGCCGCTCCGAAAGATAAAAAGAACAAGAACGAACGCCGTCAGCCGCAGCACACCGAGGTCAGCGACGAAGACGTATCGAAGCAGATCAAAGAAACCCTCGCCCGTCTGACAAGCAAGGACAAGGCTCTCAAGCGCGGCGCCAAATGGCGTAAGGAAAAACGCGAGGCCAACGCATCACGCGAGCGCGAGGCCATGCAGGCTGAAATGGCCGAGAGCAAGATTCTCAAGCTCACCGAGTTCGTGACCGTCAACGACCTTGCCATAATGATGGATGTACCCATCAACAACGTCATCGCCACGTGTATGAACCTCGGCGTGATGGTGTCTATCAACCAGCGCCTCGACGCCGAGACCATCAACATCGTCGCCGACGAGTTCGGCTTCGAGACCGAATATATCTCTGCCGAAGTCGCCGACGCCATCCACCAGGAGGAAGACAACGAGGAAGACCTCGTCGCACGTCCGCCTATCGTGACCGTCATGGGCCACGTCGACCACGGCAAGACCTCGCTGCTCGACTACATACGCCACGCCAATGTCATCGCAGGCGAAGCAGGCGGCATCACACAGCATATCGGCTCATACAGCGTGACCCTCGCCGACGGACGCCACATCACCTTCCTCGACACCCCGGGCCACGAGGCTTTCACGGCCATGCGTGCCCGCGGCGCCAAGATTACCGACATCTGTATCATCATCGTCGCAGCTGACGACAGCGTCATGCCACAGACCGTCGAGGCCATCAACCACGCGTCGGCCGCAGGCGTTCCTATCGTCTTCGCCATAAACAAGATCGACAAGCCCCACGCCAACCCCGACAAAATCAAGGAGGAACTCGCCGCGATGAACTATCTCGTCGAAGAATGGGGCGGCAAATACCAGTCGCAGGACATCTCGGCCAAGAAAGGCATCGGCGTCGAGGAACTCATGGAGAAAGTGCTTCTCGAAGCCGAAATGCTCGAGCTCCGCGCCAATCCCAACCGCAAGGCTACCGGCGCCATCATAGAGTCGACCCTCGACAAAGGCCGCGGCTACGTCGCCAACGTCCTCGTCCAGAACGGCACGCTCCGCGTCGGTGACATCGTCCTCGCCGGCAACCACTACGGCAAAGTCAAGGCCATGTTCAACGAACGCGACCAGCGCATCAAAGAGGCCGGACCCGCCACACCGGCGCTCATCCTCGGTCTCAACGGCGCTCCGACTGCAGGCGACACCTTCAACGTGATGGACACCGAGCAGGAAGCCCGCGAGATTGCCAACAAACGTCAGCAGCTCCAGCGCGAACAGGGCCTGCGCACGACCAAGATTCTCACCCTCGAGGATATCGGCCGCCGCCGTGCCATCGGCAACTTCCAGGAGCTCAACATCATCGTCAAGGGCGACGTCGACGGCTCGATCGAGGCTCTGTCAGACTCGCTCATCAAGCTCTCGACCGACGAGATTCAGGTCAACGTGCTCCACAAGGCCGTCGGCGAGATTTCGGAGAGCGACGTCACCCTCGCCGCCGCATCCGACGCCATCATCATCGGCTTCCAGGTGCGCCCGTCACTGGCAGCACGCCGCGCTGCCGAGCGCGAAGGCGTCGAGATTCGTCTCTACTCAGTCATCTACCAGGCCATCGAGGAGGTCAAGGACGCCATGTCGGGCATGCTCGCGCCTGAGATGAAAGAAGAGATTACCGGCACAGCCGAAGTGCTCGAGACATTCCACATCTCGAAAGTCGGCACCATCGCCGGCGCCATCGTCCGCGAAGGCAAGATCAAACGCTCGAACAAAGTGCGCCTCATCCGCGACGGCATCGTGCGCTACACCGGCGACCTCGGCTCGCTCAAGCGCTTCAAGGACGACGTCAAGGAAGTCACTTCTGGCTACGACTGCGGTCTGTCAATCTCGGGCTACAACGACATCAAGGTCGGCGACCTTGTCGAAGGCTTCGAGGAAGTGGCCATCAACCGCTCGCTCTGATGCACCGGATACATATCAATATCGGATCAAACCAAGGCGACCGCCAGACTCTCATCGAGTCGGCGGTCGCCTTAATTTCACGCGAGTGGCCCGACGCCCGGCTCAGCCGGTCTGACTTCTTTGAAAGCGAGCCGTGGGGTTTTGAGTCAGACAACAGCTTCGTCAACCTCGCTCTGATGCTCGAGACCGACGCCTGCGCCGGTCCCCTTGACATATTGCGGCGGCTTCAGGCAATAGAGCGCCGCATCTCGCCCGACCCCCACCGCGACAGCCTCGGCAACTATATCGACCGCATGATAGACATCGACCTCATCGCCGTCGACAGCCTTGTCGTCGACACGCCGGAACTGACATTGCCGCATCCGCGCATGCGCGGGCGCGATTTCGTCATGAAACCGCTCCGCTCCCTCGATCCGTCATGGGTCGACCCCGTCACGGGCATGACCGCCGAAGAAATAGTCAGAAAAGAGTTCTGACAATCTCAAGCGACGTCAGCCCCGTCAGCGGCGTGTGATGTATCGTGTAATACTCAAGCAGCCCGTCGAGCAACTCGTTGCGCTGGTCACGACTTAGCCTGACGCGCCCGATATTGCGCACACTCAGACGGTCGAGAAGCATCAGGCCGCGGCTGCGGTCTGCGTCGATATAGCGGCGTCCGTCAGCCGGCGGCACGAGACGCCAGCGACCCTCGCGCATGTCAAAACATGCGCCGTCGCTCCATGTCGACATATCGGGTTCAAAGCCCAGGAGACCGGTAAGCCTGTAAATGATAAACAGATGAAGATTCGCCAGCGCCGCCGGCGACACCGAGCGCAGAAGCGCAGCCGTCTCAAAGACAAACGCCGTCAACGCCGTATCGGCCTGACAGTTGCGCAGAACACGCTCAAAGAAATCAGCCATAAAAAGAGCCACAATAGTGCGCGCGCCATCCATGTCGGCGATAACGCCCCCGGGCCTGACATCGCGTAGAGTCACCATCTCGTGACCCGGCTTGGCGTCAATCACCGCCTCGAACACTGACATAGGCATCATCAGCGCACGACGGCGACGGGCCTCACGACCCGCTCCGGCCGAGACTGCTACAGTGACATATCCAAGTGCGTCAGACCAAACCGACACTATTGACTTCGCATCATTATATTTTATCGTCCGCAATGCGAGACAGCGTGAATTGACATACATTCTTAGAGATTTAGCAACTAAAATTACTAAAAAAACTTTAATTACGCTTTTTATCCGCTCATTTTTTGCTCATTTTAAAAAAAGTCCCTATATTTGCACTCGCTTTAAGCACCTAAGGCCCATTCGTCTATCGGTTAGGACGCAAGATTTTCATTCTTGAAAGAGGAGTTCGATTCTCCTATGGGCTACAAATCAAAGAAATAACAAAATTAGAAACTTATTAAAAATGGCAAACCATAAGTCATCAATCAAACGAATCCGTCAAACAGAATCACGCCGTCTGCGCAACCGCTACTATGCTAAAACAGCTCGCAATGCCGTTCGCAACCTGCGCAAGATGACAGACAAAGCTGCCGCAGAAGCCAAACTTCGCGAAGTCAGCGCTATGCTCGACCGCCTCGCCTCTAAAAAGGCTATCTCTAAGAACAAAGCAGCCAACCTCAAGAGCAAGCTCGCTCATCACATCGCTAAGATTGCCGCTTAAAAGATCTACTCGACCTTGAGGCTTCATGCCTGAGACCGAGAATGATGGCCCATTCGTCTATCGGTTAGGACGCAAGATTTTCATTCTTGAAAGAGGAGTTCGATTCTCCTATGGGCTACTCTGCTTCAAAACGCAGTCCTTCGCACACACGAAGAACTGCGTTTTTCATTTCCGCCACACACAACCTTCAGAAAAATCACAATTCACCATCGCGACAGGCGGTATGGAGCAAGGGGTTCAGCCCTTGGAACCAGCGAGTTGGCTACTACGGCTGAAGCCGTAATTCCATACGGCGGCAAGCCGCC
>CABUPJ010000027.1 GCA_902493335.1 uncultured Porphyromonadaceae bacterium
TGCGTTTTTCAAACGCAATCAATCTATTATCGCTCTTACCGCGCAGGCCGGCGCCTAAGCGCCTCGGCCTACGCGGCTATCAGTAAAATCATCGCCTTGCAGGCGATAGGACCAAGGGCTTCAGACCTTTGGAGTCAGACCGTTAGCTACTACGGCTTAAGCCGTAGTTCCATAGATATTAGACGTCTCTCCGAGACTAATTTGCTGCTTCTATTGCTCGTCCCCGCGCTGAAGCACGGGGTTCTCGCACAATAACGTGCCTCCGGCACGCTTTGCAGCCGGGTTATATCACAATCTCGCCTCTTAGAGGCTTCGAGAAGGAAGTTGGTCAAATTAGGCTAATTAGTCAAACAGGTTATTGCATCAACGGTTAGTAGGGCCGCGCGATCGCGCGGCCGCCTCAGGCGATATGGGTCAAGGGCTGAAACCCTTGGAGGCCAATGGGTTGACTGCGAGGACTGAAGCCCTCGCTCCATACGGCGGCGAGCAGCCGGCACAAGGACAAATCTGAAGGCTCAGCCTCGAGAAAGAGAGCGACGCGTCAGCGCTGTCAGTGTCGCTGCTGACACGGCATATGACTTCTGTCAGCCGAGGACGACGTCGAGGAGCATCATGAGGGCGAAGCCGAGGGCAAAGCCTATCGTGCCCATGTTGGAGTGTTGTCCTTCCTGTGTCTCGGGAATGAGCTCTTCGACGACGACATAAATCATTGCGCCGGCGGCAAAGGCAAGAAGATATGGCAACACCGGCATGGCTATCGAGGCGAGCATTATGGTGATTACGCCCGCGACAGGCTCGACGATACCGCTGAGCGCTCCGATAGCAAAGGATTTGCCGCGGCTGTTGCCGGCGGCACGCAAAGGCATAGCCACAATAGCGCCTTCGGGAAAATTCTGTATCGCGATGCCAATGGCGAGGGCAAGCGCACCGGCCATAGGCAGATATGCATTCTGCTCGAGAGCGGCGGCGAGAGATACGCCGACAGCCATACCCTCGGGGATGTTATGCAGCGTGACGGCGAAAGCCAGTTTTGTCGTGTGCGACAAACGGCTTTTAGGACCTTCGTCACCATTGCCGTCGATATGTTCGTGCGGCACGGCGACATCAAGAAGCAACAGAAATCCGATGCCGGCGAGAAAGCCAAACACCGCGGGCATCACTTTCATAAAACCGTCGGCCGGGGTCATCTCCATCGACGGTATCAGCAGCGACCAAACCGAGGCAGCGACCATGACGCCCGCGGCAAAGCCGAGCAGCAGCTTCTCAAGCACCGGCTTCATGCGCCGCTTCATCAGAAAGACGCAGGCGGCACCGAGGGCGGTGCCAAGAAACGGCAGCAGCAGTCCGACGAGAAGCCCTTCCATAATCAGAGGCGTATCAGTTCGTCATAAGCGAAATCGGCGACGGCGCGCGTACCGATCACACTGTCCCACAGCATCGGCGAGACTCCGTTGCCGGGACGCTTGACCGTGATGTTCTCTTCGGTCAGCACTTCGCCCCGCTTTATGTCACGGACAGCGACGATACTCTTGCGGGCGACCTCGATATTGGGACGTTCGGCGTCGGCGACGGTCTTCTCTCCGCTGCCGAGAGCCCTCTCGATATTGCGCACCATGGCGACCATGGTCTTCAGCTCGTCAGGCGAGAGCGAGGCCCGATGGTCGGGGCCGGCCATATTCTTGTCGAGAGTGAAATGCTTCTCAATGACCGTGGCACCCATCGCGACGGCAGCGACGGGAACCTCGACACCGACGGTATGGTCGCTGTAGCCCACCCCGCCGCAACCGAGTGAGCGCAGGGCGTCCATCGCCCTTAGGTTGACGGCACCGTAAGGCGTCGGATATTGCGTCGTACAGTGAAGCAAGATGATGTCAGCGCGGCTTATGCCGCCCTTTTCAAGCACCGCGACAGCAGCCCCGACCTCGTCGAGAGTCGACATGCCCGTCGAGAGGATGACACGACCGCCCTTAGATGCAATCTTGCGCAGATAAGGCAGATTGGTAATCTCGCCCGAAGGTATCTTCCAGTAATCCATGCCGATTTCTGCGAGGCAGTCTATCGACACGAGGTCGAACGGTGTGCTCATGAAACCGATGCCGACGCTGTCACACAGCTCTTTAAGCCCGGCATAATCGGCCAGGGGCAGATGTATCGCCTTGCACATCTCAAGCTGGCTCTGGTCAGAACCTGTGGTCTCTTTCTGATACTCGGCCTTGGGGGCAAATGTCGAGATGACAAGCTCGGGTACGGCTGTCTGAAACTTCACATAGTCGGCGCCGGCTTCTTTGGCCGCATAGACCATGCGCCGGGCCAGCCCGAGGTCGCCGTTATGGTTGACGCCGGCCTCGGCGATTATAATAACTTTATTTTCTGATTTCTCCATTATCAAAAACTACTTCCTGCATATAACGTGTAATCCTCACTCCGGGTTTAGCCTGGGCCGGGACGGCCGCCATACCGCGGGCCTCGGCGACTATCATCGAGGGAATGTCGGCGCCGGCGCAGACAGAGCAGACAGCACCCCCGCCAAGACGGGGATTTATCTCCATCAGCATCAGTCGTCCGTCATCAAGGTCCTCGATGAGCTGGACTGTGACGGCGCCCGAGAGACCGAGTGAACGGAGAGTGCGGCCGACTATATCGTCAATGCGCCCGTCGGCAATCGTGACAGTGTCTGTCACCTCGCCGCCTGCAGTGGCGAGACGGCGCCGGGGCGAGAGTGCCTTGACCTCGCCGTCGATAGCCGAGACATAGCAGTCGACAGTAATTTCATTACGGTTGTCGATGCGCTCCTGAATCAGATAGTCGTCAGCACGGCCGAGCACACGGTCGAGTGTCTCGAGATCACGTATCTCGATAATGCCTTTCGACGCCGAGCCGTGACGCGGTTTGGCTATGAGACGCAGACAGGGGTCGCCCGGAGTGTATGTCGCCGGCGCCGGCAGACCTTTTTCTGCAAAAAGGCGTGCGGCCACGACCTTGTCGAACATGGCCTCGGCCACATCCGGCGAACCCGTCGGCACGAACACCGAACCGAAGCGGTCGCGATAGTCGGCGGCAACCCTGACAGCACCGTCGACAAAGGGTATCATCACGTCAATCGAACGGCTGACACAGACATCGTTGAGGCGGTCGAGAATATCGGGGTCGTTCCAGCGGCAGCCGTCGATTATCGTGGCTTCGCAGGCCACAGGCACCTCACGGGTAAGCTCATAGCTGAAAATCGCGGCCTCAAGGCCGGCGCGGGCGGCGGCGTCCTTGAACATACGCGCCATCGAGACACGTTTGGCCCCGCCGAGAAAGAGTATATTCAGACGGTCGCCGTTCATCGGTTGTAAATATCCGGTTTATAATCAGCGAGGTGAGCGGGCTCGGTAATCCACGCGATAGTGCGGCGCAGACCCTCCTCGAGCGACACCTCGGGACGCCAGCCGGTGAGCGACGTGATGAGGCTGTTGTCGCCGCACAGACGGCGCACTTCGCTCTTCGACGGACGCAGGCGCTCGGGGTCGACGACATAGTCGACGTCGGCGTTCATGAGGCGGGCGATGGTCTTGAGTGTGTCGCCCATCGTGACCTCTGTGCCCGTGGCTATGTTTATCTCCATACCTTCGACACCGTCAGCCTCGGCCAAAGCGATAAAACCGCGGCATGTGTCCCTGACATAGTTGAAGTCGCGGGTCGGCGTGAGGTCGCCCACCTTGATCTCGCGCTTGCCGGCGGCAATCTGCGATATGATGGTCGGGATAATGGCACGGGCACTCTGACGCGGGCCGTATGCGTTGAAAGGCCTTGCGATGACGACGCCGAGGTCGAAGGCGTTATAGAAGCTCTTGGCTATGGCGTCGGCACCTATCTTCGTGGCCGAGTAAGGCGACTGCGGCTGACGCGGATGTTTCTCGTCGATAGGCACATAGAGGGCAGTGCCGTAAACCTCGCTCGTCGAGGTGACGACGAGGCGGCGCACACCCTCGGCCTGCGCCGCCTGACACATGTTGAGAGTGCCCTTGATGTTGGTGTCGACATAGCTGTCGGGGGCGACGTAGCTGTAAGGGATGGCGATGAGAGCAGCCAGATGGAAGACCGTGTCGCATCCGCGGCTGATGACGCGGCAGAAATTGGGGTCTCTGACATCGCCGCAGACGACTTCGAGGCGGTCGTTATGGATGCCTTCGAGCCAGCCCCAGTTATTGAAAGAATTATACTGAGAGAGCGCGCGGACGCGATAGCCGCGTTCGAGCAGAAGTTCGGTCAGATGCGAGCCGATGAAACCGTCGGCACCTGTCACCAGAACTGTTTTATTCTTATCTATCATAGTTTTACTACCAAATTTTTCTTAATGTGAACACTACGGGCTGACCTTCTTCATCGATGCGCGAAACGACCATATCGTTCGACGTGAGCTTTATGACGTCGAACTCAAAGATGCCCGAAGCCGGGAAATGCAGCCAGTCGGGAGCCATATACGGCGGCTCTCCGACGCCTGAATCATTGTCGTGATGGTTGAAATATAGCGTCAGACGGTCGCCTTCACGCGTCCAGGTACCGTAGCAGTTGAATTTTTCGTAATGCGGGAAAGTGCGTGTGATTGAGACCATGTCGCCCTGAAACTCCCAAAAAGTGCGGTCGGGCTCGAAGTCAGGGTCGTCGACGCCGCCGATGGTGAGCGATTCGAGCGACCATGTGCCGAAGAGAGGTCCGATGTGGCCGTTGTTCTGGGTGCAGCCGCAGAAAAGCACGGCGATGAAGAGATATATCAGCTTTTTCATTTTTTCGACGGTTTAGAAAGTGAGCCCGAGTAACTTATCGCTATTGTCGCACCGAACGAGTCGCCACGGAGACGACCCGAGTCAAGACCGACCTTGCAACTGAGGCCGAGTCCCTTGACAAGCGACGAGGCGTCATAGTCGGCTCCGGCCATGAACGAGAAATTCTCTCTCGCCCGGGCAAAAGGCAGGCGCCCCGAGGCATAGCCCTTCTGATAGCTGAGCTTGACGATATAGCCTACCTTGTCGCCGAAATCACCGGCGACGGCGGCGTGGAACCCGCGCGCACGGTTGAAAATATAGGCCGGATAGCCGTCGAGGTTATAGATCGGAGCGACGAGGAAAGGCGTGCCTATCGACATACCGTAGTTGGCATATGAGTTATATGTGTTGTTGTTGAAATAATTGTCGCCGCCGTTGACGTCAGAGCCGATGGTCGTGCCGGGGTGGTCGCCGGTGGCATAGTGGAGCGGGCCGCTCTGGTTGCGGAAGTCGATATACTCGACGACGGCCCGGTTGACAAGGTGGCTGCCGCTGCGGCGGTATTCGAGGCCCCAGAGGCCGTCCCATCCGTTACGTCGGCCGATGCCCGAGCCGTCTTCCCACGGCCACTCGAAGTAGGCGTTCACCTCGTTGTCGCCGTCAATGCGGTAGCGGGCCTTGAAATCCCACGAGCCGAGGCTGCTGCCTTCGATAAACTCGTCGCCGTTGCCCGTGATGGGGAAAAACATCTTGCAAACGTCTTTGAAACGGAAGCCGCGGTTCTGCTCGCGCAGCAGCTTGCCGCCGCCATACCAGTAGGTGCGGCCGCCGAAGAATCCGGCGGTCTGCATACCGACCGTCACCGACAGAGGCTGCGCCGGATTGGTGCGGAAATAACAGCGGCGGTAGACATAGTAGGTGCTCAGGGCGATATGTTCGTTATAATGATTGAACTGGCGCTCGACGAAATCATTGTCGGCCATCTTGCCGTACATTATGCGGCCCTCGATCTGCACCCATCCGCGGGTGAACGGTATGTTCTGAAAATCGAGGAAACCGGCACCGACGCCGGGAATGGCACGCGCGTTGGCGCTATGGATAAGGTCGCCGCTCGAAAGCTCGCTGTCGACGATTCTCGAAAATTCGTTCTTCATGCCGACATAGAGATAGACGCTGCGGTATTTCAGCTCGCCGAAAAGCTGCTGTACCCGGAATGCTCCGGGACGCCACGAGCGCGAGGTCCAGGCGTCGCCGTCATAATAACTGTAATCGGCATCGTGGTTGTAGCCCGTAAGAAGCTCGGCACCGGCACTCCAGCTGAATCGCCGTCCGAGATCAAGGGGCTTTATGAGCGACGCATCGAGCAGAACGCTGTTTTTCATCGGGTTCTTACCCTGATTGAGAGCCGACAGCAACGAAGGGGCAAAATCGCCGCTCGACGCCGTGGCCGACAGGCTGACATCGTAGTCGAAACGCGGCTGGGCCGCCAAGGGCGCTATCGAGGCAACAGCGGCAGCGGCAACGGGCAATATGCGGTTTATCAAATATTTTGCGAACATATCTCCAAAGATTATTTAAATCGTAAAGATAGCAAATTTTTCGGCGCCACGCACTCAGTTTTTGACCGAAGGCGAAAAAATGAGTGTCGACAGCCCGTCGGAGAGACTTTCGGCAGCAAGGCGTATGTCGTCGGGAGTCAGGGTCTTTATCGCCTCTACCGTCTCAGCGGGGTCGATGACACGTCGGCGCATAAGCAGCGAGCGGGCGGCAGCGAGGATAGAATTCTCACGGTTTTCAGAAGCCACGACCAGCTGGCCGAGATACTGTTTCTTGGCAGGCTCGAGGCGGCGTCGGTCGATATATCCGCCGGCGATGTCGGCGATGCGCCTGCGGACAATGTCGCAGCATCGGGCGGCGTCGCCGGGGTCGCAGCCGAGATATATGGTGAGCAGGCCGATCTCACGGAAGAGCGTCACCGAGGTCTCGACATTGTAGACCAGACCGAGGCGCTCGCGCAGGTCGACGTTGAGCAGCGAATTCATGCCCGGGCCGCCGAGGATGTTCGACAACAGCGCCACGCCATAGCGGGCGGCATCGTCGAGGCCGGGAGTGGTTGTGCCGAGCATACAGTGGGCCTGATGGCTGGGCAGCCGGCGACCGATGTCAAAACGCTCACGGAGGCCAAAAACGGTAGCGGCGCGGTCGGGCGCAGTGCCGGTGATGGCGCCGAAATATCTCTCGAAGACGGCGTTGACGGCCTCGGGCTTACGCGGTCCGCTGTAGAAAAGCACCATGTTGTCGGGACGGTACCAGCGGTCGAGAAACGCGCGGCACTCGGCGCTGCGGAGACGCCGAAGCGTCTTCTTGTCGCCGAGGATGTTATGACCGAGCGGAGTACCGGCGAAAACGAGGTCTTCAAAATCATCGGCGATTGCGTCGGCGGGGCTGTCGAGATAAGTCGAAATCTCGTCGCAGACAACCTCGCGCTCCTTGTCAAGCTCCTTGTCGGGAAAAACCGAGTTGAGTATCAGATCTGAAATCAGTTCGACCGCACGCGAGAGGTTGCCGCCCGGAAAAGCACTGTAGACAACAGTCTCGTCCTTTGAGGTAAAAGCGTTGAGCTCGCCGCCGACAGCCTCCATACGATTGATTATCAGCGATGAGTTGCGACGCTGCGTGCCTTTGAATATCGTATGCTCGACAAAATGGGCGAGACCGTAGCTGTCAGGCGTCTCGTCGCGGCTGCCGGCACGGACACTGACGCCGCAGATGCCGACGGCCGAATTCTTCAGCGTGGCGCAGACGGTCATAATGCCGTTTGACAGCCGGCCGACCTCAACAGGCGTTTTCCTGACTCTCATCGACCCAGTCTCCGTTTTGTTTTATCAGTTCGATCAGCCTCGGCAGTGCCTCGTCGGCCGGAATATTCTTGACGACACACTCCTTGCCTTTATAAAGGCTTATGCAGCCGGCGGCGGCACCGACATAGCCGTAGTCGGCGTCGGCCATCTCGCCGGGGCCGTTGACGATACAGCCCATAACGCCGATTTTAAGGCCTTTGAGATGCGAAGTGCCGCGTTTGACGGTCTGCAGCACCGACGGAAGGTCGAACAGCGTGCGGCCGCAGCCGGGACATGCGATATATTCGGTCTTGGTGATACGGCGGCGCGTGGCCTGAAGAATGCTGAGTTCGAGCGATTCAATAGTCTCAGGCGAAAAAGCCGGAGCCTCGATGGCGACAGCGTCGGCCAGACCGTCGAGCAAAAGCGACCCGAGGTCAACCGAAGCGGCGACTGTAAGCGTCTCACGGTCTGTAACATCGGGATATACCAAAGTAACAAGGACTTTCGCGTCGGGGTTTCCGTCGAGAACGTCGGCATAGCGGCGGCGGATGTCGTCGATGCGGTTGCGGGCCGACGATTTCAGCTCGACAAAGCCTCCGGGCACCTCGCCGAAAGCGAAGTCGACGCCTGCGGCAAGCGGCGCTTTCAGCCCGGCAGTGTCGCGACAGACACGGGCGGCGCGTGGAGCGTCATCGCTCATAATGTCGTCGATATGCGCCACGAGGCTGCGCGCCACGGGAATCTCGTTTTCAGGAGCCTCGCTGAGCGACACCCTTATCGTGTCGCCTATGCCGTCGGCAAGGAGCGAACCGATGCCCACGGCCGATTTGACGCGGCCGTCTTCGGCGTCGCCGGCCTCGGTCACACCGAGGTGGAGCGGGAAGGCCATCCCCTCGCGGTCCATGGCCTCGACAAGCAGACGCACGGTCTGAGTCATGATGACGACATTGGATGCCTTGATTGAAATGACAACGTCTCTGAAATCCTCGGCGACACAGATGCGCAGAAACTCCATGGCCGACTCGACCATGCCGGCAGGGGTGTCGCCGTAGCGGCTCATGATGCGGTCGCTGAGCGAGCCGTGATTGACACCGATGCGTATGGCCGTCGACTTCTCCTTGCAGAGGTTGAGGAAGGGGACAAACTTGTCACGCAGACGCCCGAGCTCTGCGGTATACTGTTCGTCGGTATAGCTCAACTGCTTGAACGTGCGTCCCGGGTCGACGAAATTGCCGGGGTTGATGCGCACCTTCTCGACCTCTTCGGCGGCGGCGAAAGCGGCAGCAGGATTGAAGTGGATGTCGGCCACAAGCGGTATGTCGCATCCGGCATCGCGGAGACGGCGGCGAATCTCGCCGAGATTGCGGGCCTGCGAGACGCCCTGGGCCGTCAGACGCACAATGTCGGCGCCGGCATCGGCGATGCGCAGACACTGGGCCACAGAAGCCTCGGTGTCGAGCGTGGCCGTATTGGTCATCGACTGAATCCTTATGGGATTATCGCCTCCGACCGCAGTGACGCCGATGCAGACCGGTGTGGTCTTACGGCGTCTCGATTTATTGTCGGTCATTTAATTAGTCTTATATTTATAATCTTTTATTTCAGCGAGTTTTGCGTTTGCTTTCTCAATCTTATCGGCGAGCGAGGCGCGATAAGCGTCATAGCGGGCGGCAAGAGCCGGGTCTGAGAGAGCAAGCATCCTGACGGCGAGGATGGCGGCGTTGAGGCCGGCATTGATGCCCACCGTAGCGACAGGGACGCCCGGAGGCATCTGCACGATAGAGAGCAGAGCGTCGCGGCCGTCGAGAGTCGAGTCGATGGGCAGACCTATGACAGGCAGGGGGGTCATGGCGGCGATGACGCCGGGGAGCGCGGCAGCCATGCCGGCAGCGGCTATTATGACTTTTACACCGCGGGCGGCAGCGCCGTGGGCAAAAGCCTCGACGGCCTCGGGAGTGCGGTGGGCGCTGAGAGCGTTCATCTCGAAAGGCACTTCCATCTCTTCGAGAAAGGCGGCGGCCTTGGTCAGGATGGGAAGGTCTGAGGTGCTTCCCATGATTATACTTACTGACGGTGACATGATTGGATTGGTGTTATGTTAATATTATAATGAAAGCAGAATGAATTCGACGGCAAAACCGAGCGCGGCGCCGGCACATACCTGGCCGAGTGTATGGCGTTTGAGTATCAGGCGCGCTGTGGCAATCAGACCGACAAAGACAATGGAACCCGACACCCATGCGGCGGCATTGCCGATGGCGAGATGATTGAAGGCCAGCCACGAGACGATACCGGCCAGACCGCCGGCCGAGGTGGCATGGGCACTGATTTTCCAGCCAATGGTTATCAGCATGGCTATCAGAGTCGAGACGGCCGCGCCGATGAAGAACAGCGACAGCCACGCCGGAGCATGGACGACCCCAAGATAAATGGCGGCCGCGATATAGCAGACTATCGCGACCATAAAAGGAATGAAACGCTCGCGGCGGTTGGAGATGCTCATGTCGCTGACGCGGCCGAGACGTATCATCGTGACGATCGTCGCCGTCGGGACGACAGCGGTGATAAGGGCTATCATCGCCATGACGCCGAAGCGGATGCGCTCGGGAAGGATGCTGAGCGGCGTTATCCACAATGCCAGCGCCGTACCGTAGGTCGGGACGACTATGGGCGAGAAGAAATCGCTGAGTATCTGAGCTATGCGTTCGAGGACGGTTTTATGCTGTTTTGTGCTGTCTGTCATGCCTAAAACTGTTTTCTGAGGCGGGCGACGGGCTGACCGAGACGCTCGCGGTATTTGGTGACTGTGCGGCGGGCTATGTCATAGCCGGAGTCGGCGAGACGCTGTCTGAGCGCTTCGTCGCTAAGAGGCCGCTGTTTGTCTTCGCTGTCAATTATTTTTCTGAGAGCCTCGACGATTTCATGCGACGACATGTCAGCATCTTCCTTGGGACGCTCGTTGAAGAACATCTTAAGAGGATAGACGCCATGGCGCGTGAGGACATACTTGCCTGTCGTGGCGCGTGATATGACTGATATATCAAGGCCGGTAAGCTCGGCGATATCCTTGATTATCATAGGCTTGATAGCCGAAGGATCGTCAGTGGCGAAAAAGCGGGGCTGAAGCCTGACGATGCTTTCCATAACGGCCATCAGCGTCTGCGAGCGCATCTCGAGCATCTTGATGAAGGCGAGGGCCTCGTCACGGCGGCGCCGGATAAAGATATCGGCCTCGCGCTGACGGCGGTTAGCCGACGGCGTGTCGCTGTCGGGCAGGTCGAAGCTGCTCTCGACAGCGAGTTCGGGCGTGCGGCTCAGAAGCGAGACCGTGACATGTCCGTCGCTGTCGACGTCGACGCTGAAGTCGGGCACGATGTGGCGCAGACGGTCTGTCGGCGTCACCGTCTCAAGCAGCGAGCCGGGCTTGGGATTGAGGGTCGTGATAAATTCTATCGCCCCGGCGAGGACGTCTCGGTCGATGCCGAGGTGAGAGCGTATCTTATCGAAGTGTTTCTTTGAGAAGAGGTCAAACCAGTCTGCGACAATCTCCCGGGCCACACGCGCCTCAAGCGAGCGGGGAGCACGGTCGATCTGCAGCAGAAGGCAGTCGCGGAGGTCGACAGCACCGACGCCGGCCGGGTCGAGGCTGCGGACACGGGCGAAAACCTGCTTGACGTCGGCGAGCGTGACATCCATGCCTTCGCGTATCTCGAGGTCTTCGACTATCTCGGGCAGCCCCCGGGTGAGGTAGCCGTTATCATCGAGGCTACCGATGATATACTCGGCCACGGTTGTGTCGCGGGGGTCGAGATCGAGTTCGGCAAGCTGCTCCCTAAGAGCCTCATAGAGCGACGGAGCGCCGTCGGTAAGCACGGGTTCATAATCGCTGTCATCGGCCGACCGGTTGTTGGCTTCGAGGCGATAGAAGGGAATGTCGTCGTCACTGCTGTAGTCGGCGCGCTGAAGTTCTTCGGCTGTCTCGTTGAAATCATCTATGGATTCGAGATTGTCAGAGACCGATTTCTCCTCGAGAGCCGGATTTTCATCGACGGCACGGCGGACAGCCTCCTCGACTTCGGGCGGTGTCATCTCGAGAAAACGTCCGAATATGACCTGACGGGGGTTGAGCCTCTGCTGCAACCTGGTCTGCTGTGATATGTTAAGAGATTCGTCAGCCATATTTTACGTCAGTGAGTGATACTAATTGCCGTCGTAGAGACAGTGAACCTTGCCGACAGGCAATTTTCCTTCAAGTTTTATAGGTATGCGCCTGTCGTCGGCGCTGATCCATGCGTCCATGTCGTCGGAGGTCTTCTTGGCGCCGTCAGAGGTAAATATAAATGTTATATGATAGCATCTATAGTTTTTCTTCTTGACGCTGACGGTCTCGAGTCCGTGATATTTTATCGCCAGCAATTCTTTACGTTTGCCAGAGAAGATGTTGACTGTCAGCGTGTGGCCGGGACGCCAGTCTTCGTATGGCAGCGAGCGCATGTAATAATATGCGCTCAGCATATCGACTGTCACACCCTCGGCGTCGAGGCGACGGCGCTCGTCTTTGACGACTTTGCCTTTCTTCGCGACACGGCGTTCACAGAGGCCTGTGACAGTGCCGTCGCCGTTGTAGACGAAACGGACGACATCGTGTTTGTCTTCGCCTCCCTCGTGGGCTATTTTCTCGTAATATGTCGAACGGAATCCATCACGGTCAATGAGCCCGCGCAGTGTGTCGCGCACCATATATATCCTGTCGGCCCACGGCTCGGAAGCGGCTGTGAGCAGTGTGGCGTAGTGGTCGTCATGAGCCTTGAGAGTCAGCGTGGCGTGACCGGCCTGCTTGTTTATCAGGCCCCATTTGTAGTTGATGCGGTAAGGCAGAGACTCGTCTGTGAAATTACCGCCAAAAGCAACGGCGACAGCCAGGGCGACAAGTGTCAGAGTGATGGATATTCGTTTCATATAAACTAAACACATAAACAGGCGGACGTGTTTGACCTTCAGTCGTCCGACTGTGATTTATGGTCGTCAGACCGGTATTTTGATGCAGAGTTTGCGGTGGTTGCCGAGGCCGATGTTTGGCGCATGGGCGTCTTCGGGGAAGAAAATGGCTATCTGGCCGACATTTACGTGAAGTACCGTCGTGGCCGAATCGCCATAGAAGATTATGTCGCTCTCTTCATCATATTTGTCACGGGGATAGTTGAGACCGTCGACAGCGGCCCACCCTATCGATTCACGGCCTTTGAGGGGCACATGGATGTCGATATAGCGGCGGTGTGCCTCGAGGACAGCGTTCTCGCGGGGGCGCAAGGCCACCTCCTCGCTGTTGACACGGATGCCTGTGTCGCCAAGCTCGACCGAGCCTTTGACAAATTCGTCTTTTACGTGTGTGCCAAGCCATTCGATAGCTTCGGCTATGGCCGGCGATATGTTTTTATATCTTTCTGCGTCTGAAATCTGACAGAGAATCATAAATTATATAATACGTTAAACTCAAATATCTTCATTGTTGTTTGCCTCGTCATCGAAAAGAGGCAGCACCGCACGCGAGCTCTGCTCGATGCGTTTGTTGCGCCAGCATTTGCGGCACACGGCGACATAACGGTCATCGCCGCCTATCTCGACCTGGGCACCCTCTTCGACAAAGTCGCCGTTGGCGTCGATGCGCGCGTTGATTATGGTCTTGTTGCCGCAATTGCATGTCGATTTTATTTCGTCGATTGTGTCGGCAAGCTCAAAAAGACGGCGTGAGCCCTCGAAAAGGCGGCTCTTGAAATCGGTGCGCAGGCCGAAACAGATGACGCTGCTGCCGAAATCGTCGACGACGCGCGAAAGCTGGTCGACCTGCTGCTCGGTGAGAAACTGCGCCTCATCGATCAGAAACCAGTCGATGACGGTGCCTGACTCGCGGTAGACGTCCTTGACGAGCTCGTAGAGGTTTGTGTCGTGGTAGATCCAGCGACATTCGCGCTCGATGCCGATGCGCGAGCGTATCACATTGCGCGCCTCACGTGTGTCGATGACGGGTTTGAGACACAAATAGTTGATGTTGCGTTCTTCAAAGTTGTAGGCCGTCGTCAGGAGCAAGGCGGTTTTTGCCGACCCCATCGTGCCGTAACGGAAATATAGTTTACCTTTTCGATTCATTATGCAGGCTCTGAAATTTTCTGTAAAGGTAATAACAAAAATCCAAACCGCCGCTTCCCGAGATGAAATTATGCTTAAAATCGAGCCAAAGCCCCCTATCGCCACAACTGCCGCCCAAATGACCGCCTCCAGCCTCATACAAATAAGCCCCGCCCCATCGATTTGCAATTCGCGAATCGCGAATTCATACAGCTTATTTACTGTTTATATGCCATTTAAGCAGCATATAAGTAATTTAGATGCTACCGCTGAAATGGTTTAGTATCTCAATTATATAATCGACACGGTCATAGTCGCCATAAGGCAACATACATTCAATCTCCTCACGACAGTTAGGACGCTGAAGCATTTCTGCAGCCCAGGAAGAAATATACCCGACAAGAATAGTGTCTTTTTCATTGTCGAACAGAGTTTTTATATCTGCGCAATTATTAACGACGTATATAAAATCCTCGAAATCATGGGAAAATCTCAAATCATCACCGCCTCGCCCCTTTATCGCCTCTATTTTTGTAGCAAGGTAATAGAGCGTCGGCAAAATATAGATAGCACTGCCGTCAGGCAATTTATGGATTAATCTATGTTGGAAACCCTGGCGATACCATCGGTTGGTAAAACCGAGGATAGCGTCCCTATCAGGCATTATATCAACAATCTCGCCATTGTATTTCCAACGACAAATAACACCTGACTCTATATCATTGATGAAATGGCGCTTGCGCAGCAAGTTCTCAAACTCTTGCAGACTGCCATAGGTAGCCGTTTTTATAACGCAATCGACATCCATTGTCGGGCGTATGTCTGTCGCTGCTGAGTCATCGGCATATAACTCTGCAACTGAGCCACCGACAAAAACAACGTCACGACCTAAATCACCGAGACCGTCTGCAATAATTTTTAATCGCCGAATATTACTTGACATCGTAGGTTGAAAGAATTGAATCGAGTTCTACTTTCGCGAGTTCCACTTCTCTAACCCGCCCTATTCTGAAAATATCGGCAATGGCGAGAAGGCTGTGCAACATCGGGTCTATCTTTACGGCAGCCGGTACGGTATGGTAAAGCGGAGTTATAGCCTCGCCGCGTATAGTGCCTTTGGCGTCGGGCCAAACATAAACATCGCTATCAGACAGAATCTTATCATTCATCGGAGGTGCCGAAATAGCGGTCGCTACTCCACGGACTTTTGCCTGGGGCTGAGCAGGGAATACATATTTCAGCCCGTGAATCATAAATTCTTTTAGAGCCAAAATATTAACCCGCTGTTTAAGATTGTCAATCAAACGGGCCATTCGGCAACGTTCAAGAGCCTCGGAGACTTCTGACGCACTTATGCCAAGCTCTTTTGCTATCTGGGCATTGGTCATGCCACGTCCGGCCGAAGTAACTTTCTTCAACAAAATTACTATATCTTGTGGACGCATACCGTTGTGTGATTTAGTCATTTATAATTAAATTTGCAATTCGCGAATTGCAAATTTAATTATAAACAGCGAGAATAGCAAGGCTTTTGCAACTTTTTTCAAAATTCTTGCTGCAAGAATACTTTATCTGCGGTAGATATAGCGGGCGAGGCCGTAGAGAAAGCGGGGAAGCGCCGGGGTATAGTCGAGGATGCGGTCGACCCAGCCCATGCGGCTGTCGCAGAAACGGACGACCATGCCGACAAAGACCATGGCGAAGAGTGTGCCGGGGCCGACGACGTTCCACAGCCAGCGCCCGAAAAAGGCATAACAGAGCGACACAGCACCCGCGACAAGGCAGATATCGACGCCAATCTTGGCTTTGGCAAAAGCGACACCGGTCGCTTTGCTGATAGCTGCCGGCACACCTTCGCCCGGCATCGTCACCGAGCCACATCTTATCTCGACCGAGATGCCTACACCGAGCACGAGGCAGCCGGCAAGCTGCGTCAGAATCTTTGACCACAGCGTGTCGCAGACGACCGACTGCGTCAGCCACATATTGACGTCAAGCAGAAAACCGAAGAAAAAACCGATCAGAAGCTGAAAGAGCTGCACAGCCTCGAAACGGCGACGCAAGACGAGTATCTGTATCGCCACAAGGACGACGTTCATAAGATAAGTATATTCGCCTATCGACAGCCGGGGCGCCTGAGCGCTGTCGCCGGCGAGGGTCATGGCGAGAGGTATGGCAGAAATGACACTGCTACCGAAATTCGACCTGACGCACAAAGCGACGCCGAGAGTCATCACAAACAGCGAGACAATCAGCATCAGGTGCTCCCAGATAAATGATATGACACGGTCTTTTAATGCACTTTGCGAATCACATGACGAATCTGTTCCCTTAGAAATAATATCTTTACTCATACCTATTATATTATTATGTGTTTATATTATTATGTGTTCTCCCGTAACCGATACGGGAATCTTATTGCAAAAGTACAAAAAATCTCGGCCCGTTGTATTGCACCATTCAGACAACATGATTAACTTTGGCGCAAAGTTTAAGAGCTTGTCTAATAACAAATGTTTATGCCAAGAAATGTCCAACCATCATGAAACCACGCAAAACACACTCAATCGCCTTAACTCTGCTGTTTGTTATCCTGACCATAGTACCCGCTCGCGCGCAAATGCTTAAAGGCAAATACATCCTTGCTTCAAAAGCCGATATGGAATATGTTCTCGCAGTTCCTCAGAGCAATTATCAGAACGGTCAGAAGCTGATATTATGGGAGTTTCACAGCGATTATGCCGACCAAAAATTCAAATTACGTAATGAGCACAAAAACATATTCTCGATAATGCCGGCCGACGCAACAAGCAAGCTTCTGGCAATTCCAGAAAGCAAGCTCGGCGAGAACTATATCACAATCCTTTGGCAAAGCACTTACGGCAATGAACAATACTGGCATATTGAACATCTCACCGGCATGGTCTATGTCATAAAAAGCCTGCTCAACCCCGACTATGTGCTCGCCGTCTGCGGCCCCCCCGGCAACAACAGCGACGTAGTCATACAACGTTACACCGGCTCAGACAATCAGAAATGGGTCATCTTCACCACCGACAGCAAATTTTATACCCCCTACAAAAGCGCCTTCGACCACAAGAAATAAATCACTGAAGCGCAATCGGTTGTAAATTATTTTTGGATATTTAAAATTAAAATTATAATTTTGCGTAACTAATTACATAATTAATTACACAATTTTATGATTGAATTATTTGATCGGGCAGGCATATTGACTATGGGGAGCCGGCTACGCTGGCTCGCCGATTGCGTGACACGTGATGCCGACGAGATTTACAGGCTTTATGATATCGACATCAGGCCTAAATGGTTTCCTGTTCTCTATATGCTCTTCAACAGCGATGACAATAGCGTCACCGACATAGCCAGAGCCATCGGCCAAAGCCACCCGTCGGTAAGCACAATTATCCGGGAGATGAAAGCCGCCGGACTCGTGATTGACACGAAAAACGCTGATGACCGCCGGGCAAGCTACATCTGCCTGACTGAGCGTGGACGAGCGCTTGAGCCTCGCCTCAGACACGCCTGCGACGATGTCGTCAAGGCTGTCGCCGAAATAGAGTTATCCGACAACAGTCTTTGGAAAGCGCTGGACAACTGGGAAAAACAACTGTCTGACAAATCGCTGCTCGCAAGGGTCAAGGCCCTGAAAGGACGACACGACAGAAAATATGTGGAAATCGTCGACTATCGTCCGGAGCACCTTCTGACTTTCAAACGGCTCAATGTCATGTGGATCAACAGCCACTGGTCGCTTGAGCCGCATGACCTCGAAGTGCTTGGCAACCCCGAGAAGTCTATACTCTCTAAAGGCGGCCAAATACTGGTCGCGCTCGTCAACGAGCAACCGGCCGGTGTCGTGGCATTGTGTCCCATGCCGGGCGACAGCGGCTATGACTTCGAAATCGCCAAACTCGCGGTCGACCCCGAGGCACGCGGCAACGGCATCGGCGACGCACTCTTCAGCACTGCAATAGAACGCGCCCGGTCGCTCGGAGCAAAAAAGCTGTTTCTCGAAAGCAACACCCTGCTGAAACCGGCCATCGGATTATACCGAAAGTTCGGGTTCACCGAACTCTCAGACTATCATCCGGCTTATGCCCGGGGAGATATACAAATGGAACTCAATCTATAACCCTAACCAAAAGCTCAAAGACCCATGTCTGTACATACACCTGCAAAAAAGAAAATAACCACCCAAAGCCTTATAGCGATGAAAGCCCGCGGCGAAAAAATAGCCATGCTCACGGCCTATGATTTCACCACCGCCGGCATAATCGATGATGCCGGCATCGATGTCATACTCGTCGGCGACTCAGCCGCCAATGTCATGGCCGGCTACCAGACAACTGTGCCGATGACCGTCGACGAAATGATAGTATACGCCGCTTCAGTAGTCAGAGCCACACGCAACGCACTTGTCATCTGCGATATGCCGTTCGGATCATATACCGACGCAACATCCGGCATAAACAACGCCGTGAGAATCATGCAGAAGACAGGCTGCGACGCGCTCAAACTCGAAGGCGGCAGCGAAATCGCCGACACAGTCAGACATCTGATCGACTCAGGTATACCAGTGATGGGACATCTCGGCCTGACACCCCAGTCGATACATAAATTCGGCGGGTACGGACTGCGGGCCGCCAACGAACGCGAGGCCGAAAAACTGATGTCTGACGCCCTGCTGCTTGAAGAAGCCGGATGTTTCGGCATCGTCCTCGAAAAGATACCCGCCGCATTGTCAGCCAAAGTTTCAGAGGCACTGACGATACCGACCATAGGCATTGGCGGAGGCATGTGTGACGGCCAGGTGCTTGTAATCGACGACATGCTTGGCAAAAACAACGGCTTCCATCCCAAATTCCTACGCACCTACGCAGATCTCCACGGCATAATGACCGACGCCGTCAGCCATTATATCGACGACGTCAAAAACCGCACATTCCCCGATTCATCCGAACAATACTGAATTATGAAAATTATCGTCAAAAAAGAAGAGGCACTGAAACGTGTTTTCAAAGGCGTCAGCCTTGACTCGCTCGCTGTCGGCGAAAAATCGATGGTAACAAAAATGAATTATGTCAAGGGCAATTACGCCACGACTCACCAACATCCTCATGAACAATGCGGTTACGTCATTTCAGGCCAATACCGCCTCATCGTCGAATCAACGCCACACATAGATGTCATACTCTCCGCAGGCGACAGCTACGCCATCCCGGGCAATACGCCCCACTCTTTTGAAGTCCTTGAGGGCGGCGAGGTTGTCGATGTCTTTACCCCTCAGCGTGAAGATTATCTGTAACACCAACGCAGACTATCCAGGATGTCACAGCAGTCGATATGCCGCAACATCCCGTCTTCGACAACAGAGAGAGAGAACTCCTTTGACATTACTATAAAATGCTCCGGCCTCAGTGACAATTCCGATTACCAGGACTGCCACCGAGGCCGTTGATATTCTTATATATGTATATGACCTCTGAGCCGTAGTCTTTGGCAGCCTCGAGAAGCGCGGCGTTACCGACAGCAGAGTCATAATAAATAATGAGGTTTTCGCGCGGCACATCGTCAGCCAGATTCCTGAAGGACATGCACGAAGAAACGGCTGCGAGGAACACCGGCAACAATAACCTGAATATAAATCTCTTCATAACAGAGTATTATTCGTAGTCGATGCGCTCGATCTTGAAGATGACGGGGCGGGTGCCGTCGTTGCAGCAGGCAATCATGGTGTTCTCGTCGCGCATCCAGCCTTTCATAATGGAACCGCCCTGCAGGCCGGTGTAGATATAGCGCGATATGGCATCCCACGCCTCGGAGCAGAATGGCTTCCGGGGGCCTCCGGCAATTTCGTCAGGGTCGCCATCTGTCTTTACGAGCGTGTCAAGGCCGCAATGCCAATAGTCGTCGCTAACGTCGTCACGATAAAACACGAATTCGTCTCCTTTATTATATACGGGACATTTACCCGAACAGGGATTGGCGCAATACTGCTGCTGATATTCAGGATAGAGCTTTGTGTCGAGTACCGTAACCTTTACCTTATGTTTCATAGTCGGGTCTGTTATGTAATAAATTGCGAAAGGCATTAAAAGAAAAACCGCAAGAATCGAAAATCAATTGCTTGCGGTTTTTAAGAGTGTCCGAGATGAGATTCGAACTCACACAGCCTAACGGCCACTACCCCCTCAAAGTAGCGTGTCTACCAATTCCACCACCCGGACATTTAATCATTCTTTGTTGTCTGAGACTGATTTGAGCGAAAAACGGGACTCGAACCCGCGACCCCGACCTTGGCAAGGTCGTGCTCTACCAACTGAGCTATTTTCGCGAGTTGGAAAATTTCTCGTCTTAGACGCGAAAGATGATTGTATTTTAATGTTCTCTTTGTTTGAGCGAAAAACGGGACTCGAACCCGCGACCCCGACCTTGGCAAGGTCGTGCTCTACCAACTGAGCTATTTTCGCATTAAATCAATGTTCGTTTTTTGCTTTTGCGATGCAAAGTTATGGCTTTTTGACGAAACTGCAAAATATTTTGACGATTTTTTCGCAATATTTTTTCACTTTATTTTTAAACACACTGACTTTCAGAACAAAAAAAGACGCATTTTTTTGTCGATTTTTTTTCAAAGAATCGGACTAAGGAGTCGCAGAATCGATTCAATCGATTTTTTTATCAGCGGACGGCGATGCCATTCCTCGGGCCGGATGCGGGTCGACTGCTTCATGTCTTCGCGGAACATCGCTGTCAGGCGGGCATTGACTTCGCGCGAATACATGAACATGTTTGACTCGAAATTGTGCTCGAAGCTGCGGAAGTCAAAGTTTGTCGAGCCTACCGATGAAAATTCGTCGTCGACGACGATGGTTTTGGCATGCAGCATACCCGGCTCATACATGTATATCTTTATGCCGGCGCGGAGACATTCGCTGATATATGATGCCGTGGCATAGCTGAGCATCGCCGAATCGCCCCGTCGGGGTATCATGATGCGCACGTCGACATGCGACAGCGCGGCTGTCTGAAGCGCCTTGAGCAGGCCCTCGGTCGGCAGGAAATAAGGTGTCTGGATATAGACGCGCCGTTTGGCGTTGGAGATGGCTTTATGGAAGACGTAGGCGATATTGCTCCACTGCGAGGTCGGACCCGATGTGAGATGCTGCATGTATACATCCTGACCGTCGGGCGTGACCGGGCCTGCCGGATCGTCGGCTATGAGCGGCTGCCCCATGAAATGCCAGTCGACGGCGAAAGAATATTGCAGCGACGAGACGACCGAACCGGTCGCACGCAGATGTGTGTCGCGCCAGCAGCCGAATTTGCCTCCGTCAATATAGCGGTCGGCGATGTTCATGCCGCCGATATAGCCGACACGGCCGTCGATGACGACAATCTTGCGGTGATTACGCCAGTTGATGCGTGTGCCGAAAGGCGGAAACGACACCTTGAAGAACGGATAGGCCAGGATGCCGGCCTCTTTCATTTCCTTGAAGAAACTGCGGCGCACCTTGAACGAACCGACATGATCGTAGATGAGCCTGACGGCGACGCCGGCGCGGGCGCGCTCGATGAGGATGTCCCTGATCTCGCAGCCTATCGTGTCGTCCTCGAATATATAGTACTGCATGTGGATATATGACGTCGCAGCGCGCAGGTCGCGCTTAAGGCTCTCGAACTTCGAGGCGCCGTCGCCGAAAATCTCGACCTCGTTGCCCACATAGACATGGGCGCCCGTGAGCGAGCGGGCGAGATAAATCTGCTGACGCGACTCTGTCGAGAGGTCGAGATGACGTATCCTGACAGGCGCCGCACGCTCTTTGCGCTTGAGACGCCGGCGGTTGCGACGCGAAATCATGCGCGTGTTCTTGATGCTGCGGCCGAAAAAGAGATAGAGCACTATGCCGACGATGGGCAGCAGAAACAGGACTGTGACCCACGCCAGCGACTTAACGGGATTACGGTTTTCAGAGATTATGACGCCGATGATCGTGATGACCGTGGCGAAATAGACAGTCCAGAAAACGTAGTAAATCCAGCCGAGGTTAATATACTCCATCCAAGACTCAAACATATTGCAAGTTATGTATTAATAACGGAAAACACCGCCTCTTTAACTTTTATTAACCGTAATATTTCTTTACCGCGTCATCCGCTAATTGTTTCACGTGTTTTAATGCCGGAGGGTTTGAGCTTAGCGATATTTTGACTACTTTTGCGTTTGAGTTGCCCCGTGCCGCAAACCGGCGGCGCGTGACAGGCGACCGTTTTCTATTTAAAAGCTGAACATGAAGATATTTTCAAGCGAAAATATTAAAAAGATAATCGAAGAGTCTATCGCCGAACAAGGCATAGAAATGATTGACTTCATCGACCGCGTTGGCGAGGCCGTGACGACCGAAGTGACGGCCATGGCGTCGGCGACGCAACGCATAGTCATATTTGCGGGCTACGACAACTGCGGAGCATACGCCCTGACGGCAGCCACGTTTCTCAACCACTTGGGCTACAAGCCTGTCATCTATCTATTCAACATAGGCGGCAACCGTCTCAACCGCGAGTGCGAGATGGCACTGCGCCGTTTCAGAGAGATGTGTCCCGAGGGCAACATCGTCGAGGTCACCGGTCTGCGCTTCGCCATGCCCGAGCTCGACAGCGACTGCGTCATCGTCGACGGTCTCTTCGGGGGCGACCACACCGAGCCGCTAACCGGCGGCTACCAGCACATGGTCAGAAACATCAACGAGTCAGGCGCGGTCATCATCTCGATTGACACTCCCTCAGGTCTGGCCTCCGACGCCATGTCGGGACTCATAAACCGCAATATCATACACGCTGACCTCACACTGGCCGTCGGCCTGCCCCATCTGTCGTTTTTCACGGCTGAAAACGCCGAACTCGTCGGCCGCTGGAAAGTTATCGACATCGGCCTCAGCCGCGAGGCCGTCGCGCGGGCCAAGACATCACACTATCTGATAGAACGGCGCGACATCAACCGTCTGCTGCCCGTGAGGATGTTCAACTCGTCGAAAGCCGACTACGGCGACGCCATCATCTTCGCCGGCTCATACGGCATGATGGGAGCCGCCGTGCTTGCCACAAAAGCGGCGGCGCGCTCGGGCTGCGGCAAAGTGACGTGCCACTCGCCACGATGCGGATATTTCATCATGCAGAGCTCTGTGCCGAGCGCGCTCTTCGAGAGCGACAGCGCCGACACCGCCATCGAGAACATCGAGCTGAGACGCAACCATTCGGCCGTGGCCATCGGCCCCGGCATAGGCACAGCCGACCACACCATCCGCGCCCTCGAAAGCTTTCTCAAAGTGGCCGGAGCCAACAGCCGCCCTGTAATCCTCGACGCCGACGCCCTCAACTGCATAGCCCTGCGGCCGACAATACTCAACTATCTGCCGCCGCTGTCGGTGCTGACACCACATGCCGGTGAATTCGACCGCATCTTCGGCCCGCAGCCGTCGTCGGAGGCCCGCATGCTCAAAGCCATCGAAATCGCCCGCTACTATAAGATAATCATAGTCCTCAAAGGATATTACACGGCCACAGTGCGCCCCGACGGCAAGGTATTCTTCAACTCGTCGGGCACGACAGCCCTTGCAACAGCAGGCACCGGCGATGTGCTGACAGGACTGATAGCCGGCATCATGGCCCAGGGCTTCAAACCCGAGATAGCGGCCGTGGCAGGCGTTTACATACACGGCGTCGCCGGACGCATAGCCGAACAGACCAACGGCACCTACGGCACGACTGCCGACGACGTGGCCGACAGCATCGGCCGCGCAATCAAAAGCATAATGGATAACAGCAACGAAAAAACAAAGATACAATGAACAAGCTGCTCACAACACTCGCCGCCGGACTGGTCGCGCTGACACCGGCCGCAGCCCAGACCACCCAGCGTCTGACTGCATCGAAAGCCAATGAATACGGCCTCATCTACAGCCTGCCGACGACAGTCGTCGACATAACCATCGAGGCCGAGCACACCGAGTGTACACCCGGCCCGTTCTACAACTACTCGCGCCTCAAACTCGGGGTCGACAACGCCATCACCGCGCCGTCGAAGAGCGTCACAATCAAAAGCGTGACATTCACCCCGCGCGGTGTCGCCGACAACGACAACCGCTGGCTGGTGCAGTTCAAGGCCGGCTCGACGCCATATATCATTCTCGCAGACAACAACTGTCCCGTGGCAGTCAACACCGACCGTCTGCCCGAGCTGACCGAGCCCCAACTGCCCGAAGCCGTCAAGGCCGGCCCCACCCCGCTCGAGACCGACGCCGCCCGTCAGGCAATCACCCAGGAGATGACAATGAGCTCGTCGCTGTCGAAACGTGCCGACCTCGTCGCCCAGCGCATCTTCGAGCTGCGCGAGACCCGCTCTGACCTCATCTCGGGTCAGGCCGAGAACACCCCGCCCGACGGCAAGTCGCTGCAGCTGGCGCTCGACAACCTGACCGCTCAGGAAGACGCCCTGACGGCCATGTTCACCGGCACGACAAAAAAATATACGACGGTCTCGACGGTCACATTCGAGCCCGACAGCGAGAGCGTCAACAGCGAGATTTTCGCCCGCCTGTCACCCGTCGACGGCATCGTTGACATCAACGACCTCAGCGGCAGCCCGATATACCTGTCGATGGACATCATCAGCGAAGGCTCGCTCCCCGTCAACGAAAAGGGCGAGACCAAGTCGTTTCCTAAAGGCGGCCTGGCCTACAACATCCCCGGCACGGCAGTGATACGACTCTCTTTCGACGGTCAGGAGATAGGCCGCACCGAAGTCTCGCTCTCGCAGCTCGGCGTTACATTCGGTCTTGACCCCAAACTGTTCACCGACAAGAAAGAACCCTCAAAACTATGGCTCGACCCCACGACTGGCGCCATCATCGAACTCGGCCCCGTCGACTGACAGACCGGTCATCATAAAAATATATGACAAGCGCGGTGTCCTGATGGTCGCCGCGCTTGTTTTGCGTCTCAGAATGTCATAACATCTCGAACGAGATCACATAGATTTCCGTAACCGTATGCTTTATCGTATTGCGGTCTTCCCAGTATCGGGTGCGCAGAGTGCCTTCGACAAGCATACGGCGCCCTTTACGGATATATTTTTCGGCGAATTCGGCCAGACTGTCGGTCATGACGATATTGTGCCACTCGGTGCGTTCGGGAATCTCCGCGCCGTTGGGCGCGCGGCGTGCCGGCTCGGTTGTCGCGAGCGGGAACGAGGCTATCGGGCGCTTCTCGACAAATCTCATCTGCGGGTCTTTGCCCACATTGCCAAGCAGAATCACCTTGTTCATTTGCCGGCAGATGCTTTCAGGCCGTCGATGACAGCCGCGGTGAAACCCGATTTCTCCATAGCATTCAGACCTTTGATTGTCAGTCCGCCCGGAGTCGTGACATTGTCTATCGCCGCCTCGGGGTGTATCTTCTGCGCCTCAATCAGAGCAGCCGCACCCTCGACCGTGCGGCAGACATACTCACAGGCCTCCGAAGCCCTGAAGCCCAGCTCGACACCACCCTCGGAAGCTGCGCGTATATAGCGCATTGCATAGGCTATGCCACACGAACATAGCGCTGTGGCCGCGCCAAAAAGGCGCTCGTCGACAACGGCGGTCGTGCCTATCGAGTCGAACATCGCCTTGAAAAGACCTTCATGGCAGCGGGCCTCGTCGTTGAGACAGACAAAGGTCATGCTCTTGCCGACAGCAGCGGCGGTGTTGGGCATCACGCGGGCGACGGGCGCGGCTGCGGCCGAAGTCCCGAGAGCCTCGCGCAGATCGGCGAGCGAAAAACCCGGGACAAGCGACGCCACGACCGTGCGGCTGTAGTCGATTGCAGGCGCGACCTCGGCGATAACACCGGGCAGCACATATGGCTTCACGGCAAAGATGACAACATCGGCGTCTTTGACGGCCTCGACATTCGAGAGCGTCACGGCGACGCCATATTCTGCGGCAAGAGTATCAAGCTTGCCGCGCGAACGGTTGCTTACCGTCACACTATAGCCGGCGCGTGAAAGACCGGCGGCTATGGCGCCGCCCATAGCACCGGCACCTATGACTGAGATCCTTTTCATATCCTTATTTATTTTAATTTCACAAAAATAATAAAAATCTATGAAGATTTTAGTAATTTTGCGTTATTGACCACCATGAATCATCACATTATCAATTATATCAAATTCTTAGAATCTGTTTTTTTTGCGGCAGTCGCGGCATTGCTTGCGGCTTTCGTGACAGCTATACCCTCGTCGGCCTTAGGCCACCACTTCATCGACAATTTCAGCGAGCTGGCTCTCGGACAGGGCGGCCAGACGTGGGATATAGGAGTGTTCGACGACGACCTCGTGTTCTTCGCCAACAAAGACGGCGTCTACCGCTACGACGGCAACCGATGGACCGCACACCGATTCAACAACGGACTCGACGCCAGAGCCGTCAGCGCCGACCGCGAGCATCATCGCATCTATATCAGCGGCATCAACGAATTCGGTTACCTCAGCCCCGACAAACGCGGCTTCATGAAATACACCTGTCTGAGCGACAGTCTCGGCGAAGACAGACTGACCGGCAATATGTGGGGCATCTATAACCACAACGACGTCATCTTCGTTCAGGCCGACCAGAACATCCTGCGTATCAGCGGCCGACGGCACAGCGTCATCAGTTCGCCAGTCAAGCTCGACTGTTCGAGCATGATCAATGGCGTTCTCTATCTCGGCACCGAAGAAGGCCTGAAAATGCTCGTCGGCGACGCCATACTGACCGCTCACGGCACAGACGAACTCCGCGGGATGCGCATCCGCGGCATTCTTCCATATGACGACCGCCTGCTCATCGTCACGGTAAACTCGGGCCTCTACAGCTACGACGGACGCAGCCTCTCGAAATTTGATGTCGCCGGCGACTTCACTCGCCATAACGAGATTTTCTGCGCCGCCATCACCGGCAAGCGCTATCTCGCCCTTGGCTCGATACTCAACGGCGTCGCGGTCGTCGATCTCGCCACCGGACGCACGACCACCTACGACCAGAGTCTCGGGCTTCAGGACAACACCGTCCTGTCGCTCGCCTTCGACCACCGGGGCGACCTGTGGGTCGGTCTCGACAACGGCATCGACCGCATCAATCTGACCGACCCCATCACCAAACTCATCAGCTCGGGTCAGCGCATAGGAGCCGGATATGCGGCCATAACCCATCGCAACAGGATCTATCTCGGCACAAACCGTGGACTCTTCTGCTGCGACACGCCGACAGGCGACAGCAGCATCTCCAAACTGCGCAGCGTCGGCAACAACTACGGTCAGGTATGGGGTCTCGCCGAACTCGACGACAGGCTCTTCTGCCTCCACGACCGCGGTCTGCTCGAAATCGTCGGAGAGACAACCCGACGCATCGAAGGACTCACCGGCGTCTGGCAGCTCTTGCCGGTCAAAGGCCATGACGGGCTCTGCTATGCCGGCACATACGGCGGCATCTCGCTGCTGGCGCGCTCGGATGACGGCGAATGGACGCTCGCAGGCAACATCGACGGTCTCGACGACAGCGTCTACAACATGGCCCTGGACGGCGACGGCTATGTCTGGTTTTTCAAAAGCGCCGTCGGCGCCGTACGCCTTAAAATAGACCTCTCCGCAATGAAAGTCGTCGAATCAAAATCCTACGGCATCGAAAAAGGTCTGCCGTCGGTCAACGACGTGTCGATCAGCGAAATCGACGACAACATACACTTCGCCACACCCGAGGGCGCCTTCATATATGACGCCGCCGGCGACACCATCGTGCGCGACACGCCACTCGAAAAGCGCATAGGCGTCCAGAGCCTGCTCAAAGTCTGGCGCGACAAAGACTTCATATATGCCCTGACTCCTCGCGAGATCATACGATGCCGCGTGAGCCTCGCCGAAGACATACGCCGTCTGCCCGTGATACCCGAACACGCCCGCCCGCTCAACCTTTGTGTCGCCATGTTTGCCTTCGACGACACGACGATGGTATACCCCAACTACAGCGGATACACGGTGTTCAACTTCGGCAAAAGCAACGAACCGGCCGGCGGCGTACTGAACGGAGCCATAAGCCATATCAGGATGAAAAACGCCGAAGACTCCGTCATCGTCAGCGACTCATTCTCAAACGACAGGAAGGCGCTCCACATCTCACACAGCAACAACTCGGTAGTCATAGAATTCAGCGCACCCGACCGCTACCTGTCAATGATCAGAGGCTACAGCTACCGCCTGAACGACGATCCCTGGAGCACACCGTCGATGAACACAGTCAAAGAGTATACCAACCTCGACGGCGGCGACTATGTCTTCGAGATAAAGACTCTGCTCATCGACGGACGCGAACACATCAGCAGAGTCAGTTTTGAAGTCGAGCATCCGTGGTACCGGCGACTGTGGTTTATAGCCCTGACTATTATTATATGTATAGCGACCGCGATGTCGGCGTTCTTCATGCTCAGACGCCGCATCAATTCACGACAGCAGAAACTCATAAAAGCCAAGGACGCCTTCATAGCGCGCCAAAAAGCCGAGTTTGAGAGCATCGATGAAATGAAAGACCGCAAAATCGACGAACTCGAGAAAGAAAACCTCCACAACGAACTCGAGCACAAGTCACAGGAAATCATAAACCTGCTGCTCAGTCTCTCAAACAAAAACGAAGCCCTCATCTCGATAAAGGAAGAACTCAAGAATATCAGCGCCGGTCTCAAAGGCGACGCCGCCACCCGCAAATCGCTGATGATACTCCAGAGCAGCATCGAGGCAAGCCTTGAGTCGGGAAACGTGCTCGAACGCATCGAAAACGAATTCAACATCGTCCACAACAATTTCATCAAGAACATACGCTCGCGTTATCCGTCCCTGACGACAAACGAACTTCTGCTCTGCGCCTATATAAAGATGAATCTCGCCACCAAAGAAATCGCTCCGCTGATGAACATGTCGGTGCGCGGCGTCGAGACGATACGCTACCGCATGCGTAAAAAACTCAGCCTCGAGCGCGAAGAATCCCTGACCGACTTCCTCAACAAATTTAAGTGATTTTATCACACCTTAAAAAATGATGTTTTAAAACATGGCGAAATAGCCGTATTTTACAATCTCCTGTTTTACTGCTATTTGACAAACTTCGACGAATTAATGACGTATTCAAAAATCATAGCTGACGTATTATTGAATAGTTAAAAATCTTGACATCGCACCATTCAAAACTTAAATTTGCGAAAAAAAATTCGACTAACCTAATTGATACGACAGCATCTTTAACCTTAAACACTGACATGATTCGCACTTATTTAATTGCAGCGCTCGCAGCCATCGGTTTTATCGGCTGCAGCAACTCAAAAGACGAGCCTGACGAACCCAAGACCGATACAACCATAACCGTATCGGAGAGCGCCATCGAGATTGACTCAGAGGCGCAGACTGTAAAATTCACAGTCACATCGACTGCAAACTGGAACATCAGCACCACCGCAGACTGGTGCAAACTGTTTCCTTCGGGCGGCATCAAAAACCAGGCCACAGAGGTCACCGCGACAGTGACAGCCAACACTGCCATGGAAGCCCGCACGGCAACCGTGACTATCACCGGCGGAGGCAAATCACAGGATGTCACAATCAGACAGAATCCCAAATCGCAGGTGAGTCTGAGCGTCACATCGCTGTCGGCAGGCGCACAGAGGTCTGAAATCAGCTTCACCGTCACATCAAACACATCTTATAATATAAGCAGCTCGGCCGCGTGGCTCAGTCTCGGCGACACCAAAGGCGAAGCCGGCGAGAAGACATTCAAGGCCACGGTTGACGAAAACACCGGCAACGCATCGCGCGAGGCCACGATAACAGTAGCCTACGGCAACGACTCACAGTCAATAAAGGTCACACAGCTGAGTGACTTCGTCAACACTCCCGACGGATATACACTTGTCTGGAGCGATGAGTTCAACGACCCGAAATTCGATATGCCCGACGAAAGCCGGTGGTGGTATGAAGTATGGGCGCCGGGCTTTGTCAACAACGAGCTTCAGCGCTATGTCGCCGGCAAGAGAGGCGACAAGAAGACAGCCGAAATCAGCAACGGTATTCTTAAAATACACGCCATCAAAGACGGCAACGAGGTCATCTCGGCTCGCGTCAACACCAAAGAGAGCTGGACATACGGCTACTTCGAGGCCCGCCTGAAACTTCCCAAAGGCAAAGGCACCTGGCCCGCATTCTGGATGATGCCCAAACAGGACAGCGCATGGCCCGCATGCGGCGAGATCGACATCATGGAAGAAGTAGGCTATCATCCCAACTACACATCGTCGTCGATACACTGCGCGGCCTACAATCACGTCATGGGCACACAGCGCACAGCCGAAGTGTTTACAGCCGGAGCCGAAGACGAGTTCCACGTCTACGCCCTCGAGTGGACCGAAGACTATATCAGAACATATGTCGACGGCAAACAGCTGCTCAACTTCACCAATGACAAAAAAGGCGATAACGACACATGGCCGTTCAGCAAGCCGTTCTACCTCAAGCTCAACCTCGCATGGGGCGGCGACTGGGGCGGCGCACAGGGTGTCGACGAAAGCTTCCTCCCCGCCACATACGAAATCGACTATGTCAGAGTCTTCAAAAAGAACTGACACATACAAATCAAACACCGCACCTATACAATTTCACTTATAAATAATAATTGGTTTTAGAAGTTTGGCCCCAAGGTCACGGGCGCCCGGTTCATCAGACAGCGCCCGCGACCGTAAGGGGGATAAACATCAGTCCTCATTTTTTTCATCACACCTTAAACCATGAACATCAAGCAAAAGACATATCTTTCTGCCTGTATAATCCTCGGCCTTAACATACTGGCGTCATGCAGCGGACGTTCGGACAGCGACGCGGTCTATAAAGACAGCAGCCGTCCGGTCGAAGAACGCGTCAGCGACCTGCTGTCGCGCATGACCGTCGACGAGAAAATCGGTCAGCTCAACCAGCGCAGTTTCTTTGTCGCAGAAGGAGCCGGCGACATCTTCGGCCCGGGCATCGAGAGCGGCGCCATCGGATCGCTGCTCAACGTTCCGTCGGCCGAACTCTCAGACTCGCTTCAGAAAATCGCGATTGAGCGCAGCCGTCTGGGAATACCTCTGCTTATCGCCCGTGATGTCATACACGGCTACAAGACCATAATGCCCATACCGCTGGGTCAGGCTGCCACCTTCGACACCGCTGTCGTCGCCGACGGCGCCCGCGTCGCGGCTGTCGAGGCCTCGAGCGACGGCATACGCTGGACTTTCGCCCCGATGATCGACATCTCGCGTGACCCGCGCTGGGGACGCATCGCCGAGAGCTTCGGCGAAGACGTCTGTCTGACTTCACTGATGGGCCGCGCCATGGTCAGAGGCTTTCAGGGCGACGACAATGCCGCCCCCTCGTCGATAGCCGCCTGCGCCAAGCACTTTGTCGGCTACGGCGCCTCGCAGGCCGGACGCGACTACAACTCGACATACATTCCCGAACGCCAGCTGCGCGAAATCTACCTCACCCCCTTCGAGGAGGTCTGCAAGGAAGGCTGCCTGACATATATGTCGTCGTTTAACGACAACGACGGCATACCCGCCTCCGGCAACCGCCACGTCCTCACCGACATACTGCGCGGCGAGTGGAACTTCGACGGCTTTGTCGTCTCCGACTGGGCGAGTGTGGCCGAGATGATCAGCCACGGCTTCTGCGCCGACCGCCGCGACGCCGCCCGCAAAGGATTCACCGCCGGCGTCGACATGGAGATGGAAAGCGGCACATATCTCGAGCACATCAAATCACTGATTGACGAAGGTCTCGTCAGCATGGACGACATCGACCGCTCGGTTGCAAACATCCTGAGAGTCAAATTCCGTCTCGGCCTGTTCGAGAATCCCTATATCGTCAATCCGCAGAGCGTCAAATACTGCAAGGAACACCTCGACGTCGCGCGCCGCGCCGCCCTCGAGAGCGTCATTATGCTCAAGAACGACAAGGCCACGCTGCCACTCGACAGCAACCGCGTCGGCCGCATACTTGTCACAGGCCCGATGGCCCACGCGCCCCACGACCAGCTCGGCACATGGGTCTTCGACGGCGAAAAAGACCACACCGTCACTCTTCTCGACGCCCTGCGCGACCGCTTCGGCGACAAAACCGCCATCGTCTACGAACCCGGCCTCGACTACAGCCGCCACCGCTCTGACGCCGGCATCGCCCGCGCTGTCGCCGCAGCCCGCAGCGCCGACGTCATCATCGCCGCCGTCGGCGAAGAGTCTATCCTCTCCGGCGAAGCCCACAGCGTCGCCGACCTCAATCTCGTCGGCGACCAGAGCCGGCTCATCGCCGAACTCGCCAAAACAGGCAAACCCCTCATAACCGTCATCATGGCCGGCCGACCGCTGACGATAGGCCGTGAGGCCGACGCCTCAGACGCCGTGCTCTATGCCTTCCATCCCGGCACGATGGGCGGCCCGGCCCTCGCCGACCTCATCTTCGGTGTCGAAAGCCCCTCGGGCAAGACTCCCGTGACATTCGTCAAGCATGTCGGCCAGGTACCCACCTACTACAGCCGCAACAACACAGGCCGTCCCGCCTCAGGCTCGGAGACCCTTCTCGACGACATAGAGCTCGAGGCCGGACAGACATCGCTCGGCTGCACATCGTTCTGGCTCGACGCAGGCTTCGGCCCGCTCTATCCCTTCGGTTACGGTCTGAGCTACGGCAAATTCGACTACAGCGACCTCAGTCTCGACAAGGATGTCTACGGCGCCGGCGACACAATCACCGTCAGCTTCCGGCTCACGAACAGCGGCAGCCGCAAAGCCACCGAAGTCGCCCAGCTCTATGTCACCGACAAAGTAGGCTCTGTCACCCGCCCCGTGCGTGAGCTCAAGGGCTTCCGGCGCGTCAGCCTCGCACCCGGCGAGGATACCGTCGTCAGATTCGAGCTGCCCGTCAGCGACCTCGCTTTCTATGGCATCGACATGACCCGCGCCGTCGAGCCGGGCGCATTTGCCGTCGCCGTCGGCGGTGACAGCGACTGCACACTCTCACAAGACTTTGAAATCAAATAACATAACAATTCAACTAATCTATTACCTAATCCTTTTGTAATGAAAAAACTATCATTATTCTTAATCAGCCTCCTGACAGTGCTGAACGTGATGGCCCAGGACATCAGCGTGACAGGTACTGTCACCTCGGCTACCGATAACGAACCCGTTATCGGCGCCAGTGTCATGGTAAAAGGACAACAGGGCGTCGGTGTCACGACCGACATCGACGGCAACTTCACCATCAAGGTGCCTGTCAAGACAGTCCTCGTTGTCAGCTCAGTAGGTTATCAGAGCCGTGAAGTGACCGCCAGTGCCGAAGGTCAGCACCTGACAGTCATCCTCTCTGAAGACTCAAAAGTACTCGACGACGTCGTAGTCATCGGCTACGGTGTCCAGAAAAAGAGCGTCGTGACCGCCGCGATTTCCAAAATCGACAACGAAGAGCTCGCAGTCACCGCTCCCGTGCGTATGGACAACGCCCTCAAGGGTCTCACCTCGGGCGTGACGGTCACCTCATCGTCAGGCCAGCCCGGCGCCGCAGCCCGTGTACGTGTGCGCGGTATCGGCACAATCAATAACTCAGAGCCCCTCTACATCGTCGACGGCATGCCTATCGAAGGCGGTCTCGACTACCTCAACCCCAACGACATCCAGTCGATCGAGGTGCTCAAGGACGCAGCTTCGGGCGCTGTCTACGGCGCGCGTGCAGCCAACGGTGTCATCCTCGTCACAACCAAAAACGGTCAGAAAGGCCGCACAAACATCACATATGACTTCTCTTACGGCTGGCAGAGCGCATGGAAACACCGCGACGTCCTCGACGCCACCGAGTATGCCATCATGATGAACGAAGGCTCACTCAACGCCGGCATCGCCGCTCCCTACGCCAATCCCTACTCTTACGGCAAAGGCTTCGACTGGCAGGACGCCGTCTTCAACGACAACGCTCCCGTGATGAACCATCAGGTCAGCCTCAGCGGCGCAAGCGACAAAGTCAGCTACTTCCTCTCGCTCGGCTACTACACACAGGACGGTATCGTCGGCGGCAACTTCGACCGCTCAAACTACGAACGTCTCACCCTGCGCAGCAACAACATCTACACCGTCTTTGACGAAGCCAGGAACCGCAGCTTCCTCAACAACCTCAAGGTAACGGTCAACGCCTCGTATGCCCGCATCAAGAGCCGCGGCATCGAGACCAACTCGACATGGGGCTCGCCCCTGGGCTCGGCCCTGTCGATCTCGCCGATGCTGACACCCTATCTCGAAGGCGACCTCGCCAAACAGCAGATGGACTACTATGCCGACAACGCCAACTATGTGCCCCTCTACGGCAAAAACGGCCTGCTTCTGACCAACCCCGAAGTCTTCGGCAACTATCAGGAAATGTCTAACCCGATCGCCAACATGTCGCTCCCCGCAAGCAAAGGCTGGAGCCACAAGTTTGTCGGCAACTTCATCGGCGAACTCCAGATCTGGGACAACATCAAATACCGCATCAGCTATGGCGCCGACCTCAGCTTCTGGGGCAACGACGGCTACGACAAACCCTACTATCTCCGCTCAGGCTCGAGCAAGACATTCTCGACAGCCTACTCTCAGCGCAACATGGGCCTTGTATGGCAGATCGAAAACATCCTGAGCTATGACAAGAGCATCAAGGAGCACAACTTCTCTGTCCTTCTGGGCCAGTCAGCCAAACAGAGCTCGGGCAACTACCTCTACGGCTCGCGCAACCACATCACCGACTACAGCCGTCCCTACATCAACGCATCGACAGGTCTCGCCGAGGACGGCGACATGACCTCGGGCGGCGCTCCCAACGTCAAGGCAAAACTCGCCTCGCTCTTCGCCCGCGTAAGCTATGACTACGACGCACGATACATGTTCCAGGCCACTATCCGCCGCGACGGTTCGAGCCGCTTCGGCTCAAACAACCACTGGGCCACATTCCCCTCGTTCTCTCTCGGCTGGAACCTCACAAACGAACCCTACATGCAGAAACGTCCCGAATGGTGGACCTCGACCAAAGTCCGCTTCAGCTGGGGTAAGAACGGTAACGAGAACATCGACGACCTGCTCTTCATCGCTCTCGCCACATCGGGCAACAACGCCATCTTCGGCCGCGACGAATCTGTCGTCAACGGCGTCAAGGCATCGGTGCTCCCCAACAAGAACCTCAAATGGGAAGAATCGACCCAGACCGACGTTGGTCTCGACTTCGGCTTCTTCAACAACGCCCTGACATTCAGCGTCGACTATTATAAGAAACGCACCACCGGCATGCTTATGAACATGCAGGTTCCCGCCTACGTCGGCGAATCTGTCCCCGTCGGCAACGTCGGCAAGATGGACAACTCGGGCGTCGAGATGGAAGCAAACTACCGCCACAACTTCGGTGACTTCACCTTCAACATCGGCGGCAACCTCACCTATCTCAAGAACAAACTCATCGACTACGGCAACGAACAGGGCTGGGCCAACCTCGACTCATTCCAGGGCACAGGCTCGATCAGCCGCGCCGAAAACGGCCAGCCCTTCCCCTTCTTCTACGGCTACAAGACCGCCGGCATCCTCCAGAACCAGGCCGAAGCCGACGCTTATAACGAAGAGTTCGGCGACACGGCTGTTCCCGGCGACGTCCGCTTTGTCGACGTTAACGGCGACGGCTCTATCACCGAAGACGACCGCACCAAGATCGGCAAAGGCATGCCCGACTGGACCTACGGCTTCAACATCGGCCTCCAGTGGAAAGGCATAGCCCTCAACGCAATGTTCCAGGGCACATGGGGCAACGACATCTACGACGCTACCCGCCGTACCGACGCCCTCGCCTCAAACCTTCCCTCATGGATGCTCGGCCGCTGGACCGGCGAAGGCACATCGAACCGCATTCCGCGCTTCGTCCGCGGCGACAGCCGCAACTGGCAGTCGTCTGACCTCCTCGTCTACGACGGCGACTACTTCCGCCTCAAAAACATCGTCCTGAGCTATACTCTGCCCACCGACCTCACACGCCGCGTGTCTGTGCAGAACTTCAGAGTCTATGTTTCGGCCGAAAACCTCTTCACATGCACCAAATATCACGGCTTCGACCCCGAAATCTCGTCAGGCGGCACATCGCTCGGCATCGACTACGGCGTATATCCCCAGCCCCGCATCTGGACAGTAGGTTTCAATATCCAGTTCTAATCTTTTGATAATACCGCAATGAAAATTTCAAAAATAAACAAATACAGTGCCGCCGGCCTCATGATGGCCGCAGCCATCGCCGTAAGCTCATGCTCAGACTCGTTCCTCGACGTCTCTGACCCCACACGCACGACAATCGACGAATATTTCACCACCGACGCCCGCATCCAGGAAGCCGTGGTCGCTGCCTACGACCCCCTGCACTGGCCTGACTGGGCTATGAACGAGTATAACCCGCTCAACCTGATGTCTGACATCATGGCCGACGACCTCTGGGTTGGCGGCAGCGACAAGACCGACAACGCCAACTGGCACTATATGATGAACTTCGAGGCCAAACCCACCGCCGTCATCGCCGGTCTGTGGACCGACGCATACAGCGGCGTCAAACGTTGCAACGACGTCATCGCCTATATGGGAAAAGGCATCTCTGACATGACGGAGAAAAACGCCAAATACTACGAGGCACAGGTGCGCACACTCCGCGTCTTCTACTACAGCTGGCTCTGGAAATTCTGGGGCAACGTGGTCTATTTCGACAAGAACTTCGAAGGCGCTCCCTACCTCGGCACACAGTATACAGCCGACGAAGTCTATGACTTCATGATCGCCGACCTCGAGGCCGCCATCGCCCTCGACGCCCTCCCCATGAAAGAGACCGACGCCAACCTCGGACGCGTCACCAAGGCCATGGCCTATATGCTCTACGCCGAAATCGTCATGTATCAGAACGACGAATCACGCTTTGCCACAGCCCTCAGATATATGACCGAGATCATCAACAGCGGCGTCTATGACCTCAACCCCGACTTCGGCGAGATTTTCAAAGAATCAGGCGAATGGACCGACGAGTCTATCTTCGAGATCAACTACAAGGACGACAACGCCATCCGTGACTGGGGCAACCCCCTCGCCGCCGGCGGCACTGTCCTTCCCACCCTCATAAGCCCCAACAACTGGCCCAGCGGCACTGACGGCCACGACGGCGGCTGGGGATTCGGCCCCGTGCGCCTCGAGACCTATCAGCGCTATGACGAAGCCGACACCCGTCGCGACGCCACATGCTGGAATGCCGGAGCCATCGGCGCCGACTACAACAAACGCTACCAGGACACCGGCTTCTTCCTCGAGAAATATGCCGCTCACACCGGTGACAACGCCGACCAGAAGGCATCGTCTGAACTCAACTGGAACAACAACCTCCGCATCTACCGCTTCTCCGAGACGCTGCTCAACGCCGCCGAACTCATTGTCCGCGGCGCCGGCGCTGGCGACGCCCAGGGCTATCTCGACCGTGTCCGCACCCGCGCAGGCCTCAAATCTATAACAGCCAACCTCGACAACATCATCGAGGAACGCCACCTCGAATTCGTCGGCGAAGGCAAACGCTACTGGGACCTTATCCGCACCGGCAAAGCCGCTTCTGTCCTCGTGCCCGATGGCGAATACCGCACAAACACATGGAGCGAGTCGAAAAAATATCTGCCCATCCCGCAGTCTGAAATCGACAAAGCCCTCGGCACCCTCGTTCAAAACAATTATTAATAACTCGTATTTGACATGAAAACCATAATAAAGAATATCAGATCGGCAGCCATCGTCCTTGCTCTCGGCACTCTCGCCGCATGCTCGCCCGAGTCGTTTGACGCTCCCGACTACAACAAACTGCCGCAGGCCGATGAAATCGACGTCAAAGTCGAGGTCGACCAGACAACAAACCAGGTCACTCTGTCGCTCAACAACAAAGGCGTCTATCCCGTATGGAAAATTGTCGACGGCAACCGCACATCAATCTCGACCCGTCAGGTTTATAAGAACGTCTTCATCGTGGCCGGCACCTACCAGGTCGAAGTGCAGATGGGCAACCGCAACGGTGTCTGCGAAGGCTCCAAGGTCGTCGAATTCACCATCGACAACACCCTGATAGACTTCACACACTACACCCAGCGCCTCACAAACGGCGAGTCCAAGACCTGGAAGATCGCCAACGACCTTCCCGGCCACCTCGGCTGCGGTCCCGCCAACACCGACGGTCTCGAATGGTGGAGCGCAGGCGTCGACGAGAAAAAAGACTGGGGCTTCTATGACAACCGCTTCACATTCAGCCATACCGGCGCCACCGATGCCGGCAAGATGAGCTTCGATCCCGGCGCGTCAGGCCAGATCTACGTCAACACCGGTTATACCGCCGCCCCCTGGGGACAGTATAACACCGGCGACGGTCTCGACTTCGTCGCTCCCGCCGAAGCCTATGAGACAAGCTTCACTCTTCTCGCCGAAGGCAACGACCTCTTCATCCAGTTCCCCGCACACACCGTGCTCGGCTATCTGCCCAACGTCGAGGCCTACGAGAACCCCAAATTCAAGATTCTCTCGATGACCAACAGCCAGATCGACCTCGTCAACAGCAACAACGACATCGCCTGGCACTATACCCTCAACCTCGAGGGCGACGCTCCGTTCAACGGCTTCAAGTATGACAGCGAGTTCAACCTCTGGAAGTCAGCCACCGTCAATGTGGGCGCGTTCTACTACGCTCCCGGATGGGCTCAGATCGCCGACCCCGAATATACATTCGACAACGGCACATATACAGTCACCCTCCCCTCTGCGACCTTCGAGACATGGCAGGCACAGATGCCGCTGCTCACCGACATCGCCTCTAATGCGGCCACAAACTATGACTTCTCTGTCCTTCTGACCTCGAGCGTCGACCACCCGGGCGTCATGGTCAAACTGACCGAAGACGGCAACGACGGCAACTTCTTCTTCGAGGAGAAGATAGCCCTCAAGGCTTTCGAGGAGACTGTCTTCTACAAAGCCGACCTCGCCGGCATCGACGCTCCCAAGCTCAAGCTTGTGCTCGACTTCGGCGGCAACGCTGAAAACACGGTGATGACAATCCGCAACATCGTCCTCAAAGACCACGCCAATGACGACGGCACAAAAGTTCCCGACCCCACAGTTATCCCCGACCCGACATGGGTGGCCGAAAACAGCGCCGACAACCTCTGGCATGAAGCTACGTTTACAAACGAATTCTACTACGCTCCCGGATGGGCACCGATTGACGCTCCCGACTTCACCATCGACGGCGCCAGATATAACGTCACACTCCCCGTGGCTACCACCGACCAGTGGCAGGCCCAGGTGAAATTCTTCACCACAATCTCGACCTCTGCCGAAAAAGCCTACGACTTCCGCATCACCCTCAGCTCTGACAAAGACCTCAAGGGCGCGACTGTCAAGCTTGTAATGCACGGCGACGACAATGTATACTACTTCGCCGACCGCGTAGACCTTCCCGCTTATGAAGACGTTGTCTACAAAGGCATCAACATGGCCGGCAAAGACATGGAGAACGTCGACCTCGTTCTCGACTTCGGCGGCTGCCAGGCCGACACCCACGTGACCGTTTCAGGCATCATCCTTCAGGAACACCGCGACTGACACACACTTTATTGGTTCTAAATAACGATACCGCCCGGGCTTCATCACGAGGTCCGGGCGGTTGCTGTTTAAATAATGTTTGAAAAGAATGCAATACGCAAAGACGTCCTGTCGGACGTTGTTTATTAGTAATACTTTATTCAGCCGGTCACGCCTGCGATTGAAGCGGCCCGTAGAAATATGAAGCCGTAGCGCCGCCGTCGACAAGAAAGTCGGCGCCGGTTATAAAAGCCCCCTGCGGCCGCATCAGCAGTTCGGCCACATTAGCGACCTCGTCGGCTGTCCCCGGACGCCCCGCCGGACATTTTGCAAACATATTTTTGTAGAAATCGCCGCGCGGACCGTTGAACTCGTCGATTGCCAGAGGCGTCACGATGATGCCCGGCGAGATCGAATTGATGCGCGCGCCGCGCTCGCCCCATTTCACCGCCTCAGCCATGACGCGTTTGACATTGCAGCGTTTTGCCATCTGATAGGCGTGCAGGGTGCTCTCTATGTTTTCAGGCTGCAACATCGGCAGAGAAAGCAGTTCGTCGGTCGGTGTCATGGCGAGAAGCCGGTCTTGCTCAGGCGTGAGTGCCGCCATACGGTGTCCCGACTGACTCGAAATCGTCACGCCTGTACCTCCGCGAGCTATGATGCGCCCTGTCTCCTCGAGCAGAACGGCTGTGCCGTAGAGGTCAACCTTGAGAATCGTCTCTATCGACGCCTGCGAGGGAGAGACGCCCGCCGCGTTGACGAGCATCTCGATCTCGCCATGCTTCTGCGCCTCGGCTATGAAGTTTCTGATTGACTCGCGGTTCGACAGATCCATCTCGACGGCCTCGGCGTCAAATCCGGCCTTATTCATTACATCCGCAACGGTCGTGGCGTTGGCGATGTTCCTGTCACCGATTATTATCTTCATGCCGTAGCCCGTGCGGCGGGCTATCGCCATGCCTATCTGGCCCGCTCCGGCCAGCATCATTACTTTCTTATTCATAACATTAGAGTATTTGATAGTGCAAATATACAATAAGTCTACCATCCCCACTTACATAAATCCACACATCAGTATACATAATCGCGGCTGCCTCCGCTCAAAGACGATACCGCCCGGACTTCATCACGAGGCCCGGGCGGTTGATTTTGTCTAATTCGTTATGTTTCTATAGATTGTTAAAGGCTATGTTTTTATAGATTGTTTAGTTTCAAAAAAACTTTGATTATCAGAGGAACTGGCAGAGATTTGCGCCGACTATCGTACCGAGAACGACTGTGGCTGCGATGAAGATGACTTCGAGCACGATGCCTGTTATCAGCACTGTCTTCGATGCGCTCGGTGCCTTGAAAAGCATGCAACAGGCCAGCCATGTCAGGGCGACGCAGGGAATCATCAACATCATCAGGGCGCAAAGAACAGTCGAACAGCCCAGCACGACGCTGTCATACATCTGGAAATCGAGGTTCTGAAGTATCACCTCGCTACCGGTAGCGACGTATGCGATCATGCCTGTCAGCACAGCCATAAAGGCGACGAACAGTCCGAGCGCGGCCATCGATGAGAACATGCCGATCAGAGCCATGATGCATTTGGCTGCGACTGAGACGATAGTAGCGAAAAAATTTGACGAACCCGACTGCTGGGCCGGCACTCCCTGATAGGGAGGAGGTGTCGACGAGAGCACCGACTGGCCGATGTTATCGACCGTCACGGGTGCGCCCTGCATGTTGAGCACCCGCAGGGGCGTATTTGCCGGCGGTATCACCATCCACAGTATCATATAGATGACAAACGCGGGCCAGAGATGAGTGCAGAGCGCGAGCACCACGACTAAGATACGCATGATCGTGGCGTCCCATCCCAGATAGGTGGCGAGGCCGCTGATGACGCCGCCGAATACCTTGTTGTTGACATTGCGGTATAGATGTTTCTTGACCTTGAATGTCATATAGTCGGGATCGTTGCCGCCGGCGTTCTGGAAGGCATTGCCGCCGTTGACGGCTCCGGCATTGCCGCCCGCATTGTTGCCCGGCTGCGCTGCAGCGCCGTCATAGTCGTTCGCGTCAGAGAGATCCGACGGACGGCCCATCGTTTCGATGACCTTGTTGACATCGGCATAGACGATGACATTGGCACCCTCGTTTATGCGTGCCTCGAAATGCTCGGAGATGCGGCTCTCGATGTCCGAGACGATTTCTCCCCCTTCGTCGCCGGGAAAAGCGTTGCGGAGCTGGAAGAGATAGTTTTTGAGAAGATCATAGGCGTCTTCGTCTATATAATATACTTTGCCGCTGATATTGACTGGTAATGTTTTTTTCATTGTTCGGTTGTCTGGGTGTTGATGTTAATGAGATGGTTGATTGTGTGGCTTATTTCCTGCCACGATTTGTGAAGCTCGACGAGAAATGCCCGCCCGGTGTCGGTTATCGAGTAATACTTCCTCGGCGGCCCCGAGGGCGATTCCTCCCACCGGTAGGCCAGTAGCCCGTCGTTCTTCAGGCGCGTCAGCAATGGGTAGAGCGTCCCCTCCATCACTATCAGGTGAGCCTCCTTCATCTGCGATATGATCTCCGAGGCATAGGCGTCGCCTTTGTCGAGGAGCAGCAAGACGCAGAATTCGAGCATCCCTTTGCGCATCTGTGATTTCAAATTTTCTATGTTCATATAGTCTGTGATTATTGGTAATCTTGTTTTGACACTGCAAATGTATGAAGTCTTACAGTACTATGCAATACATAGTACTAAATATTTCCTGAATTTAACATTTATTTAACCTTTAGGCGGCTCCAATGGGTCAAATGTCATTGTTTTTACCTAATTTTGCAGCCGAGAAACAAATACACGGGATTATAATATACATATGTATAAATGAACAAAATCATTGAAAAAGAATACTTTTCAGAGCGTGTCGTCAAGCTCGTCGTCGAAGCGCCGCTGATAGCGCGTTCGCGCCGTCCGGGTCACTTCGTCATCGTGCGCTGCGGCGACAAAGGCGAGCGCATACCGCTGACAATCGCCGATGCCGACGTCAAGGCCGGCACCATCACGCTCGTCGTCCAGGCCGTCGGAGCCTCGACCGAAGCCATCTGTGCCCTCAGTCCGGGCGACTGCCTGACCGACGTCGCCGGCCCACTCGGACGCGCCACCGACGTGTCGCGATGCGGCACAGTCGTCTGCTGCGGAGGCGGCGTGGGCGTCGCTCCCCTCCTCCCGATCATCAGGGCCATGAAAGCCTCGGGCAACCGCGTCATCAGCGTCCTCGCCGCCCGCAACAAAGACCTTATAATACTCGAAGATCAGGTGCGCGACTCGTCTGACGAGGTCATCATCATGACCGACGACGGCAGCTCGGGCCGCAAAGGCCTCGTCACCGACGGCGTCGAGGAAGTCCTCCGCCGCGAGCATGTCGACAAAGTCGTCACTATCGGCCCCGCCATAATGATGAAATTTGTCTCGCTCCTGACAAAACGCTACGACGTGCCGACAATCTGCTCGCTCAACACCATCATGGTCGACGGCACAGGCATGTGCGGCGCCTGCCGCGTCACTGTCGGCGGCAAGATGCGCTTTGTCTGCGTCGACGGCCCCGAGTTCGACGCCCATCAGGTCGACTTCGACGAGATGATGATGCGCATGAAGGCTTACAACTAATCCTATCGAAATCTTATCGCAATGGAATATAAGGAAACTCAAGCATATAAGATGGCTCCGCGCGACGACGCCTGGCGCGAGGAACTGCGTCAGGCCATGAGTGCCCGCGACCGCTCGGCCATCGCCCGCGTCGTGATGCCGGCGCTCGACCCCGCCGTCCGGGTCACCTGCAACGAAGAGGTCAACCGCGGCCTCGACCGCTCTCAGGCCATCCTCGAGGCAACCCGTTGCCTCGACTGCCCCGACCCGCAGTGTATCACAGGCTGCCCCGTGAGCATCAACATCCCCGGCTTCATCAAAAACATACAGCGCGGCGACTTCGCCCGCGCCACCGCCGTCATCAAGGCCACAAGCGCCCTCCCCGCCGTCTGCGGCCGCGTATGCCCCCAGGAAAAACAGTGCGAGAGCCGCTGCATATATAATAAGATGAAGAAAGAACCTGTCGCCATCGGCTACCTCGAACGCTTCGCCGCCGACACAGCCCGCCGCGACGCAGCCTCAACCGCCGCCCCGCGGCACGAGGCCTCAAACGGCATAAAGGTCGCCGTCGCCGGCTCAGGACCCGCCGGACTCTCTTTCGCCGGAGAGATGGCCCGCCGCGGCTTCGACGTCACCGTCTTCGAAGCCCTTCACGAAATCGGCGGCGTTCTCAAATACGGCATCCCCGAATTCCGTCTGCCCAACAGCGTCGTCGACGCCGAGCTCGACTCCCTGCGGGCCATGGGCGTCAGATTCGTCACCGACACCGTCATCGGCCGCACCCTCAGCCACGACGACCTCCTCGCCGACGGTTTCAGAAGCATCTTCGTCGCCTCGGGCGCCGGCCTGCCCCGCTTCATGGGCATACCCGGCGAAAATCTCATCGGCATCATGTCGAGCAACGAATACCTCACCCGCATCAACCTCATGAGCGCCGGCCGAGGCGGCATGACCCCCGTCACGCGCGGACGGCGCGTCGCCGTCATCGGCGGCGGCAACACAGCGATGGACAGTGTCCGCACAGCCCGGCGCATGGGAGCCGAACGCGCCATGATTGTCTACCGCCGCAGCCTCGACGAGATGCCCGCGCGCGCCGAAGAAGTACGTCACGCCATCGAGGAAGGCGTCGAGTTCCTCACCCTTGCCAACCCCGTCGAATATATCGGCGACGAACGCGGCCGCGTTGTAGCCATGAAGATACAGCGCATGGAGCTTGGCGAACCCGACGAAAGCGGACGCCGCAGTCCCGTTCCTGTCGAAGGCGCTGTCGACACAATCGAAGTCGACGAAGTCATCGTCAGCGTCGGCGTCTCGCCCAACCCGCTCATCCCATCGTCGGTCGACGGTCTTGAAGTGACACGCCGCGGCACGATTGCCGTCAGCGACGCCATGCAGTCATCCGTTCCCGTCATCTTCGCCGGCGGCGACATCGTCAGAGGCGGCGCCACCGTCATCCTCGCCATGGGCGACGGACGCCATGCAGCCGCATCTATGGCCGATTATCTGCTGTCCGTCAACAGCTGACAGACAACCCTGTTTTAAAAAAACTTTAAAACAGCCATAGCCTCGTACAGAGCGCGGCAACGTCATTTTTGTATTTTTTTACAAAAGAATTTGCACGACTGATAAAAATTCAATAATTTTGTATCGGTTATCTAAGAAAATGACAATTTGCTAACTCAAGCGAACCGTTTTTTCAAAATATATATGTTTTTATAGATTGTAGATTATTAGAGGGCTCTATCGGGAGATACAGCCCTTTTAACTTTTTTATACACACCATCCCCGCCAAAACAAAAATATCTTCCGAACCCGAAGCAGGGTTGCCGCCTATGCATTTAAAGCAGCATCAGCGGCGGCTTAGAGCGAGGACTTCAGTCCTCGCAGCTAACTCTTTGATTCCAAGGGCTGAAGCCCTTGGTCCATATCACCTGCAAGGCGATGATTTTACTGATAGCCGCGTAGGCCGAGGCGCTTAGGCGCCGGCCTGCGCGGTAAGAGCGATAATAGATTTATTGCGTTTGAAAAACGCAGACATTCTTCCACAACAAAGCTTTAAAAACCTTCTGTTCACGATTGTGCATTGACTCAATCTTCTGTTCTTATGCCCTTATGTTCTTTTGTTCTGTCGAGAATTAACCATTCTAAAATTGCACCATAATACGCTTTTAGCCACAAAACCCGCCAAACGGTGACTTACCTTTGCAACACCGATGAAAAGCGCAATCTACACATA
>CABUPJ010000028.1 GCA_902493335.1 uncultured Porphyromonadaceae bacterium
ACAACGACTTCCACCGCGTCGCCACCGCCGTCTTCCCCGTCATCAGCAGCAATCCAAACAGCCTTCTCATACTCCATGCCCGAGCCGACATCCCCCATCTCTACCGCTGGCCCGGCTTGAAGGAATATACCGACCCCTCACTCGCTCCTCCCGACGTACCGATAAAGAAGCCGGACCCGACCGTCCCGATAATCATACCCCTCAGACTCAAAGCAATAGACAGGGTATGGAACAAGGGCTTCAGCCCTTGTAGCGAAACGGCTCTACCACCCCATCCACGACCACTTTAGCGGCAGACATCCCCGCGCGTCTAAACCGACCAAAACGATGTCAAACGTACATTGACATCGTTGTTACAAAAAATCACAAAATTGTAGGGCTGTACCATGCGCAGCCGCGTAAACGCTTGCTGCCTATGTGATTAAAATGCCGGCTGCGCTCCGTTGTGTACAATTGTGCAATATGTATTGATCTAATCGTTTGGATTAATACCAGTTGATACCGTTGGACATCGATGAGCGCTTGTCATATTTGAGATCGCTCAGGAGTGATGATTTGACTGCGATGTGGAAGTTGTAGCTCTTGTACGGGCCTACGGGCACGAAGCTTGCCGACATGGTGAAGCAGTGGAGGTCGCGCGAGATATTGCAGTTCATGTAGGCGAGCTTGTGGGTATCGAAATTATATGACGCCGTGAACGAGAAATTCCAGTTTTTGGTCGGTCTGATGCTGCCCGAGAAGCTGAGATTCTGTGTGATACGGCTGTTATATTCCATTTTTTTCTTGTTGAAAGTGCCGTAACCGTAGTTTATCGAATAGTTGACGCTGAGGTTCCATGGCACAGTCCACTTCATATAGCCGTCCTCGCCGAGATCGACGTCATTGTCGGTGCCGGCGTTTGCTGCCTCGTCCTGCCCCTGCTGGTATTCGTCTCCGGCCGGAGGCTGGCTGCGGTCGTTGTTCTTGTTATCTTTGTTGTCGTCTTTCTTGCGTTTGAAGGTGTCGTTGTTGAAAGTGTAGCTGAACGATGTGCCGGTCGAACGCAGGCGTCCCAAACCTTTGCCGGCACTGAGTCGGGTCTTGTCGACTCTTACCGGGTTCCCCGCTTCGTTGAGCTGGTAGGTATAGACGTCCCAGGTTGCCGACAGGTTGAGATTGAAGCCTTTGGTAAGACGCAGTAATATAGACGTATTGATATCGCTCCATTTGAGCGAGTCGGCGGCGAAGTTATAGCTCTGTGAGACGGTGAAGTTTTCGATGAGAGATATTTTTTTCTCGCCTATCGAATCGTTGTCGGTCTTGACTTTCATTTCGAGGTTATTGGCGAGAGAGAAGCTCATCGAGCCTTCTTTGCCTTCCGAGGGGACGCCGTAGAGGGCGTTGGGGAAGTAGCTGTATTTGCGTTCGAGCATCTGGCCGTTGGCGCCTTCATACTGATATTTGCCGTAATAGCCGAAGAAGGGGCTCGAATAGTCTGGCGCGCCGTTGAACGATATCGTCGGGGTCATGACATGGCGCACCATCTTGATTTTTTTCTTCAGCGGGCCGATGGGGCTGTAGAAACCGTAGAGTTTTGTATCGAGAGATACCGATGCGCGGAAGTCCCAGACGTTATAGAAGCTGTAGTTGGTGTCGCAGACTTCGATGCCGGCGACGGGGTCCCAGTGGCGGCGCACCTTGCGGGTATACATGCGGTCGCTCAGGTTGATTGACGGGGTGATGTTGACATAGTTGAGCACGTTGAATGTGGCCGAGATAGGCACCTTGTGCTGCATGCCGTTGCGCCAGTCCTTGATAAGACTCTTCTTGAAGAATTCGTTCTGCTTGGCCGTCAGCGAGTTCTGGAACTGACCCGAATATGACATTTTGATTTTTTCATACCAGCGTTCGTCGCCCGAGGCTTTCTTGCGCTTGAAAGGGTAGGTCTGTGACATCGTCAGCGTGAAGTTGGGGAACGAGACCGACAGGGTCGAGTCCTGTGTGCGCTGCGAGACGTTGAGAGTCGACGACAGTGACCATTTTGTGCCGGGAAAGCGGTATGTGAGGTTGACGGTAGAGCTCTTGGTGTTCTCTGTGAACGAAGGAGAGTAGTATGAGTTGAGGTCGTTGCGCGAATAGCCGCTTGTGGTGAAGTTGACGCTCGCCGAGAGGTTCATGTTGGGATTGGCCTTGGTGTCCTGGGTGTGGCTCCACAAGACCTGGAAGTTGGTCTGGGTCGAATAGTCGGGCTCGCCTTTCTCGCCTGTGATGGTCTTGAGGTAGCTGATGTTGAAGTTGCCCGAGTATTTGTATCTTTTGACGTAGTTTGACTGAGCCTGCAGGCCCCATGAGCCTTTGGTATAGATCTCACCCGTCAGCGCCATGTCTATGTTGTCGTTGATGGCGAAATAGTAGCCGCCGTCGCTTAGATAGAAGCCGCGGTTATAGTCGTCGCCGAATGTCGGCACTATGACGCCCGACGAGTAGCTTTCAGTGAAAGGGAAAAAGCCGAAAGGAACGGCGAGAGGGAGCGGCAGGCCGGCGAGCACCATGTACGCTGGGCCGACGACGATGTTTTTGCCCGGACGCACTTTGGCCTTGGTGAGCTGCATGTAGAAGTGGGGGCATTCATGGTTGTCGCAGGTTGTGTAGCGGCCGTTCTGTATGTAGTAGTCGTCGCCTTCGTCTTTCTTTGTGACGCCGCCGGTGAGATAGCCTTCGCCCTGCTGGGTGATGATGTCGGTGAGGAATCCCTTGCGGGTCTTGAAGTTATAGCGCATCGTCGAGGCCTCGTAGTCTGTGCCGCTCTCGTTGAACACGGGCGAGCCAATGACTTCGCCGAGCGAGTCTTCGCGTCCGATGGCATATACCGAGTTGTCGGTCAGGTCCATCTTTATCTGGGCTGCCTGAAGCGATATGTCGCCGTATTTTACCGAGCCTTCGCCATACATGAAGGCGGTGTCGCGGCGGATGATAATCATCGAGTCTTTCGATGAGAAATCGACGGCTGTCTCGAGGTCGGCCTTGGTGCGCACGATGCGCGAGCGTCTGACGGCGGTGTCGCGCCGCAGGCTGTCGCGTCTCATGGCCAAAGGCCGGGCGCTGTCGACCGCGATGCTGTCTCTCAGACTGCTGTCTTTTACTGCGACGATACTGTCGGGCTGCGGCAGGTCGTCACTGACATTGCCGGCTTTGGCGGTGGCCGCGGCAATGACAGATGGCAGAATTAACAGAATGGCTATATATAGTAGAGACTTTCTCAATTACGGTGACGAACGGTGATATATCGTTTAATCGTGCAAAGGTATTAAAATAATTCCTGATTTCAGAGCTGAAATCAGGAATTAACGTGATTTTAATCATTGTCGCCGCGATATAATACCGGACGACGGGCGAAATTAATGTGTTCAGCTGTTTTCGGGACGGAGACGGCGGACAGTCTCGGCCGTGCGCCAGAGTTCGCTCTCGCGGAGGTCTTTCAGCTCTGCCTCGAGTTTGACGCGGTAGTCGGGCTTGGAGTTGGAGTCTATTGAAATCTGTGCTTCGACGCCGTCTTTGACGCTCTTGTAGAGGCGTTCCATGACAGGTTTGATGGCGTCGTGGAAAGGTGTCATCCAGTCGAGGGCGCCGCGCTGTGCTGTCGTCGAGCAGTTGGCATACATCCAGTCCATGCCTTTGGCTGCGAAGAGGGGCATGAGCGACTGGGTCAGCTCTTCGACTGTCTCGTTGAAAGCCTCGGAGGGTGTGTGGCCGTTTTCGCGCAGCACTTCATACTGGGCGGCGAAGAGACCCTGGATGGCGCCCATGAGCGCGCCGCGTTCGCCGGTGAGGTCGCTTGTGGCCTCGCGGCGGAAGGTCGTCTCGAAGAGGTAGCCCGAGCCGATGCCGATGCCGAGAGCGAGGGTGCGTTCAAGAGCGCGGCCGGTGTAGTCCTGCTCGACGGCAAACGAGGCGTTGATGCCGCGGCCTTCGAGGAAGAGCGAGCGGACGGTAGTGCCCGAACCCTTTGGCGCGACCATGATGACGTCGACGTCGGCGGGAGGCACGACGCCGGTGCGGTCGTTCCAGGTGATGGCGAAGCCATGTGAGAAGTAGAGGGCGTCGCCGGCTTTGAGCTGCGATTTGATTGTGGGCCAGACGCTGAGGACGGCGGCGTCAGAGAGCAGGCACATCACGATGGTGCCGCGGCGGCAGGCTTCTTCGATGCCGAAGAGTGTCTCGCCGGGCACCCATCCGTCGGCGACAGCTTTGTCATAGGTTTTGCCGGGACGCTGTCCGACTATGACGTTGAAGCCGTTGTCTCTGAGATTGAAGCTCTGGCCGGGGCCCTGCACGCCGTAGCCGATGACGGCGATGGTTTCGTCTTTGAGTACTTCGCGGGCGTGGTCGAGTGTAAATTCTTCGCGGGTGACGACTGTCTCCTCGACTCCGCCGAAATTCATTTTTGCCATAGGATTATAAATTTTGATTGTTGATGTTATTCGAAAATACGGTCGCGCCAGATGATTCTGAAACCGACAGCGCGCGAGCCGTCGGCCGTTATCTCACATTCAGAAACGTTGGCGTCATTTGAGACAGCCACGGTGACAGTCTCGCCGAAATGACATTCGCGGTGAAAGCAGATGTCGAGGCGTCCGATCTCGTGGCTGTCGTAATAGTCGAGCGGCCAGCGGTTGAGCAGCAGGGCGAGATAACGCACTGAGTTGACATGACGGTTGAAGTCGATGTCGCAGTATTTGAATGTATAGTCTTCTGTCTCCGGGTTGACGAGCGCCTTGAGTCTCGGAGCCTTTGTCAGAGGTATATGCTTTGGTGAGACGGGGAAGAGGTCTTTCTCGAGCAGGTCGAGGTCGGCGACACAGCGACGCTTGATGTCAATGGCCGTCCACATTGTGTAGACATAGCCGATGATGTGGCCTTCGCCGTCGTGTACAGTGAAACACCGGTCGCTGAAGTGTCGGTTATATCCCTCGATCCAGGTTGTGAGGCTATAGCTCTCGTTGATGGCCGGATAGCGTTTCATCTCGAACGAAACTCGGCTGAGCACCCAGGCTATGCCGCGGCGGTTTAGCTGTTCGTAGCCGATTTCGAGCAGGTTGGCGTGTTCGGTGGCTACTTCGATGATGCGTTCGAGCAGCAGGGTGACGGGCAGTGTGGCTTCGGCTCCGCTTTCGCCGGCGGTGAGCCGGTATGTGTGGGTATGTTCGACCGGTCGTTTCATGATTGTTCGTTTTGTTCAGATGAAGAACGCTCGCGCCTGAGCTTTTGTTCTTCAAGATAGAGGTCGACATACTCTACGGGCGACTTGGTGACGCAGACGCGTCCGCTGCGCACAAACTGTTTGATGCCGTATCGGCGCAGACGGTCGAGCAGAGCCTCGGTCTCCCACGGATGGCCGGATTTCTCGATGACTGTGTATTCGGGAGTGATCTCGAGGATGCGGGCGTTGTGGTGGCGTATTATCGACTCGAGTTTCTGCTCGGCGAGCAGTTTCGAGGTGTCGACCTTATAGAGCGCGATTTCCTGATAGACGATGTCGTCGTCGGTATACAGGAAGGCCTTGATGACGTCGACGCGCTTCTCTATCTGACGCACGAGCTTGTCCATCGTCGGGGCGTCGGCCCATGTCGTCAGTGTCAGTTTGTGGATGTCGGGCACAGACGACGCGCTCGCTGTGACGTCTTCGATGTTGATGCACCGGCGCGTGAACATCGATGACACCTGACTGAGGAGTCCGACGCAGTTTTCTGAGTATATCGTGACGGTAAACAGTTGTCGCTTGGGTGTGGTCATAATGTGAATACTTTATCGGGTGAAAGCATTATGTAGTCGACGGCTTTGCCGACTGGCGTCATCGGGAAGACCATGTCGGTCTCGTCGATATTGACGTTGAGTATGTAGCAGCCGTCATGGGCGAGCATTTCGGCGATGGCGCCGTCGAGCTCAGAGCGGTCGTCGACGTCGCGGGCCGCGATGCCGTAGGCTGCCGCGATGGCTTTGAAATCGGGGTTGAGCATCGGCGTCTGTGAGAAACGGCGGTTGAAGAAGAGGTTCTGCCACTGACGCACGTTGCCGAGGAAGTTGTTGTTGAGAATGACAATCTTGACGGCGACGCCGTACTGCATGATTGTGCCGAGCTCCTGTATCGTCATCTGGAAGCCGCCGTCGCCGCAGAAGAGGCACACCGTGCGGTCAGGGGCGCCGATTTTAGCGCCGATGGCTGCGGGCAGACCGAAGCCCATCGTGCCGAGTCCGCCCGAGGTTATCATGGCGCGGCGGTGACGGAATCTGAAGTAGCGGGCCGACATCATCTGGTTCTGACCGACATCGGTGACTGCGACAGCGTTGTCGGGCACGGCGGCGCTGACACGCGAGACGACTTCGCCCATTGTCATCTTCGGTGAGCCCGGGTTAAGCTCACGGGCGATGACATCGGCTGATTCGACGGCGTTGCAGGTGTCGAAGCTGTCACACCAGTCTTTGTGGTCGGCGGCGCTGACGGCTGCCATCAGTCTCTCGACGGCGACTCGCGCGTCGCAGTTGATGGCGACAGCCGATCTGACGGTCTTGTCAAACTCAGACGGGTCGATGTCGATATGGATTATTTTTGCGTCGGGGGCATAGAGGTCGGTGTTGCCGGTGACGCGGTCGTCGAAGCGCATGCCGACGGCGACGATGACGTCAGCGCGGTTGGTGTTGTAATTGACGCCTATGTTGCCGTGCATGCCGAGCATACCTTTATATAAGGGATGGTCAGACGGCATCGCCGACAGGCCGAGCAGCGTCGCACCGACGGGGATACCTGTTTTTTCGGCAAATGCCGTCACGGCGTCTTCGGCGCCTGAGATTGTCACGCCCTGGCCGATGAGCATAAGCGGGCGTTCGGCGCCGTCGATAATCCGCGCCGCCTCGGCGATGAGCGTTTCGTCAACGTCGGGTCGCGGGTTATAGCTGCGTATATAGTCGACTGTCCTGTAACTTTCTTCGGTGAGGCCGATCTGGGCGTCTTTGGCGATGTCGATGACGACAGGTCCCGGACGTCCGGTCGAGGCGATATAGAAGGCGCGGGCGACGGCTCCGGCGATGTCTTCGGCGCGTCGCACCTGCACGGCCCATTTCGTTATGGGCTGGGTGATGGCGACGACATCGGTTTCCTGGAAGGCGTCACTGCCGAGATAGCGTGCGCCGACCTGCCCGGATATGACGACGACGGGCGTCGAGTCCATCATGGCGTCGCTCAGGCCCGTGATGACGTTGGCTGCTCCCGGACCCGAGGTGACGATGACGACGCCCGTGCGTCCGCTGACGCGGGCATAGCCCTGGGCGGCGTGGATGGCGCCCTGTTCGTGGCGGGTGAGTATATGGGTTATCTTGTCGGTGTAGTCATAGAGGCTGTCGTAGACAGGAAGTATGGCACCGCCGGGATAGCCGAAGACTGTGTCTACCCCTTCGGCCAACAGTGCTTTTATCAATGCTTCGGCTCCTGAAATCTTTTCGGACATAGATATTAATGTTAGCGTTATAGTCTCACGGCGCCCTTGTCAGCCGAAGTGACGTTGGCTGCGTAGGCTTTCAGTGCTTTTGAAATTTCACGGTTGCGGTTGTGCGGGGTGAAGGCCCGGTCGCCGCGCGCGAGTTCCTGCCGGCGGCGTTCGGCGAGCTCTTCGTCGCTGACGCGCAGGCTGATGGTGCGCGCCGGTATGTCGATGTCGATGATGTCGCCGTCGCGGACAAGCGCGATGTTGCCTCCGGCGGCGGCTTCGGGCGAGATGTGGCCTATCGACAGTCCCGATGTGCCGCCCGAGAAGCGGCCGTCTGTGATGAGGGCGCATTCGCGGCCGAGATGTCGCGATTTGATATAACTTGTGGGGTAGAGCATCTCCTGCATGCCGGGTCCACCTTTGGGACCTTCGTATGTGATGACGACGACGTCGCCGGCGCTGACCGAGCCGTTGAGTATGCCGTCGACAGCGGCGTCCTGCGACTCGAAGACCCGCGCCGTGCCGCTGAAGCGCAGAATCGATTCGTCGACGCCTGCCGTCTTGACTATGCAGCCGTCGGTGGCGATATTGCCGCGGAGCACGGCCAGACCGCCGTCAGGCAGGTAGGCGTGGGCTGTGTCGCGTATACAGCCGCCGGCACTGTCGGTATCGAATTTATCGTAGCTGGCATCCTGACAGCCAAGCTTTGTCGTGCGGCTGCCGCCGGGAGCGGCGCTCCAGATATGGTCGCCACAGGCGCTTTTGCCGTCGGCAGACAGGGCGTAGCGCGATATGGCCTCGCCGAGGGTGAGTCCGTCGGCGCGCCGGGCCGATGTGTCTACCAGGCCTGCGTCGGCCAGACGGCTGAGGATGGTGATTATGCCGCCGGCGCGGTTGACGTCCTCGATGTGATATGGCGAACTCGGCGCTACCTTGCAGAGCACCGGTATTCTGCGCGACAGACGGTCGATGTCGTCGAGGGTGAAGTCGGCTTCGGCCTCCCTGGCGATAGCGAGGAGATGAAGCACGGTGTTTGTCGAACCGCCCATGGCGATGTCGAGCGACATGGCGTTGAGCAGGGCGGCGCGTGAGGCTATCTCGCGCGGCAGCACCGATGTGTCGCCGTCGCGGTAATATCTGTAAGCGTTTTCGACTATCGTCCGCGCTGCTTCTTCAAAAAGGCGGCGGCGCTCGGTGTGGGTAGCCATGACTGTGCCGTTGCCGGCGAGAGCGAGACCGATGGCCTCGGCGAGCGAATTCATAGAGTTGGCCGTGAACATGCCCGAGCATGAGCCGCAGGTGGGACAGCCGCGGCGCTCATACATGTCTACCGTCGTGTCGTCGACAGAGTCGTCGGCCGCGGCGACCATCACGTCGACGAGGTCTATGCCCTTGCCTTCGGGTGTGCGTCCGGCCTCCATCGGGCCGCCGCTGACAAAGACCGTCGGGATGTTGAGGCGCATGGCGGCCATCATCATGCCGGGGGTAATCTTGTCGCAGTTAGAGATGCAGACCATGGCGTCGGCGCAATGCGCCATGACCATATACTCGACCGAGTCGGCGATGAGGTCGCGCGAGGGCAGCGAGTAGAGCATGCCGTCGTGGCCCATGGCGATGCCGTCGTCGATGGCGATGGTGTTGAACTCGGCGGCGAAACATCCGAGCCGCTCTATTTCTTTTCTGACAATCTCTCCGGCCTCGGCCAGATGGGTATGCCCGGGCACAAAGCCGGTATATGAATTGACAACGGCTATGACCGGACGGTTCATCTGACTGTCAGTCATGCCGTTGGCGCGCCATAATGCTCTGGCTCCGGCCATACGCCGGCCGTTGAGACTGAGACTGCTGCGCAGCGGTATCTTATATTCTGTCATGTTCAAATCTGTAGACAATGGTGATGAATCAGTTGAAACGTGTAAGTAAAACACTTCGAATACTCGCAAAGTTAAATCAACTTATCAATTTCACCAAACTTTTGCACAATAACTTTAAATCTGTGCGGTCTGTCGTGTTTCATACTCAGACCGGTGTTCCATCACCTTCTTCATATTGGTCTGAGCCCACTCAGTGAGCTGCATCAGCAGCGGTATTAGTGATTTGCCTGTCTCAGTGAGTGAATATTCTACTTTCGGGGGCACCTGGGCATATACCTTGCGGTCTATGAGGCCGTCGGCTTCGAGGGTTTTGAGGGTTGTCGATAGCACTCGCGTAGAGATGTCGGGTATCATGCGCCCGAGTTCATTGAATCTTATCACGCCACTTCTGTCGATGACAAGCAATACCAGCAGAGACCATTTGTCGCCGAAACGCGAAACCACGTTGCGTATCGGACATATCTCTATAATCAAGTCTGATTTTTCGTTTTCCATAATAAATTAACGCTTTATTTCGCAAAGTTACTGACAAATCGGTGTATACACAAGGCTGATGAAATTTTTTCAAAAAAACGAAATCATAAGAGTCTGCGATACAGCAAAAGTGACAGAAAGGTTACTATTGTACTTAAAAGTAACTTCTTGACACGCCTGTGTTTGCATTGTAATTTTGCATCGTAAAACCAAATGACAGATAAAATGAAACAGATTCAGACAATCGAAAGCGGTGCAAACTTCAGTGCCGCAAATTTCGGCAGACTCGCCGACATCAAGGATTATGTACTCAATCTCGGTCCGGAAATCACGATTCCCGGCAAAGTATTCGGCGGTCAGACACTCGGCGCGACCGGGGGCGAATTTTCATTTCAGGTTTTTGCTCCGGGTCAGGAGACCGGTTTTCTCCACACCCATAAAAATCACGAGGAACTTTATTTTTTCCTCTCGGGCAAAGGCGAATTTCAAGTAGACGGCGATGTCTTTCCCGTCGAAGAAGGCACGGTAGTCCGCGTCGCCCCCGACGGAAAAAGATCAGTGCGCAATAACGGCACCGAGCCACTCGTAATGCTTTGTGTACAGTATCGCGGCAACACATTTACTGCCGATGACGCCGCCGACGGCAACATCATGAGCGAGCCCGTAAAATGGTGATTGTAATCTGGAGATAACTGTTTTGAGATGGCAGACAAATTATTCTGCCATCTTTTTTATGTATAAGGCAGACGTCGAAGGCGGGATTACTCTTCGATATGTTTCATCGCTGATTTGGGGCATTTGCGGACGCATTTGCCGCACTCAATGCAGAGGGTATAATCTATGACGGGAAAACCTTCTGCATCCTGAGTGATGGCACCCACCGGACAAGTCTTTATAAGGGGACAGACATGGTTGTGAGGACAGATATTTTTATCTACTTGTATCATAATCATTATTTTTTTACAAAATTAGCCGAATAAATCTGTTCTGCAAAACAGATTTTATCTATCTTAGCATCGAAAAAACCGAACACATCTCTGTCATGACTCTTCAGCAAATGGAATATATCGTGGCGGTAGACAAATACCGTCATTTTGCAAAAGCCGCCGATTCGTGCGGTGTATCGCAGTCAACTCTCTCGTCGTTGGTCCAGAAACTCGAGTTTGAGCTTGATGTCGCCATATTTGACCGCAGCTGCCATCCGGTAAGGCCGACTGCTGTCGGCGAGGAGATACTTGAGAGGGCCAGACAGCTGCTTTTCAATGCGGCGCAGATAAAAGAGCTGGTATCTACGCGGAAAGGTGAGGCTGTCGGGCATGTATCGCTTGGCATAACATCAACGGTGGCTCCATATCTGTTGCCTGAGATGCTGAAATATCTGTCGCTGAATCATCCCGATATAGAACTGCGTGTCGAGGAGGCACGGACTCCGGCCCTTATATCGCAGCTTGAGCGCGGTGAGCTCGACATAGCTTTATTGGCGACACCGGTTGACAACGACAGTCTGCTGGAGATACCTGTCTATCGGGAGCGGCTTATGGCGTATGTCTCGCCGGGAGAGCCCATCTATGACGAGAGAGAGTTGCAGACCGGCTGTCTTCCCGTAGAAAGCGTGTGGGTGCTTCGCGAGGGCTATTGTCCCAACCGAGGCGTTTTTCCTTTCTGCAATTATAGAGGCGAACGTCAGGCTGTCTATGAGGCCGGCAGTGTCGAGACTCTGATAAAGATTGTCGACCGTAACGGCGGCTATGCCATCATCCCTGAGCTTCATGTGCCGTTGTTGAATGAATGTCAGCGGGCAAATGTGCGCGCTCTCACAAATCCCGAGCCGACACGGGAGATTGCTTTTGTTGTGCATCGCAATTTTGTGCGCGAGCGACTGCTCAATATACTCGCCGATGCGATAAGGACAATTATTCCGCCTGCGATGGTCAACAAAAGGCTTGGAAAATTTTCGATAGTGCTGTGATTGATAAAATCGATTGGTATATCTATACTATCGTTTGTGTCTATCGCGGTGATTGCGTAGTTTTGTATGCACAAATCAATGAATACGCAATCACATGGCAAATAAACAGTTTTTCAGATCTCTCCCGCATAAAGGTTATTCATTATACTGGATATTGCCGGCATATCTCGTCATAGGTTTTTTCTATCCTGTAGTCGGATTTCTGGCAATAATCTGCATGATAGCGCCTGTGGCTTTTGCCGTGCGCCGGGGACGATGGTGGTGCGGCAATGCTTGTCCGCGAGGTAATTTCTATGACCGAGTGCTGGCGAAGTATTCGCCGCACAGACCTATACCGGCCTTTGTCCGCACAAAGGGTTTCCGCATATTTATGGTGATGTTTATATTCACGATGTTCGGCGTGCAGATGTATCGTGCATGGGGCGACTGGGATGCCATGGGAAGGGTGTTCTGGATAATAATACTTGTCACGACAGTCGTAGGCATAACTCTGTCGTTTATTTATGCGCCGCGTACGTGGTGTTCGTTCTGTCCGATGGGCACACTCTCGTCATGGGTGACTCCGCGCAGCGGCAAACTGCCCGACAATTACCGCCGTATCTTTGTGGGCGAGAAATGTACGACCCGTTGCAAGCAATGTTCGGCTGTGTGTCCGATGCAGCTCAGACCTCACGAGAGCCGTAACGAGGCAGAGGGTTTCCTTCACCCCGATTGTCTCAAATGCGGCCGCTGTATCAGCGGTTGTCCGCTGAAAGTGCCGGTTATGGGTTCATAGACCGGGTGTAAGCTTCTAAGGCTTGCATTTGCCGACAGGTGGTTCTGTGAGTGTGATGCGTACGACGGCCGTGCGCGACAGGCTGCGGGCAACGGCTTCGTCGAAATGATCTAAATATTGTGGCAGGAAGCGGCTGCAAATAAGGCGTAGCGCGTGGATTTTTTCGGTGTTGTCGCTGACCACGGCGGCATTGCCGAGGGCGACGGCCGAGTGGTAGTATTCTGTAAAATTGTTTTTCTCTTCTTCGTATCGCGGTGTGCATTTGCTGACCGCCGACAGGCTGACGACGGGATTTGCCGCAAGGCAGTCGAGTTTCTCGCCTTCGCCGGCGCAGTGAAAGTAGAATGTCGAACGGCCGTCGCGCGCGAGCGACAGGGGCAGCCCGTAGGGTGTGCCGTCGGGACGTGTCATGCTGACGGTAACGTAGGGCGCCCGGTCGAAGACTTCAAGAGCCCAGTCGGCTTCTTTCTGCCGCGATGCTTTCCTCATTGGTCTCATGGTTTTCTCTTTTTTTGTCAACAGCAAAATTACAAAAACATTTACAAACGACAACGGGGCGACTTCGATTGAAATCGCCCCGTGTCATATCGGGTTTTGGTCGCCGCACAGGCGGCAATCACTATGGTTTATTTCACGAACTTGACTGTCTTGGTGTCAGAAGCTGTAGCGGCCTTGACGACGTATACGCCGGCGGGAAGCGAGGCGATAGAAACGGTCGATGCGGCTGCTGATGCGACTTTGGCGCCGGCGACATTGTAGATGTCGACTGCTTTGACTGCTTCGTCAGAGATGACGCTTACGTAATCGTCGCTGACTTTGACGGTGAGGCTGCCTGCGACGACAGACTCGACGCCGTCGGGAAGGTCGATGTCGGTGATTTTGGCCTTGCGTTCAGCTTCGCTCCACTTGCTGTACTCGAGATTGTGGTAGGCGATCTGTCCGCTCCAGGGCTGGAAGGGAATGTCCTCGTCGTCAGGATCGGTGTATTCGTGTGTCAGGTAGATTGCGTCGAGATACCATGCGCTGCCGAAGCCGTTTTCGCCTGTGAAGTGGCCGATTTCGTCTGTGTCGATATCCCAGGCCATGAGACCCCAGCCGCGGAAGTTGACGTTGAGCTGGTCGGCTTTGTAGGCAAGGCCGTTGTCTTCGAAGATACGCATGTAGACACCTGTGTTGCGGTTAGAACCGTCGCCATAGACCCACATCGTTATGATGCCGTCGTTTTTGTCGCGGCGGACTTTGACTGCTCCATCGGGATTGTGGACGCGCATGTGCCAGTTCTCGTCGGCGTGGTCGGGGTCGAAGCTGTAGACAACGAGGAACGACGAGTTGACGCCATAGAAGGGTGATACGCCGATATTGGTCGATGCACATTCTTCTTTGATGAAGCCCTTGCTCGAGCCTGAGCCGCCGGGAGCCCAGAAACCGGTCTCGTCTTTGAGCTCGTGGATAATGGTGCTCGAGGTCTTTTCGCGATATTCGGTGAGGAAGCGGAAGGCTGTGCCTGTGCCTACGTTGCCCGAAAGGTCGGTAAGACCGTCGGCGACTGTGACAAGAACGGCGCAGTCGGTGGCGTAGTCTTCATGGGTGAGGAAGTGGAGCACAGAGGCGCCGCCGATGACAGCGTGGGTGATTGTGCCTTCATATACTTTGCCGGCAGCGTCTTTGACGGTGATGAGGCCGGTGTGGTCTTCGTCATCGTTCCAGACAATAGCTTCGTTGAATTCGACGCGGACGGGCGGACGCTGGGTGTAGAGAGCTTCGCCGTCGGCAGCGGGATAGGTTGTCACGACATAGGGAGCTTCGGTGTCGGGCTCGGCCATAGTGAAGGTGAGCACATAGTCACCGCCTTCGACGCCGTCGTTGTCACCGTCGAGAAGCATGTTGGTCTGGCTGTTGCGTGCGATGCTGCCGTCGATCTTCAGGTTATATTCCCAAAGGGCTTCGAGCTGGCTGACATTGATCTGCAGTGTGTAGTCATTGATCCACTCGGTTGTGATGATGCCGTCGTTGTCGATAGAGAGAGCCTGGTCGACTGTCTCACGGATCATGTTGCGCGAGAATGTGATGACGATGGGTTCGACGGCCTCGACAGAGCTGAGGTCTGTCAGAGAAACAGAGCTGACGATAGCGGGCATTGTGTTGGTGAGGGCTATGTCGCAGTGGGTGATATAGTCGGCTGAAGTCTCGCCGCCGGCAAGGATGGTCACGCTCTTGGTAGCGGGTTCAAAGCCGGGAGCGCTGAATTCGAGGGTATACTCTTTGCCTGCCTCAAGGCCTTCGAAGAGGAAGAAGCCGTTGTGGATGAGGTTGGGGTTTTTGGTATATTTATAGAAGAGACCGTCGTAAGTGTCGGTGTTGTATTCGAGATCGGTGCCCTGTACTTTGATGGTGGCGCCGTTGAGGGGCTGATTGTTCTCCGAGTTGCTGACAACGCCGGTGAGCATTGTCTGCGAGGGAACTTCGAGATTGCGGTATTTCAGGATTGTCTGGAATGCTGCGAGGGCCTCGATGCGTTTATATTCGTTGTTGATGTTGCGCTGCTGCTGAGAGGCGATTGTGTGGTAGCCGGCCTCGCTGAGTATCGACGCCATGTTGGTGCGGCGGTTGACAGAGAGGTAGGGATACTGGTTTTCGTGGGTCTGCGAAGCTTTGTCATACCAGCAGCGGTCATGCCAGTTGCCGCGTGACTTGACGCCCATGGCGCCGGCGAGGTTGGGCTCGAGGATGTCGCCGAAGGCTTTGCCGCCCTTGGGCTCTTTCTCGATGTCGACGCCCTCGTTACGCCAGCCGCCGAAGAGAAGCAGAATCTCGTTGGGTGTGGCAGGGTCAGACGATGCGTCAGAGTGGATGCAGTAGAAGAAGTCGGCGCCATAGGCGTTGGCTTCGTCAGAGCGCTCCTCGAGGCTGACGGTTGTGTTGTCGTCATAACGGCAGAGCTTGACGTTCTCGTCGGCTATGTCGGTGTAGGTCTTGAGCATGTTTTCGATGCCGAGGGCGACGCGGAGAGTCTTTTCGGCTTCGGAGTAGCCCCAGAGACCGCCGTTCTCACGGCCCGAGTGACCGGGGTCGATATAGAGCTTGAAATCGCCCCATGCTATTTTCTGTGTGGCGTCGCCGTCCTGGGCGCTGACTGCCGGTGCGGCCATCAAAGCCGTTGCTGCGATAAGTGTGGCTTTGGCTATATTTGTGATTGACGTTTTCATTGGGCGCAGTTATTTGAGGTTGACAACATAGATGGCTGCGTCGGCAGCGTTCTCGAATGCGACTTTGCGGCCGTCGGGCGATACAGACGGAGTCATCGGTATCATGTCGGCGCGGCGGGTGATGACTGAGGTCTTGCCGCTGGCGGTGTCGACAGATTTGAGTTGTGAGGCTGTGAATCTCTCGCCGTTGTCTTCGACGACAGTGTAGACGAGGGTCTTGCTGTCGGGCAGCCATGAGGCGTGAGAGCCTTTGCCGAGCGAGCGGAGACCGCTGCCGTCGGCGTTGATAAGCCACATGCCCTTGCCGGGAATCTGGAATGCGATTTTGCTGCCGTCAGGCGAGAGGGCCGGATTGATGACGGTCTTGCCGGCGAACTCGTTGAGAGCCTTGATTTCTTTGGCCGCTTTGGTCGGACGGGCGAGCATCACCGAGTAGATGTCAGTGGCGCCCGAGCGGGCTTTGAGACGGGGAGAAACGGCTTCGCGGCTTTTGGCGACGAGCACTTTCGATGTGCCGCGGTTGACGTCAAACGATTTGATTTCGTGGAACACGCGGCCGTTCTCGATGATGTTGTTGCGGCTGATGATGGCAGCGCCGTCTTCGGTCCAGGTCATATTATAGCCTGTGCCGGCCTCGCGGGTGAGCTGACGCAGGGCTGTGCCGTCGGCGTTGGCGACGAGGATGCCGGTGTAATTGTCGGTCGTCACTGCGATTTTAGATCCGTCGGGCGACCATACCGGAGCCATAAGACCGCCGGGGGTCGACAGCAACTTCACGGGTGCGCCGTCGCTCTGTACCTGAGCGCCTGCGACACCGCCGATGGCCATGAGGGCCACAGCTAAGAAGAAATGCTTTTTCATAAGGTGATGATTTGGGTTAATTGATTTATTTGTTTGGTGTTGATTGTTTTTGCGGTTTAAGGTAGTGCGGTTGATTTAAGGTGAGCGCTTTGAGCGGACTTTATTTTTACAAAAGTAATGAAATCGTTAGGATTTATCTAATTATTTTTTAAATTATTAACAGATGTTGCCATAATTTTACTTTTTATGTGAAAATGTTAAAGGTCAACGGTCTTGAAATTAGTGGCTCTCAACGGTTTGTCGCATATTTAATGGCTTTGACGACAATAGGTTCCATCACGCTGTATCCTTCGACGGTCGGATGAACCATATCGTCGCTGTAGCGAGGGTCCATGGCTCCGCCTTCGACGGCCATAGGGCTGTAATAGTCTACAAAAATGATGTTATTGTCGTCGCAGTGCTTTTTCAGCATGGTGTTGAGCGCCGCGATCTGCCGGGGTGCGTCTGTTATTTCGGGGCGCCAGCTGAATCCGGCCGCCGGCAATACCGAGCAGACGACGGGCGTGATGCCGTGCCAGCGCGCGAGGTCGGTCATCGAGGCGATGTTGTCGGCGATATGCCGCAGTTCGATAGCGCCGTTGTTGAGGGCTATGTCGTTGATGCCGGCGAGGATGACGACGACTTCGGGCCTGAGGGCTATGACATCCGAGCGGAAGCGTGCGAGCATCTGCGTCGTCACCTGGGCCGAGATGCCGCGGCATACATAGTTGTTGTCAGTGAAAAACTCAGGGTGTTTTTTATACCAGAAATCGGTAATCGAGTTGCCGATGAATACGGCGACGGGTCTGTTTTCAGACGACATGACTTCTGCGTTGGCTGCCGCATAGCGCTCGTGGTTTATCCAGTCGGGCTTCTTGTCGGCGAGGGCGCCCGTCGTAGCCAGCAGCATGAGAATTGCCGTGATGATATGTCTCGGTTGCTTCATGATATATTATTTCGCAGGCAAAGATATGCAACAGAGTCGGGAAAAGCAAAAAATAATTAATAGACCTGATGCCGCGCTAACTTATGGTGTCGCGGGGATGTTGTATAACCATAACTTACAAAGAATGACAATCATGAAATTAAAGGATATAAAATCGCCCCGTGATATAAAGAATCTTACTGTCGACGAACTCAAATCAATTGCCGCCGAGATGCGTCAGGCCGTGCTCGGGCGGTGTGCCGCCGTCAGCGGCCACGTCAGTCCCAACCTCGGCGACATCGAGGCAGTGATAGCCCTGCACTATGTATTCGACGCTCCGGTAGACAGCATCGTCTTCGATGTATCGCATCAGGATTTCGCCCACAAGATGCTTACGGGACGCGTCGACGGATTCATAGATCCGGCATGCTATGGCAGCATCGGCGAGTATACCGACCCGACGGAAAGTCCCGAGTATGATATATTCTATGCCGGCCACACTTCGCCGGCAATCAGCCTGTGTGTCGGTCTTGCCAAAGCGTGCCAGCTCCGTGGTGACAGGCATGATATCGTGGCTTTTGTCGGTGACGGATCACTCAGCGGAGGTGAGGCGTTTGAAGGACTTGACGCCGGTGCGGCTCTCGGCCAGGGTCTTATCGTCGTCATCAATGACAATCAGATGGCTATCGCCGAGAACCACGGAGGCATCTACGACAACCTGCGGCAACTGCGCGAGACCAACGGCACATCTGACAATAATATCTTCAAGGCGTTCGGCTACGATTATGTCTATGTGCGCAACGGCAACGACATCTCGTCGCTGATCGCGGCTTTCAAGAGTGTCAAAGGCACATCTCGTCCTGTCGTGGTGCATATCAACACGCAGAAGGGTCTCGGCTATGTTCCCGCCGAGCGTGACCGCGAGGCATTCCACTGGAGCGTTCCGTTCGACATCGCTTCGGGTCTCCCGCTCAACAACAGTGATGCTCCCGACAACGACACCATACTCCGGGATTTCATCATGGGCAAAGCCGCCGCTGATTCGCGTCTGCTTGTCATATCGTCGGCGACACCCGACAGCTTCGGCCTCGGCCCCGATGAACGCCGTCTCCTCGGCGACCGCTATATCGACGTGGCTATCGCCGAACAGACGGGGGTGTCTGTCATGGCCGGTGCCGCCCGCGGCGGCGTCAAGGTCATCTATCCTGTTGTGGCGACATTCCTTCAGCGCGCCTACGACCAGCTGCTTGAAGACTGGGCCATGGATCATTCGCCTGCGCTCATGCCTGTCGCGGCTACGGGAGTCAGGGGCATACCCGACATGACACATCTCGGCTTCTGGGATATACCGATGATAACATCTATACCCGACATCGTCTACCTTGCTCCCGCCAACGCCGAGGAGCTAAAAGCGATGCTCGACTGGGGCATCGCGCAGGACAAATACAAGGTAGCCGTGAGAGTCCCGACCTATTCATACGAACACGCCGACTATGACGTCGATACGGATTACTCCAAGCTTGACCGCTTCAAGATGCTCAAACGCGGCAGCCGTGTCGCGGTCATAGGTGTCGGCGACTTCCTCGTCAAAGGCCGCCAGCTCGTGTCGGCGCTCGCCGGAGCAGGCATCGACGCCACTCTTATCAACCCGCGCTTTGTCTCGGGTGTAGACCGTGAAATGCTCGCGTCTCTGAAGGATGGCCACAGCGTCGTGGTGACTATCGAAGACGGCTCGCTCGAAGGAGGCTTCGGTCAGCGCGTTGCTTCGGCTCTCGGCGACACGGGTCTTAAGGTTCTTAACTTCGGCCTTGCCAAGAAGTTTGTCGACCGCTATGACGTCGCCCGACTCGAGTCAGACAATAACCTCGACATCGACACGATGCTCGCCCGCGTCCTCGCAATTGCTTAATGCAATGCACAATGCATAATGCACAATCATTAGATTAATAAATAATTACAGCGCTGCCGTGACTTCCCGCGACAGCGCTGTTTTTGTAAACAAATCCCAATTTGACTAATTTGTCCAATTAGCCCAATACCTTGGATGTAATTCAAAATTACCTGCGTAGCAAGTAGACAATCCCGATGACGGCGAGGGTCAGCATCTCAGAGACGGGTATGGCAAGCCACAGGCCGGCTGCGCCGATGAAGCGCGGCAGGAATATAAAGCCCGGCACCATGAATATCACACCGCGCAGCAGCATGTAGAAAATCGAGAGTCCGGCCTGTTCACGGCTCTGATAATAGCCTATAAAAGTGATGTTCGGAGCGAAAAACATGGCGCAGATGCCAAGTATCGGCAGACCGTAGACGGCGAGTGCCCACGCTGGTTCTGCCTGACCGAGGAAAATGCTTGTCAATGGCGCCGCTCCGGCCCACATGCCGCCGGAGATGATAATACCGCAGACACATGATGTGACGAGGGCTATCTTCAGTGCCTGTCTGACGCGGTCGTGATATCCGGCTCCGTAGTTGTAGCTGATTATAGGCTGCGACGACTGGGCCACGGCGTTGCTGATCGAGAATATCAGCGGGAAAAGGTAACAGCCGATGCTGAAGGCGGCCACACCGGCTTCACCGAGATATGACAGAAACATATAATTGCCTGTAACCATCATTATGCCGATGGCGAGTTCGGCGATAAAGGTGGCGAGTCCTATCTTCATCATATAGGCGGTGTTGCGCAGCGACAGACGCAATGATTTGGCCGACAGCTTGAGCCGGTAGAATTTCAGCTTGTCAGAGAAGAAGATGAAATAGGCGAGTACCATCACGCCGGCGACGATGCATGAGATCGACGTGGCTATCGACGCGCCTTTGATGCCCATATCGAGCGGGAACACCATCAGCCAGTCAAGAAATATGTTGAGCACGGCGGCGACGATCTGCACGCTCATGGCATATTTGGGTGAGCCGTCAAGGCGTATGAGCATCATGCCGGCACACTGCATGTAAAAGAACACCAGTCCGGGGCATAGCCAGAGCAGGTAGTCTGTCGCGTGTTGCTCGAGCGCCGGGCTGCAGCCGAGCGCATACAGCACCGGACGTGTGAAAAGCAGCGATATGAGTATCACGGCGCAGAAGATGATCGCGCCGGCGATGTATGCCTGGGTCATGATGATTCTGGCTGCCTTGACGTTTCCCTCGGCGAGTCTGATGCTGCCGATGACCGACGCGCCGATGCCGAACATCAGGCCGATGCCTGTGCAGAGCAGAAACAGGGGCGCGACGATGTTGATTGCGGCAAGAGCGTTGCTGCCGACACCGTGGCCGACGAACATGCCGTCGCAGATGTTCAGCACCGAGTTGAATACCATGCCTATCAGTGTCGGGAAAAACATGGCGGCGAAAAGGCTTTTGATTTTTCCGTTTCCGAAGTCAAGTTTGTCTCTTTCCATATAGAGTGTGTTTGTTGGCCTGCAAAGTTACGAACTTATAGCATAGCGGATGTGGTGTAAATCAACACTGATATGGTAGTTTTTATAACAAAAGGTTTCGATAGCACGTTAAATATAGTAAATTTGCACAAAAATGATGATTTATGACATCGAGAGACAGGGCATACGGGCGATATTCATTTATCAGCGGCACAACAGACGGCACGATGTGGCCGACAGGACGACCGCTATTGACAGACGGCTGTCTGATAATGTTTTGCGAGAACGGGAGCGCCGAGTTTTCGATAAATTCGCGCAGCTGTACGCAGCGATCGGGCTGTTTGACACTGATAACGTTCGACATGGTGGTCGTGCCGGTCTCAGTGTCAGATGATTTCAAGGCGCGCTTCCTTTCGATAGACTTCGACGCGACACAGGATCTTTTCTTTCTTGTGACGTCAAACCGTTTGTGGGATTTCATTTATAAATCACCTGTCTGTGCGCTGACAGATTCTCTTGCCAGGGCTGTCGCGCGGTGGTATGACACACTCGGATGGATATCAGCCAACTGCTCTGATGTCATAAGAGACAGGATGATGCGACGCGAGGCCGAGAATTTCATGACGGCCATGACAGAACTGGTCGAGACACGGCTCGGCAGCCTCGGAGATGGCCCGCAGAAAAACAGGGCGTGGGCGCTCACCAATGATTTTGTCGCCCTACTCAACCGCCATTATGCCAGACATCACGATGTCGCCTTTTATGCCGGACGTCTCAACGTGACACCAAACTATCTCAACATAATCAGCAAACGCAACACCGGCACGACGGCAAAGGAGCAGATAAATCTTCAGATAGGGCTTGTCGTCAGAATGTTGCTTGACACAACGGATCTGTCTGTAAAGCAGATTGCCTCGCGGCTGCATTATGATGATCCGTCGTATCTGTGCCGCATATTCAGAAAGCAGACCGGCATGTCTCCGCTCGAGTATCGTCATAGCACACGGCAGAAACGAAGATAAGCTGAAGCCGCGCAGTCGTGTCGTTCACCACCGGTCTGCGTCAGTTGGCGGTTAAGACTTAAACAATTCCCGAAGTTCTCGTCTTATAAATATAATAAAACGTTCTAAAGGTATTATATTTATGAGAAACTCCTTAAAATGGCTTTTGCCGGTTGTGGCACTCTGCGCCGTGCCGGCGGCAGTCTCTTGTTCGGCCAGGGACGGAAACGAATCAGACGGAGACAAGGCTGCCGACAAGATCGAAAACCAACGCGACAGAGGGGGCAAGGCCGGCGGTCCGCAGCTCGGCACACCCGGCGGCGGCCCGGTAATCGACAAAAGCGGCGACTCGGTGCTTCAGGCCATGATAAAGGCTGAAGTGCCTGAGTTCGGGCAGTTTGTCTATACCGACAGCTTGACTGGCAAGATGTTGAAATACAATCTGTTCAAACCTAAAGGCGTCGAGGCGGGCAGAAAGTATCCGCTTGTCCTCTTCATGGCCGATGCCAGCACTCCGGGCACAGACGTCACCCGCCCGCTGACGCAGGGCTATGGCGCTTTGGTCTGGGCTACCGACAGCTGGCAGAAATCACATCCCTGTTATGTGCTTGTTCCTCAATATAGCGGCGTGGCGGTCAATGACGCATATGAGCATACCGCTGAAGTCGATATGGTCATGCGTCTCGTGCGGTCTGTCGCCCGTGTAGACGCTGTCGATGACACACGTCTCTACACGACCGGCCAGTCTATGGGCGGAATGATTTCGATGTATTATAATGTCACTTATCCCGACGTCTTCGCGGCATCTGTTTTTGTCGACTGCCACTGGGACAGCGCTACTTTCGGCGAGCTTGTGAAACATAAGTTCACCTTTATCACGGCTGGCAAAGCCGGCACGTTCGGTGCTCTCGAGGCAGCTGCCGATGCGGCCGGCGTGAGATATGAGTATGCCGAATGGAGCGCGCGCCTGCCGCAGGAGCGCCAGGACAGTCTCGCCGCTGCTCTTCTTGCTGAAGGAGCTCCGATAAACATCATCAATTTCGAGTCAAAGACAGTGCTGCCCGCCGACGGACGCGGCAGCGAGCACATGTATTCGTTTGATTACGCTTACCGCCTGACGCCTGTAAGAGAGTGGCTTTTCGCCCAAAGGAAACAATAGCCGGCCTATGGCTTATATGACGGCTCGGGCAGCGTGAAGAGCGAGCCGAAGTAGCGGTCGGTCTCTTCGCTGATGTCGTTGTCGTAGCCCGATGAGTTGAAATATGTCAGTTCGCCGAAATAGATTTTATCGTCAACATAATAAAGGTCGACTCTTATCTGCGGCTCGTCTTTGCAGAGGCGGTCGGCGATGGCAAACATCTCGTCGATGCGCGCGGGTTTGGGCAGGGTGAAATCGGCCGTCATGCCGGCGTCGACCTTGTTGAACGGTCTGAAACGCCACTCGCGGTCAAAGAAGTAATAGCGCGGCTTGTTCTTGCCCGGCACGCGCCCGCGGCAGACCATGACATACTCGGCGCGGCCGTTGAAACAGAAAAATTTGTAGTCGGTCGGCACCGGCTCTGCGTCGGTGCCGATATATTCTTCGGCGAGCACCGTCGGCACGATGTTTTTGTATGGCCATTCGCGAAGTTTGGCATAATTGCGTTTGCGCAGCCAGCGGCTCATGACCTGCCTGGCTTTCTCGCGGTCGAGTTTTGCCTTGTCTTTGCAGATAACGACTCCTTTGCCGCCCCAGCCTTGCGAGGTCTTGAGCACGAAACGGTCGGGCAGGACGTCGAAGTCGATGTCGTCGGCCGATTTCCACGTAGCTATGGTCGGGATGATATATTCATGGCCGATGATTTCGCCTACTATATCTTTGACGGCGAGTTTGTCGACGAGTGCGGTCTGACGGTCGTGACGGTTATAGATTTTGAGCCATTGTATTTTCTCGTTGAGAGTCTGCGGATTGTCGAGGTCGAGGCGGCGGCCTGTGCGCAGCCTGTACATGGCGGTCACAAACCAGCGGTCGTTTTTGATCAGAGGAGCGAATAGTTTGAGCGTGTTTTTAGCCGTTTTGCGGTAAAATGTTAGAAATGACATTGTCAGTCTTGATAAATTCGATGGGTCTGTTGATAGAGTTGCGCAAATTTAGACAATAAATACGAAAAACAGACCAATTTTTTCTATAAAATAATGTCAGAATCGCTGCGCGGCATTTATTTCGCAAATACATAAATAGTTATCTTTGCAAAATATCGATGTCTGCTTTTCTCTGCAACAACCAATACTTTATCAATATGAAACCACGACACATTGTTTTAACAGCGCTCTTCACGTCGCTCGCCGTGTTTGCCGCCAACGACAGAATAACAGAAATCACCGCCCTGCGCGAGACTGCCGACAGTCTTCACAGCATCGGGCGCACCGATTCGGCTGTCATCGTCGGCGCGCGAGCTGTCGGGTTGGCGCAGGAAAGCGGCGACTTGACTCAGATTGTGGGCGCGAACGCCGCGCAGGGTGTTTTTCTACGTTCGCTCGGACGCATCGACGAGGCTCTGCAGTGCTATGACACAGCTTTGGAAATTGTGACTTCGGGCCAATTCCGCGATAATCCTGACGGTGAGACCATCGAGGAGATTGCTTCGCTTTATATCAATCTCGCCGTGCTTAATCTCGACATGCAGAATAAGGACGAGGCTGCGCGAAACGCAGAGTCGTCAGGCGAATGGGTCGCAAAAAGCACTGACGCCGAACTGAAGAGTACGGTCTTCGGTGTCGTCGGCTCTGTCCTGACCGGATGCGGCATGTATGACCGCGCACTGCATTATCAGGAACTTGCCTTTGACAACGCCATGGAGTCGGGCAATCACGACGCGGCTTTTCGCGCTGCCGCCTATACGATGCTCATAGCCGACCGAACCGGCGACAAGGCCGGGGCAGATGTGTGGCGTCGCAAGTGTCAGGAACTCCTGCCGCAGATCGGGTCGTTCATGACCGAGATGGTCTATTATCAAGCCGAGTGTTCGATATGTTTGAAAAACAACGATCCCAAGGGTGCCATTGTTTGGTTTGACAAAATTCTCGGTCTCGATGGCATCGACAATCTGCCCTTTGTGAAATTTGACTGTTATAACAACATGCACATGGCTTATTCAGAACTCGGCGATTACCGTAATGCCTACGAGACGCTGCTTGTCGGCAATGAGCTGCGCGACAGCCTTTGGGCCGAGGAGAAAGCCCGGGACCTGCGTGACATGACAGTGAAATATGAGACCAAGGAGACCGAGCTGGCTCTCGCCCGCAGCGAGGCGCGCCGTGCCAATACCCTGATGTGGCTTTTTGCGGCTGTCGGTCTGCTGCTTGTCGGCGCGATTGTCTTTGTGGTCTATGCCGGGCGCCAGCGTCGCCGCCGTATGCAGAAAGAAATGGAATTCGCAGCCTTGCGCGACGATATCGGACGCCGGCTCACCCGGCAGTATGTCGAGGGCCTTGAAAACGAGCGTGCCCGCATGTCGCGCGAGCTCCACGATGGCGTCTGCAACGACCTGCTGGCGATACAGATGAATATCAGCGGCGGCCGTCCGCTCGACGACACGGCGCGCCTGATCGACAGCTGCCGCGAGTCGGTGCGCCGTATCTCTCACGAGCTTATGCCGCCCGAATTCGCTTATGCGTCGCTTGACGAGGTCGTGAAATATTTTGTATCGAAACAGGCCGAGTCTGACAGCGGCAGGATTAATTTCACATATTCTTCATCAGCTGACGGCGCCGACTGGCGCGAGGTCTCTGACTCTGTCGCCCTCGAGGTCTATCGTATCATACAGGAGGCCGTCGGCAATGCCGTCAGACATTCGGGCGCGAGCGAGATATATGTCGTGATGTCGCTCGACGGTTCATCGCTCGAAGTCGTCATCCGTGACAACGGCACCTTCAAATCTTCGGACCGCAAAGGTTTGGGCCTCGATTCGATAAAGCGGCGCGCCGGCTCGATCGGCGGCACTGTCGCGATAGAGACACAGGCGGGGGGCGGTACAGAAGTCCGCTTGACGGTTAAAAACTACGGAAATCCGTAATTGACAGGCACTTGGCAGAGAGCTATATTTGCAGATAAAACTTTTTGCAAATGAAGAATAAACTATTCACCACACTCTCTGTCATCGCTTCTCTGCTGTCACCGGCTCTCACAGCCTCGGGCGCCGAAATCTGGAACGGCTCGGTCGACACCGACTGGGAAGGGCAGGGCACAGCCGCTTCTCCTTATATTATAGGAACGGCGGCCGAGCTTGCGGGTCTCGCACAGCGCACAAACGCCGACGAAACGTTCGAAGGCAAGTATTTCAGGCTCACAGCCGACCTATGGCTCAGTGACGAGGCCACGGAAGCCGACAGGCGTCCTCTGTGGATTCCTATCGGCGACTATACGCTCGAAAACGATGATCCCGAGAGCAATCTCGGCGGCTTTTATGCCAAAGAGCACTGGTTTAAAGGCTCGTTTGACGGTAACGGCCACACGATTTACAATCTATGGTACACGGGTACGACCGATTTCGATGACTGGAACGACCCCTTCGGTTCGGGCCAGCTCGATTTCACGGCCTGGAACAAGGCTCTCTTCGGCCTGCTTGACGGCGCTGTCATCACCAATCTAAATATCAGAAACGCCAATATCGCCGGTACGGCATTAATCGGCGGTCTGGCCGTACGCGCCAAAAATTCGACCGTCAGCGACGTCACGGTTCATGGCTCGGTCAAGTCGGGCGACATCGAGAACGGCGGTTCGGCTGCGGCGCTCGTCGTCGAGGCCTATGACTGCCGGTTTACACGCTGCTCGGCCGACGCCAATGTCTTCGCCCGCAGCAACTCGGGCGTCCTGATAGGACGTCTTGAGGGCTCGAGCGTTGTCGACGGCTGCTCGGCTTCGGGCAAAGTGACTGGTTGTGTAAACGTCGGCGGCCTCATCGGCGCGTCGGTGGCTGATGGCAACTCGGGCAAAGATAATGCCCCTGTTGTGACAAACTCGACAGCCTCGGCTCTTGTAACAGTCATTCCCGGCCGCAATCAGGGCAACAACGGCGGCGGATTCATCGGCCACAACGAGGGCTATATCGCCTGTTCGGGTGCGACCGGCGACGTCCATGTTATGGTCGACTGCGGCGCCGGTTTCTGCGACACCAACTACGGCTTCATCGAGTCGTGCTATGCCACGGGTGATGTCTATAATGAAGAATACGGCGTCACGCTCTCGCAGTTCGTGACCAACAACGGCATTGATGTCGGCTATGAGAGCCACAAAGGCATGATATATAACTGCTTCGGAGCCGGAGCATTAAGAGCGCCCGAGGCTCCGGGCGATGTCGTCGCCGCTCCCTCACGTCTGAGCCGCTTCGCCTGGGGTGCTTTCGTCTCTGCCGGCTCGGCTATCGTGGGCTGCTATTACGACTCGACGACGACGCCTGAGCCGACCGAAGATTTCGTGCCGGGCGTCAGATCCGCGACCTCCGATGAGATGAAGTCGGCCGATTTCGTCGTCGCGCTCAATAAAATGGCCGCTCTCACAGGATCCTATGCATGGAAGCACAATCCCGGCGGCTATCCTCTGCCGACTGACGTCAGGGCCACTGATATCACGCCTCTTTTCTCGGGCGGCAAGGGCACCGGGGCCGAACCGTTCCTAATCGCAACGAAAGACGATTTGAAAAATCTCTCATGGGCGGCCGGTTTCAACTGGTCTTTCACCGGCCAGTATCTCCGTCAGACAGCCGACATCGCCCTCAACGCTCCGATGGAGCAGTGGGGCGAGCAGATGCCCGAGCTGTGGACGCCTATTGCCGATTATCATTCGGATAATACGGCCTGGTCAAATCATTTCTGCGGTACCTATGACGGCGCTTTCCACACTGTCAGAAACCTCTATATCGACAAGAATGCGCCCATGTATGCCGGACTATTCGGCGTGCTCGGCTCGGGAGCGTGCATCATGAATCTCGGCGTCGTCGACGCATGGGTCGAGGGCGATAACTATGCCGGCATACTTGTCGGCGGCGCCAAGGACCAGAACGACGGCAACGACGGCACGCGCACAGTCCTGCGTTGCTGGACCTCGGGCCATGTCACGGGTGGCTGGGGCAGCGGCGGCCTGGTCGGTGCCAACTGGGACGGGGGCGAGTTCTATCTCATCGCCTCTTACTCGACAGCCGAGGGTTGCCGCCGCGCTTTCATCGGCGAGCGTCCTCATGTCGGTACTTACATCCGTGGCTGCTGGTATGGCGGCAAAATCGACGGCGACCCGTTCGGCTATCGCGAGGGTGTGACGCTGAGCTATTTCGACTCGTCAAAAACCAAGCTCAACCTTGCCGAAGGCCGCTCGACAGAATATATGCAGAGCGCCCGCTTTGTCAACGACCTCAACTATGCCGCTGCGGCCGGCGGCTATGTCGGCGACTGGACCTACAACGCCAACGCTTACCCATCGTTCACCGGTACTAAGGCTACGGTGAATGTCACAGTCGACGACGGCACCGGCGGCAGCTTCAGCTTCAACGCCGTCAGCGGCTCGACTCTCTCGGCCCCCGTCGCTCCTGTCCGCGAGGGTTATACTTTCTCAGGCTGGTATACTGACGCATCATTCTCTCAGCTCTTTGTCTTCGGCGAGACCGCCGTCACAGAGCCTCTGACGCTCTATGCCCGCTGGACCGAAAACGTCGAGCCTGATTATGCCATCTTCAAGAATAAGTTTGCCACAACCTTTAAAATCACTACCGCGGCACAACTCTATGCCTTTGCAAATATTGTCAACGGTACGGCAACCGAGGTCGACCGCACCGACTTCTCAGGAAAGACTGTCATGCTCGACGCCGACATTTACCTCAACGATGTCAGCGATTATGAGCATTGGGGCAGCCTGCTGACCCCGCGTCGCTTCACGACAGTCGGAGCCGAGTCGTCAGAACCGTTCAACGGCACTTTCGACGGTCAGCTCCATACAATCTACGGCATGTTTACCGAGCCGTCGCAGTCATACGCACCGGCCGGCATGTTCGGCTATCTCGGTGCTAAAGCTGTCGTCAAAGACCTGATGCTAAAGAATGTCTTTATTAACAAGGCAGCCGACACATCTGCCGCTCTTCTCGCTCACAGTCTGAGCGGCACTGTCAGCCGCTGCGGCGTCGAGGGGCGTATAGTCAGTGAGCGTCAGAGTCAGAGCTACCACAATGTCGCCGGCCTGATAGTCACCGCCGAGTCATCGTCGATGGTCGAGCAGTGCTACGCCGTGGTCGACATCAGCGTAGTCGATGATTGTGTCGGTGGACTCATAGGCAGCAGCATGGGCTCGCTCTCTGACAGCTTTGCCCGCGGCTCGGTCGTCTTTGCTGAAAACGGCCGGTTCGGCGGCGTTGTCAACAGCTTCACCAAGGCGTTTGACAACTGCTATGCAGCTGTCGCCTTGACATTCGGCACAGCTCCCGGCCGTTTCGACGCCGCTGTCGGCGGCACTTATGGCATGGGCGGCAACGCAAGTGTCAATCCCGGCTATTACGACCGCGATCTCGTCGAGAAAGCCTTTAAGCTTGTTCCCGAATATGCAGGCAGTGGCGCCGTCATGACGCCTTTCAGCCGCGGCACAGGTCTCACGACTGTCGAGATGCAGCGCATGGCTTCATATCCTGGCTGGGACTTCAACTCTGTCTGGGGACGTCGCGCCGACACCAACGACGGTTATCCCTATCTGCGCTGGACGTCGCCCGGCAAAGACAATGATAAAGACGATTCGGGCTTCGCCGATATCGCCGCAGACGCCGACGGCAACATCACCGTCTATAACCTTCAGGGCGTCAAGGTCTACGAAGGCTCGCGCTGCTCGCACAACCTCCCCTCGGGCATCTACATAGTCCGTACCCCCTCGAAAACCACAAAACTCCACCTCCGTTAAACCTGTTTCTTAAACCATACCCCCACAGGCCGCCCCTCATATAAAGAGGACGGCCTGTTTTTTTATATTTTTTGAAGTCCGGCAGCATGTTGATGTCATTCTCGAGAATCCAAGCGTTGCGAGACGTGAGAATAATTCGTAGCTTTGCATTGTAGGAAGCGCGGGTCGGGATGCCGATGCCCCCGCCTGCTGTTAGTCGTTTACTATGCTATCGTTGTGTGAGCCGGACCTGCCTTGCTCACTTTTTATGAATCTATATTTAAGAACTATAAGAGGCTGATGGAAAAACTGCTATTAATCATTTTGACCTTATCATCTATATCGGCTTATGGTCAGGACGAGCTGTCCGATTATTTTTATCCTTGGCGGGAATTTAATTACTCTGTCAATCCCGATGGAGATATCAAGAATATTATCGCTACATATAAGATGTCGAAGCATAACATCTTGTCTGAGAAGGTAGTGGTTTATCAAGGCCTTTATGAGACTCCGCTTTTTGATTTCAAATTTAATGTGTCTGTTATTGACTCACTGCAAGCGGTTGCATCCACTCGGCAACTGTTTGTGGACTATCAAAACCATGAAAAAGGGTGGACTGATGATTGTTTCTATTTGTTTGTACTTCCCGAAGATAATAAAACGCGTGACTGGAAAGAGCTCTCCGGAGAAGAAGAACGGACTTGCTCATCTCAGTATGTTTACATCAAATTTACTTATGACAATGAGCCATTGTATCGAAAGGCGGTGAAAATTACTAAAAAACGTAAAATTGACGGCGATGAATGTACCCATTATTCATATTGGGTAAAAGGTGTGAGTCGTATTGCTACTTACCAGATAATTAATTCGCGGCCACCGACAATATATGAAATGGCCGTCGAACTCCATAAGAATCCTATCATTGAAGAAATTTCAAAAGAAGTCTACGAGGCCAATAAATAGTTGTGCTGTTCTGTAAATGACGTCCGGCAGGACGTCTGCGAGTTCGTAACCGGGCACATCAAGGCCCAAGGCCGCGATGTACCCGGTAGAGCCGAATTCCTTCACAGATGTCTGCCGGACATCGATTTAACAATTTGGGCGTTTAGCAAAAAGTTATTATCTTTGCATCAGAAAATTATCCTGTCGTAACTGAACGGCTAAGTGAAAAGGGCTTAGCTCACAAGTGTAGGTTACGCAGGACTATTTTTTATTCCGGTTTTTCATTATAATTTGCGCTACCATTAGCCTTCGCCATTGAAATAATTTATTAACTTTGCTTTTATAAATCAAATTATTATGACAGATGCTCTTTGGAATGGAATAATCGGTGCCGGCGGTGCTTTTATCTGTTGCGCGGTTTACTTTGGCTTTAAGGCAGCTCGCAAAGGAATTAATCATATAAAGGTAAAGAAACCCGAACATATGTCCGAACAAGAAATAAATGCAGACTCAAAAGTTGAGGATAATTCTAATGTAGCTAAGCAAAGGCAACTTACGATTACGCTTCCGACCAAAGCTCAAATCTTCACTCGCAAAAATATACGGGCTTACGGTTTTATAGTTATGGCTATAATCAGCGCTGTTTTTGCAGAAAATATTGTGTGCACTTATAATCACACTGGTGTTGGAGACTGGGAGCAGTTTGAGGGTGACTATTATACTAATGCCTCACATAATCTCTACTATATAGCCAGTAATACTAAAGCTGTTTATATGATGATTAGAGAGAGCATATCATATCTGTTTTGGATTTTAGCAGCTTTATTTGCTCTATTAGGCTTTACCTCTGTTTCTTTTAAAAACTACGGTAATCCGTAATTGACTCAATTCGACAGGCTTGGTAATTTTGTATGTTCAAATTACCCGCCTGTAATGATTCAAGAATCTGTTTTATCACAAATGAAAATAGCTGTCGTCGACGATCATGACCTTATCAGGGAGGGCCTCAACGCCATCCTCAGGAACAACGGTGCCGACAGCGTCGAGAAATACAGCACGGCCACTGCGCTTATCGAGTGTCTTGACGCCGGCGAATCGTTTGATTTTTATGTCATAGACCTCGAACTGCCTGATGTCGACGGCTTCGTGCTCATTGAGATGATAAGGGCCCGCAACCCTGTGGCCCATATCATCGTCAGCACTGTTCACGACGAAATATGGACTCTTCGCAAGCTCCTCGCCCGCGATGTCAATGCAATAATCTATAAGTCAGGCGACGGCAGCGAGATTATAACAGCCATAAACGAGATTGTCAAGGGCAACAACTACTACTGCGACGCCGTCGTCAAAGCACTCGAAACGGCAGGTGACAGCAGCCGCTATCCCACCGCCCGCGAACTCGAAGTGCTGTATCAGATAGCGCAGGGCAAGACTTCGCGCGAGATTGCCGCCGCCATGTTTGTCACCGACAATACCATCGAAGCCCACCGCAAGGCACTTTTTGCAAAACTTGGTGCTGTGAATGTCGCAGACCTTATCGTAAAGGCCATCGACAACGGCTATATCAAGAAAAGCGGCGTAAAACGTTGATTTGGTTATAGATTGACATGGATTATAAGTGGTAGGGAGGAGACCGGGCTGTAAACCTGCTGTCGTGACGGTTGTAGATTGTATTGCTGAAATACTTGACAGATTGTCAAAAAAACAGTATTTTTGCCGTATAAAACAAACCGTAAACATTTCACTGCAATGAAAAAATTACTATCCCTTGTCATGGCTGCCGCCGTTCTGTCGGCATCTGCCGCTGAACCTGCCGACTCGGTCAAGACCGATTCTGTCAAAGGTTTTGAGTTCAAAGATATTATAACCATTCCCATCACTTCTGTCAAAGACCAGAATAAATCGGGAACATGCTGGTGTTTCGCCGGCACATCGTTCTTTGAGAACGAAATCCGCAAGGCCGGGGGCGACTCCATCGACCTGTCTGAAATGTTTACCGTGCGCCACTGCTATGCCGACAAGGCCGACCGCTATGTCAGAATGTATGGCGGCACTAACTTCGCCGCCGGCGGCTCTATCCTCGACGTGCCTTATGTATGGGAACGCTATGGCGCTGTGCCCGAAGAAGTTTACACAGGTCTGCAGTATGGCGAGGACAAACACGTCCATGGCGAGCTCGACGCCGCGCTATCGGCCTATGTCAAAGCCGTCACGTCCAAACCCAACCGCCGCGTCTCTACTGCATGGAAGAAAGGTCTCGACGGCATCCTCGACGCCTATCTCGGCGAGGTTCCCGAGACTTTCAAGTATAAAGGCAAGACCTATACTCCGCAGTCGTTCGCCGCGTCGCTTGGCATCGATCCCGCCAACTATGTGGCTCTGACATCGTTCACACATCACCCGTATTATAAACCGTTCGTAGTCGAGGTTCCCGACAACTGGCTTTGGGCGCAATATCAGAATGTCAAACTTGACGAGCTGCGAGCCGTCGTCGACAACGCCCTCAAAAACGGCTATACCGTAGTCTGGGCCGCCGATGTCAGCGAAGGTGGTTTCAAATGGCGCGAAGGTGTGGCTCTCATGCCCAAAGACAAACTCGAAAGCGACATGGAAGGCACCGAACTCTCGCGCTGGGTCAAACTCTCTGACAAAGAGCGCGAAAACAGCAAATATGAGTTTGATGGCCCGGTCGAGGAAATCAAAGTGACTCCCGAAATCCGTCAGGATATGTTTGACCGTCAGGAGACAACCGACGATCATGGCATGGAGATTGTCGGCCTCGCCGAAGACCGCCTCGGCAACCGCTACTATAAGGTGAAGAATTCATGGGATACCAACCAGATTTATGACGGCTTCCTCTATGTCTCGATGCCTTATTTCGACGCCAAGACAATGAACATCCTTGTCAACAAGGCTGCCGTCCCCGACAAAATCGCCAAGAAAATCGGCATCAGATAAGATTGTCAGCCGCGCGATGAAACTGATAGGCATACTGTCTGACACCCATTCGTGCTGGGACGACCGTTTCGCCAAACATTTCGCCTCGTGTGACGAAATCTGGCACGCCGGCGATATCGGCGACCTCGACACACTCATGCGTCTCGAGGCAGTCGCTCCGGTCGTGCGCGCCGTCAGAGGCAACATCGACCACGGCCCGATTCTGCGGCGGTGTCCCGAAATCGAGCGCTTCGAGACCGAGGGTGTCAAGGTGTTCATGACCCATATCGGCGGTTACCCCGGCCGTTATGCTCCCGGCATCAGACGCATGCTCGTCGAAGAACGCCCCAAGATAATGGTTGCCGGTCACAGTCATATATTGAAAGTGGTCTACGACCGCGAGCTCGACCTGCTCCACATCAATCCCGGTGCGGCAGGACATCACGGCTGGCAGCGCGAACGCACACTCATCCGCCTCCGTCTCGACGCCGGCGACATCAAAGACCTCGAAGTCATCGAACTCGGCAAACTAAAGGTGTGACATCGGCGTTAAACAATTAAAACTGTTGATATGAAAAAGATAATTGTCGGTCTGACCCTTGCGGGCATCGTGACGCTCCCGTTGCTGACAGGTTGCAAGACGACAGAGGCCAACTATAGAGCCGCTTATGAGAAGGCTATCGAAAGCCGCGACAGAAATGCCGTCGACTCGACAATCTACGGCCGCTTCCGTCAGGAGATGAAGCAGACCGTCGTCGTCAGCGGCAACGACACCGTGCCTGTCAGCGTCCAGCATGTGTCTGTCACCGAGGGCGGTGGCGGCATCCGAGAATATATCAGGCCTTATAACGTCGTTGTCGGCGAGTTCAAGCAGGTCTTCAACGCCAGATCACTGCGCGAGCGTCTTGTCGCCGGAGGCTATCCACGCACATTCGTCGTCAACACCCGCGAGCCTTATTATTTTGTCGTCATCGGCGGTTATGATAGGATCGGCGAGGCCCGTGCCGCTCTCGACAGTCTCCGTCGCAATCCTCCCGTCGTCATGCGTGACCCTTGTCCCTTCATCCTTCAGGATCCGCGTGTAAGGCGCTGATAAAGATCATAAACAGTTAACGGCCATCAGGAAATCTCATTCCCGATGGCCGTTTTCAGTTTCAAAATCTTGGGTTCAGGTCAATTGCCGAAACTCAGGGTCGTGTAATAATTCAGATTCCCGTTGCCGGCATATTGGCTGCCGTAAGTCAGGCGAATAAAGTTATTGTTGCCGCCCCACCAGGTGGCAGTCAGTCCTGCCGCAGTGTTCTGTATGCTCGCCGGTTGTCCGTAGGTGCCTATCAGACGGTTCATTGTCATATTGTAGCGGCTCATGTCGTAGTAGGGCGAGTAGTAGACAAACTCCGAGCTATACAGACCGCCGTATGAATTATAATAGAGCGTGGCGTCGGGCCAGAGCATATTCAGCATCGAGACATTGTTGAGATAGACCATGTCGTTGGCGTAACCGGCCACGTTATATCCCGAACTAATCAGGGCGTTGACCGAGATGTTTATCGACGTGCCGAGAGCTATGCCGAGTATCGTTGTGAACGGACGCCATGGTGCCACGGGGCGGTAATGAGGCGGCGGCACGGGACGATAGAACGGTCTTGGCGGCGGCAGATGCGGACGGTAGACCGGTCCGGGTCTGAAGTCATGGCCGGGATGGTGTCCGGGGTGGTGTCCGGGATGGTGCCCCGGACGATAGCCGGCCTGCGGCGGTCTGTTATTGTTGCCGGGCCTGAAATGGTTGTCACCCGGACGGTTGTTCCCCGGGCGGTTATGATTCCCGCCGTTGTTGCCGGGGCGGTTGTGGTTCCCGCCGTTGTTGCCGGGGCGGTTGTTGTTCCCGCCGCTGTTGCCGGGACGGTTGTTGTTCCCGCCTCCGCTGTTGCCGGGACGGTTGTTGTTTCCGCCGTTGTTGCCGGGACGACGGACCTGTTCCTGGCGGTTTCGGTTATCGTTGTAATCCTTGCGTCCGCGGGCTTCGATGCCTTCGGTCATGAGTGCTGCGCAAAGAATCAGGGCTGCTGCTGTTCTGATAATTTTCTTCATGGCTTTATCGCTTTTATTAATTAGATGCTTTAGATATGGAAAAGTTTAGAGCATAGTCTAAAAAATGTTTACCAACACTGTTTTGTTCGGGGATATTTCGTAACTTTGCATAAACTTTTAAAGAAAACAGTAATGAAACAGGTGGCAACAATACTCGCAGAGAAACTTTTGAAAATCAGTGCTATCAATCTTCAGCCTGAAAACCCCTTCGTCTGGGCTTCGGGATGGAATTCTCCGATTTACACCGATAACCGCAAGACTCTGTCATATCCCGACATCCGCTCGTTTATAAAAATCGAGTTGTGTCGTCTCATTCTCGAGAATTTTCAGGACGTCGAGGCTATCGCCGGCGTAGCGACAGGCGCTATCGCCCAGGGCGCTCTTGTGGCCGATTCACTCGGTCTGCCCTATGTCTATGTTCGTTCGACTCCCAAAGACCACGGTCTTGAGAATCTCATCGAAGGCAACCTCAAGCCCGGCACAAAAGTCGTCGTTATCGAAGACCTTATCTCGACCGGCGGCAGCTCGCTCAAGGCTGTCGAGGCTATCCGTGCTGCAGGCTGCGAAGTGCTCGGCATGGCCGCACTCTTCACCTACGGCTTCCCTCTCGCCGAGGCAAACTTCAAGAAAGCAGGCGTCAAGCTGATGACTCTCAGCAACTACAACGCCATGCTCGAAGCCGCCCTCGCAACAGGCTATATCAAGGAAACTGACCTCGAAACCCTTAAGGAATGGCGTCGCGACCCCTCGACGTGGACCGCTAAACGATAAACCATGGCTCAGTATAAAAGTGCTCCCGTCACAGTCAGACGCTCGGTCGAAGAGATCAACAATAAATTTGCCGACCTCTCGACATTCCAGGCCGCCATCGACGCGCTGCCCGCTGAAGAGCGTGCCAAGATTGGCGATGTCAGATTCGACAAGACATCGATCGCCATCAGGCAGCCACAGTTCGGCGAGATAAAATTTCAGGTAAAGAGCAACACTCCCGGCCGTATCGAGATGGAGGCCGTCGGACTGCCGCTGCCGCTCAATCTTATTGTCGACCTCCTCGCTGTCGACGCTGCCTCGACCCAGGTCTCGTCGTCAATCGATGTCGAGATTCCCGCGATGCTGCGTCCGCTCATCGGCGGCACGATGCAGAAAGCTGTCGACCAGTTTGGTTCGTTGTTTGCCAAACTGAACGCCTGACCTCCCGATGATTTTCCGAAGAAACTTATCCATGTCAACAATGACTGCCGCTGTTCTGGCGGCAGTCATGTTTGTCTGTGGCGCCTGCCACAGCGTCGACGACGACCGCATACCCGTGATGCCTGTCTCACTTGTCTTCACGACTGTGGCAGAGTGGAATATCTATGGCGTCGCTGGCGCTCTCGACTATCGCCGTTTCATTAAGGAAGAGCGCGTCCCCGCCTCATATCCCTACACGGCTCTGTCTCAGACAGGTTTCGGCGGTGTGCTCCTTGTCGGCGATGTCAACGGCACTCCCATGGCCTATGATCTCGCATGTCCCGTCGAATGTCGCCGTGACGTCAGAGTTATCATAGACACCGACGGCATGGTCGCCGAATGTCCCGAGTGCCACAGCCGCTATGATGTCTTCTCGCTTTACGGTAACCCGGTTTCGGGGCCTGCGGCGACTGACGGCTTCGGACTCAGACGCTATCGTGTCGCTCCCGGCCGCATGGGTGAATATATGGTTGTAAGCAACTGATCTGATTTTTTTACTATGAAAAAAAACTATATCGGTCTGTGGCTGCTGTTGTTTGTCGCTTTTGCCGCCTTCGCCGTAGCCTCGACTCTTGACGAAATAAAAATAGGGCCGCTCGAGCTTAAATCATCGAAGATAGCCGACCGTCTGCTTCAGGAACGTGCGCTCGACGAAGCCGTCGACAGTGCCTTCGCCGCCGAGACAGCGACCGCAGGAGATCAGACTAAAATTCCCGCTCCGCTTGATACGGCTTCGAAAGTCATACTCTTTATCGGCGACTCCATGCTCGAGGGTCTGTCGCCCCGCATGGCCGACTATGCCGCAGCCAACGGCCACACGCTTTATACGGTCATGTGGTATAGCTCGACATCAGAGCGCTGGGGCTCGTCAGACAAGCTCCGCGGCTATATCGACCGCCTCCATCCCGACTATGTCTTCATCTGTCTCGGCGCAAACGAGCTGTTTGTTAAAGATATCAAGGAAAAACGCGACGGTTTTGTCAGGAATATCATCAGCGACATCGGTGTGATACCCTATGTATGGATCGGTCCTCCCAACTGGAAGCCAGACACCGGCATAAACGAACTCATCGCCGCAAACGCCGTAGAAGGCGGATATTTCAAAAGCGACGGCATGCACTTCGACCGCACCAAAGACGGCGCGCACCCGACACGCTCGTCTGCCGCCCTGTGGCTCGACAGCGTCGCCCGCTGGATGCCTCTCCATGCCGCTCATCCCATTAAAATGGCCGATCCCGGCGATGTCAAAGGCAAACCTAAACGTATTTTTGTCCACCAGCCCGACGAAAAATAATGGACGTCAACAATCTGCTACTCAATCTAAAAGATATTTTCACATACACCGAGGGCCAGCCGATGCTCTTTTCGAGCGGTACGTTCTGGGTGCTTTTTCTCGTCTTCATCCCGGTCTACAGCCTGCTGAAACGCCGTCTGTGGCAGATGATTGTCTTTGTCGTCGCCTTCAGCTTCTATTTCTATTATAAATCGAGCGGAGTCTTCGTCGTGCTGCTGTTCGCGACCTCGCTGTTCGACTGGCTGCTGTCGCGGCTGCTTGTGAGGCTGAAGTCCGTGACGGCGCGCAAGCTCTGCGTCGCGTGTTCGCTGACAGCCTCGCTCGGCATCCTCGGCTACTTCAAGTATGCCAACTTCTTCATGTGGAACATCAGTGCCATGGTCGGCGCCAACTTCCAGCCGCTCGACCTCATACTGCCTGTCGGCATAAGCTTCTATACATTCCAGTCTATCAGCTATATCGTCGATGTCTACAAAGGCCGCGTCGCGCCGACACGCACATGGCTCGAATATGCTTTCTTCCTCTCGTTCTTCCCGGCACTCGTGGCCGGTCCTATCGTGCGCGCCGACTATTTTCTGCCGCAGATTCGCGAGAACCGCCATGCCACCCGCGACGAGGTCTACATGGGCTTCTGGCTGATAATACTCGGAGTCGTCAAAAAAGCCATCATAGCCGATTATATAGCTCAGTATAATGACCTTATCTTCCAGTCGCCCACAGGTTACTCGGGCTTCGAGACCGTCATGGGCATCATCGGCTACACGATGCAGATCTACTGCGATTTCTCGGGATATTCCGACATGGCCATAGGTATTGCGCTTATAATGGGTTTCAGGCTCGCTCAGAACTTCAACTTTCCATATAAATCACAGAATCTTACCGATTTCTGGCGCCGTTGGCATATCTCGCTCTCGACGTGGCTGCGCGATTATATCTATATACCGCTCGGCGGTAACCGGAAAGGCACACGCCGCACCTATATCAACAACTTCGCCACCATGCTCATCGGCGGTCTGTGGCATGGCGCGGCCTGGAAATTTGTCTTCTGGGGCGCAATGCACGGTGCCGGCCTTGCCGTCCACAAGGCCTCTAAGCCCTGGCTCGACCGTCTCGGCTCATCGTGGCCCGTGAAGGCTTTAAGCTGGCTCGTCACCATGACCGTCGTCGCGTTGCTGTGGGTGTTTTTCCGTGCCGACAGCTGGACCGACTCGTGGCTCATCATCAAAAACGCCTTCACCGATTTCTCGCTCGATTATGCCCTGCCGTTCGCTTCGGCGCGCATGTTGTGGCTCATAATGATGCTTGTCATCATTGTGGCCCACGCCCTTCCGACCAACTTCTGGGGTAAGGCAGCCGCGGCTTTTGTAAAGTCGCCGTGGATAATCAAACTGTTGATTTTCATTGTTGTCGTCCAGCTCGTCATCGAACTCCGCGGCGAAGACGTCGCCCCGTTCATCTATTTCCAGTTCTGAAAAAATATTATCGGGGCGGCTGTTTCAAAAGAAGTTACTCCACTTTTGACACAGCCGCCTACTTGTTATATCTAAATTTTTTTACTTGCAGTCGCAGTGGTCGCCGTCGGGGTTGAGAAGCTTGACGATATAGGCGTCATTGTCTTCAATCAGAGTCTCGAGCTGGGCAGCATAGGCCGTCAGGTCGGCGATAGGACGGCGTGCGACACCCGAACGTGCGGCTGCCTCGGCGATGGCCGGTGACACCTGCGAAAGCAGTCGTTTGTCAAACGGTTTAGGCAGGATGTAATCGCGCCCGAATTCCATCTTCCTGAGACCGTATGCCCTTATCAGCGACTTGGGCACCGGCTTGCGCGCAAGCGCCGCAATGGCCTTCGCCGCAGCGATTTTCATATCCTCGTTGATTTCGGTGGCGCGACAGTCGAGTGCTGCCCTGAAGATATAGGGGAAGCCGAGAACGTTGTTGATTTGATTGGGATAATCAGAGCGCCCCGTGGCGAAAATCAGGTCGTCGCGCGTTGCAAGAGCCTTGTCGTATGCGATTTCGGGATTGGGGTTTGCCAGTGCGAAGACGATGGGCTTCGGCGCCATCGAATTCAGCATCTCGGGCGTAAGCACGTCGGCGACAGACAGGCCGAGGAAGACATCGGCGCCTTTTATCGCTTCGGCGAGAGTTGTTACGTCGCTGTCGGCGGCAAACTCGGCCTTGCTGCTGTTGAGGTCGGTGCGGTGGCGGGTGATGGCGCCTTTGCTGTCGCAGACAATTACATTCTCCGGCTTGACACCGAGCCTGAAGTAGAGTCGAGTGCAGGCTAAGGCAGCTGCGCCGGCGCCGTTGACCACGACCTTGACCTCGTCGATTTTCTTGCCCTGGATGTCGAGTGCGTTTAACAGTGCGGCCGAGCTGACGATGGCCGTGCCGTGCTGGTCGTCGTGCATCACGGGGATGTCGCATTCCTGTTTGAGCCGGCGCTCGATTTCAAAGCACTCTGGCGCCTTGATGTCCTCGAGGTTGATGCCCCCGAAAGTCGGCGACATAGCCTTGACGGCTCTGATAAATGCGTCGGCGTCGGTTTCGTCGATTTCTATATCATAACAGTCGAGACCGGCGAATATTTTGAACAGCAATGCCTTGCCTTCCATCACCGGTTTGGCTGCCGCCGCCCCGATATTGCCCAGGCCGAGCACAGCCGTGCCGTTGGATATGACGGCGACGAGATTGTTTTTGTTTGTATATTCATAAGCGGTCTCTTTGTTGTCTTTGATTTCAAGACAAGGGTAGGCCACGCCGGGCGAGTAGGCCAGCGAGAGGTCGTCGGGATGCGATGTGGCTTTAGTCGCTACGGTTTCGATTTTTCCGGGTTTGGGGTATCTGTGATATTCGAGTGCAAGTTCTTTAAGTGTTTTAGCCATAATAGATGTAATTGTCTTTTATATTTTGTTTTATAATCAAACGAATTTACCTTGAAAGAAGTTGTAAAAATTGTTGTCGAAAATACGACAAAATTATAACTTTGCGATGTTAATTTAATTTAGCTATGCTTGAAATAAGTGAAATATTCAATGCCGCCGCGGTGCTCAAGGATGTCGCCCGCAAGACGGCCGTTATACCGGCTCTCAAGATCAATCCCGAGTCGGAGATTTACCTCAAGACAGAGAATCTGCAGCTGACCGGTTCGTTCAAACTGCGAGGCGCTTATTATAAGATATCACAGCTCACCGACGAGGAGAAAGCGCGCGGTGTCATCGCCTGCTCGGCCGGCAACCATGCCCAGGGCGTTGCGCTCGGTGCGACCCACAACGGCATCAAATCGCTTATCTGTCTGCCTGCCGGCGCCCCGATTTCAAAGGTCGAGGCCACCAAAGGCTACGGCGCCGAAGTCTGTCTCGTCCCCGGTGTTTACGATGACGCCTATGCCAAGGCCATCGAGCTTCAGAAAGAATACGGCTATACCTTCGTCCATCCCTTCGACGACCCCAAGGTAATCGCCGGTCAGGGAACAATCGGTCTCGAAATCCTCGAGCAGATGCCCGATGTCGAGGCTGTCATCGTGCCTATCGGTGGCGGCGGCCTCATTTCGGGCGTCGCTTTCGCCATAAAGACACTGCGCCCCGAAATCAAAGTCTATGGCGTACAGTCGTCAGGCGCTCCTTCGATGGCCCGTTCGCTTCAGGAGGGTCATATCACCCATCTCAACAGTGTCTCGACCATAGCCGACGGCATCGCGGTAAAGGAGCCCGGCATCAACACCTTCGAGATGGTCAACAAATACGTTGACGAGGTTGTCACCGTCAGTGACGACGAGATTGCCGCTGCCATACTGATGCTTCTCGAGACCCAGAAAGTTGTGTCTGAGGGCGCCGGCGCCGTTTCAGTTGCCGCAGCGATGTTCAACAAAGTGCCCATCAAGGGCAAAAAGACCGTCTGTCTCGTCTCGGGTGGCAACATCGATGTCAACACACTAAACCGTGTCATCAACCGTGGTCTCGCCAAGAGCGGTCGCCGATACACCTTCATCATCGACCTCGACGATAAACCCGGACAGCTCTCGGGCGTCTGCAACGTCATCGGACAGGAAGGCGGCAACATCATCTCTGTCACACACGAGCGCATCAACGCCAGCTCTGAAATCAACGGCTGCACCATCCGCATGGAAGTCGAGACCCGCGACACCAGCCACATCGAAAGCATCCGTTCGACCCTCACCGCCAACGGCTACAAAGTACTCAACTAAACGATAAAGGCAAATAAGACGATAAAGGCCAAGAGCTTTTGCTCTTGGCCTTTATCGTGAATTAATCTGCTGATTTTTACTTCTTTATTACTGCGAATTCTACTTTTTGGAGTGCTTTCTTGTGGACATTGGCGAGAATGAGTGCATATCTGACACTCTCGTTCGACTTCATTGCCATGATGCGGGCAAACTCGTCCTCCGGCACCACGTTCTTGAACATCGGGCCGTGTGAGTCGTTTCTCACCATACGGATTTTGTCGGTAAACGGCGACAGTACATACGAATAAGTCGCCTGATAAGGCACCGTCTGGAATTTCACCCAATTCGGGTCTTTATGATCAAGGATATTCACCAGCCAGATACGAGCTTTATCGTAGGAAGACAGTGGCGATTCATTGTCATACTGCACTTTACCGTCTATCTTGCCATCCTCATCGACTACGAAATCAATTGCTACAGCATATTTCGCGAAAGGGCACAAGTCATAGTATTCGATGTCGGCTTCCGTCTTTATATCCTTATCGGCCGTGATCTCAGAGTCTGTCACGACTCTGTCTTCGAGAATTTTGATGAGCGAATATTTGCGGTCGGAAGCATCGGCCGGCGGATTTGCGAGGATGGTGCGCTTCACCGAGAGGTAATATTCATGCCCGCGTTCGTAGGTAAAACCTTCGATTTCGTCGAAGCCGAGAGTTTGCCACTCTCCGGGATTATCCTCCGACATGACCAGCATACCCTCAATGTGTTGCTCCATTTTGTCATCGAACAAGTATTTCATAACGCCCGTTTCGGCCGAAACCTGCATCTTGATCTCCTTGACCGAATCCTTGGGTTCGTCTTCGCCGCAAGCAGTCAGCCCCGCAACAGCGAGAAATGCCGCGAGCAGCAATTTGAAAAAGTCTTTTTTCATCATTTAATCTAACATCAAAATATTGTGGAAAGAGACACCTCAATCCACCCACAAAGTTAGCAAAACTCCCCAAATCTCCGCCCGGCCGCCTTTAATTGTAACAAAAAACTATTAAAGTGCGGCATCGCTTTTCTCCTCAAGGCCGAGCTGTCAAATTTTTCTTTGTGCCGGCGGCTTGCCGCCGTATGGAGCGATGGGCTTCAGCCCTCGCAACCAACTCATTGGAACCAAAGGCTGAAGCCCTTGGTCCATATCGCCTGCAAGGCGATGATTTTACTTATAGCCACGCAGACCGAGGCGCTTGGGCGCCGCCCTGCGCGGTAAGGTCAATAATAGATTGATTGCGTTTGAAAAACGCAGACTTTCTTCCTCAATTGACTAATTTGCCTAATTTGACCGACTTCCTCCTCGAAGCCTCGTAGAGGCGAGATTGTGACATAACCCGGCTGCAAAGCGTGCCGGAGGCACGTTATTG
>CABUPJ010000029.1 GCA_902493335.1 uncultured Porphyromonadaceae bacterium
CGTCCTTGTTCTGGGTCATGATGAGGATGTCGCTGTGCGGGTTGACCTTCTTTCGTAGATATTCGACATAGGCGCAGAGGATGCCGCGGGTGTCGACACCGGGTGGGTCGACGACGAGAAGTCGCCGTTCGAGGCCGCGGATGCGCATCTTCTCGAGGGGACCGATGACGGCAGCCTCGGCGCGCGTCAGATTGCGGCCGAGGTAGCGGCGGAAATGATATGTGTAGATTGCGCTTTTCATCGGTGTTGCAAAGATAAATCACCGTTTGGCGGGTTTTGTGGCTAAAAGCGTAGTTGGATGCAATTTTAGAAATGCACAATGCACAATCAAGAACAGAAGGGCAGAAGATTTTTAAAGCTCTGTTGTGGAAGAAAATCTGCGTTTTTCAAACGCAATCAATCTGCCATCGCCTTTACCGCGCAGGCCGGCGCCTAAGCGCCTCGGCCTACGCGGCTATCAGTAAAATCATCGCCTTGCAGGCGATACTGGTCAAGAGCTTCAGCTCTTGGAACCAGCGAGTTGGCTGCGAGGGATGAAGCCCTCGCTGTGTTGTTGCTGTGACTTGGCTGCTTCTCAGAATCGCCATTGGAGGGTGGCGAGGAGGGTGCGGCGGCGCAGGTCGAAGTGGTGTTGGCAGCGCGACAGGGTGCCGTAGGTGACGTAGTCGTACCGGCGGCGGTCGAGCAGGTTGTCGGCGGTGAGCGACAGGCGCAGTTTCGGTCTTATCTGCCACGCAGCCGAGAGATCGAGAAGAATAAGATTGCCGGTATTGCCTTCGGGAAAACGGGTGAGGTAGTGTTCGGTTGCGGCGGTCAGCTGGAGTCTGTCGTCGGGGATGATGGTTGCAGAGAGCCGTTCGACGAGCGAGTGGCTTGTGTTCGGGTCACCTGTAATTCTGAAGCGCGAGTAAGCATAGGTCGCTTCGTAGTTCATCGACAGCCATTTGGCGACGCTGCCTTTGAAATATGGTTTGGCTGAGAGCGAGGTCATGCTGTAGGGTACAGTCTCACTGTCACGCATCGCCGAGGCTGTCGTGCGCGAGGCGTTCATCTCGCATCCGACGACAAAGCGGCTGTGACCAAGCCCTTTGCTGACGCCGCCGCTTAGTTGCCAAAGGTCGGTGCCGTTGACTTTGTCGGCATAGGTTGTGACGACATAGTCGCCGACAAACAGCTGGCTGTTTATCACTGATGATGATGTATGGCTGTAAGAGGCCGAGACGTTGGCGAAGAAAGCCTTCAACGGATTGCGGTATCGATACCTGGCCGAGACCATGGAGCTGTGGCTGTATCCGCCAAGGTCGCGGGCGATGAATATGTCGCGGTAATCACTGAGCACAGGTGCTTCCAGAGCCATCGCGGGCTGAGGGGCGCCGAGGCGGTATGACATGGCGCAGGTCAGCTCTGATTTGGCTGTGAACTGACGGCGCACACTCAGCCGCGGCGAGGTCTCGAAGTAGTCATGCCGGCCGTCGAGGCTGTGGTGGCGCCATTTGAGGGGCACACGCAGCGAGAGCCGCCAGCCGCCGCGCTCGAAGTCGACACGCGGGCGGACATATAAATCAGACAGAAACGAATTGTAGATGCCTCGGTTGTCATAGGCTTCGATGCCCGTCAGAGCAGAGTTGAAACGCCGCGCGTCGAAGTCGAGTCCACCCTCGAGATAATAGCGCCAGAAGCGGGTGATGCGGCCCAGCTGGGTCTCGGTAGTGCTCCGCAGGCCGGTTGTCGAGAAACGTTGGGCGACATCGCCTTCGCCGATAGCGTCAAGGCGGTCGATGTCGCGGTCGAAGCTATTGCGCGACGTGAGGGTGAAGACCTTGCGGTCGTTGCGTTTGACGAGTTTCAGATCGTTCACGGCCGACAGACGGCGCCGGCCGATGTGCTGCCTGACGTCAAACGAACCGCTGACGCCCGAGCGCGACCGGTCGTCGATGGCATTGACCGTCAGCTTGTCCTTGAGATAATAGTCGCGGCGGTTGATTTCGGCATTGAATTGGGCCGAAAGGTCGTGAGCGCGCGTCCGCAGGGCGTTGTCCTCGACGAAAGAGGGTATCGACGAGTCGAGATAGTCTGTCGTCAGCCACGAACGGTAGTCGAGTCGGTCGCCCATGTAATTGAGCTTCAGGCGCATCGACGTGTCACCCGCTTTCCACGCCGTAATGGCGTTGGCGAGCCACGAACTGTTGTCGCGTGTGCGTTTTTCGGCGAGCGGGGCGCTCACCTTGTCGGCACTGATATATTCGGGCCAGAGCGTGGCGAGGTCGTCGAACATATCGTAGAAATCGTGCTCGATGACTTGCGAGGCCGGATTCCAGCCCGCATTGTTGGCTTTGAGCGTCAGCATGTTCTGAACTTTTCGCGCCATCCTCATCGCGAAAACCGACGCATCGTAGAGCAGCGGCGAGAATCCCGCGCCGCCCTGCGCTACACCGACCCACCGGCTGCGGGCGTCTTCCTTGAGCTTGAGGTTGATGCCCGCTTCTTCGGGAAACTCTATGCCCTCGAGCGCTTTGACGGGCTGATGGTTTTCCATAAGTTCGACCGAGGCTACGTCCTTGTACGACAGATTGTTGGTGGCAAGGCCGTATTGGCCGCCGAGGAAATCATTGCCGTCGAGATAGAACTTGTTGATCGGCTTGCCCTGATATTTGATTGTCCCGTTGTCGTCGACCGTGATGCCCGGCAGGCGTTTGATGACGTCGATGATGGCGTTGTCCTCGGGTTTGGCGAATCGGCTGACGTTGAAGACGAGAGTGTCGCCGCGCGCATAGATGTCAGGTGCCTCGACGATGACATCACGCAGTTGTGTCGTTTTAGGACACAACCTGACGACAGAGAAATCGGCCGAGAGGGGCAGGGTGAGGGGCTCATAGCCCATACACCGGAACGTGACCGAGTCGGCCGGAGCCTTGACTGTGAGCGAGAAACGGCCATCGGCGTCGCTCGACGTGAATGTCTTTGCCGCCTTGATGACAACCCCGGCGACCGGTTCGCCGCTGTCGGCGTCGGTGACAGTGCCCGAGATTGTGCCCGGCTCTGCCGCCTCTGCGGCGGCCGCGGCGAGCGTGAGACATAGTATTAAAAAGCTGATTTTCATTTCTTCCAGTCGCGTTCGATGTAGTCGTAGGGAAGTTCAATCGGGTCAAAGGCACTGAGGTCGGGATTGCCGGCCTCGTCGGTCACCGTTATCTTGCCTCCACCTGTGGCCTCGAAGTAGGCGTAGGGGTTGACCTCATAGCGGTTTTTAGCGTCGTAATACCCCCCGCGGTCGGTGGTGTTGAACGGAACTTTGTAGATTGTTACCGGACGGTCGGCCTGAGATTTGATGCCGATACACTCAAAGAGGTAGTGGCTGTCCTCGTCCGAAGCCTTCATTATCAGTCCGGGAAGCCCGCAGAGTTTCCAGGGACCGTCGGCGACAGGAATGTCCTCGCAGTAAAACACAGTCCATTCGCGACCTCTGAAGCGGCAGCGGGCGCCCTGACACTCATAGCCGAGTATGGTGGCGGTGCTGTCGGTAAGTTCCCAGCCGAACGACGGTAGCTCTTCGTCGTAGCGGAACCAGTCCATGCAGATCTTCTCGGTGTGTGTCAGGCGTCCGGCCGGATAGTTCTTATAGATTGTCATGAATTCGCCGTTGGAGAGGCGTCCGTCGGCAGCCGCCTCGGCAATCTGTTCGGTTGTCGAGCGCATGAGCAGCGAGTCGACGGTCAGATTCTTGTAGCTCGAGAATTTCGAAAGGCCGCCCGGGGCTATCTGCAGCAGCATCTGGTCGGAGACGTAGTTGTCGGTGAGCGACGCCGTGGTGTCGACACAGTAGCTGTAGTCGTAGACAAACTCCATTGTCTCTTTGGCGATTGTCTCGGTCTCGGGGACGCTGCTCTGGAAAATTCCCAAGGTGCGGCGGACGATTTTACCCGATACGGCGGCCGTGGCGACCGTCAGCAGGGCGATGATTAATACCGTTTTTTTCATTTCGTTCTTAGTTTTTGGTTTCTGCCGCAAAGTTATGGCGTCGTCGTCGCCCGGGCACTAAATAATCATTACTCAATGATTATGGAATTATTACTAAATTATTATCCCGTGGAAAAAAGTCTGTTTATATCCCCTCGTCTCAAACGATTATTGCTAAATTCGCAGCATGGAAAAACGAATCAAAACACTCTATATAGTCACTATCGTCGCCATACTGGCGTTTCTCGGCATGCAGATCTACTGGCTCTACGGCCGATATGAATACACCCTCGGCGAATATGAGGCGGCAGCCTACAGGACTATCGTCCAGACCGTCGCCGAGCTTAACGAAAGCAGATCTGAGTCGCCGGATTCTGCGCAGCGGGTGCGCACACAGCGATCACACTATAACCTGAACCATGATTCTGACAGCACAGGCCGGCGCCGTACGACAGCCATCGTGGTGTCTCAGAAATATTATGCCCATGAATTGCTCGGCATCAAAGAAAACCGCCCGTTGACCGATGAAGAGAAAGACCGTGTGGCCAATATGATTATGGAAAATGATTCGCTGATTGAGAAGCAGGAAGTATCGTATAAAATAGACAACATGGCTTCAGAGGCAGCGATATGGGGCGCGCTAAAACACGTCGATGTCGAGTTTCAGGATCCTTTGACTACCGAATCTGTCGTCTCGATGCTTGACTCCAAGGGCATAACCGCCGAGGTCGGGCTGATTCGTACCGACAGCATGGTCTGGGATCCGTCGGTCGTGCGCCATGCCTCGGCATTTGTTCCTGAGGCCGTTGTTTCCGTGCCGTATTCCGAACTTGAGTGCAAGAGTGTTCTCGTCACGAGCCATCTGCCGGTGGTGCAGATATTCCGTGACATGCTGGGCAGCCTTGCCGTAGTGGCGCTTCTCTCGCTTTTCTTGATTGTCTGCCTCGTATGGCAGTTTTCGACGATATTGAAACTCAACCGTCTCGACCGGATGCGCAACGGCTTCATAACGACAATGATACATGAACTTAAACGTCCGATTTCGACGCTGAAGATGTGTGTCTCGGGCATCGAGAACGAGGCGATGATGGCGCAGCCCGATGTCAAGCGCGAACTCGTCGGCGAGACCCGCGGCGCCCTCGACAACCTGTCGGCCTATTTCTCGAAACTGCGCGACATCACCTTCAACGACGTAGAGCAGATACCGCTGAACCTCACGGAGATAAACCTTCGCGAACTGTTTGATGACGTATGCGCAGCCGTGACATTGCCGGCAGACAGCAGAGTCGTTTTTGTCAACGGTATCGCCGATGACATCACTGTTTCGGCCGACCGCACACATCTGTTCAACATACTGAGCAACCTTGTCGAAAATTCGGTCAAGTATGCTGGTGACACAATCGAGGTCAGGGCCTCGGCTCTGATCGATGACCGCTATGTCACCGTCGCTGTCGGCGACAACGGCTGCGGCATTTCGCGGGACGATCTGCCCCACATATTCAAACGATTCTACCGTGGCCGGGCGTCGGCAGCCGGTCAACCCGGCATGGGCCTCGGACTGGCTTACGTCAGGCTACTTGTCGGCGCCCACGGCGGCGACATCACGGCCGAGAGCCGCGAAAACGAGGGCACTAACTTCATAATAAGACTGCCGCGATGATAAACAAGCCTGTCAGAATACTCCTCGTCGACGATGACGTCAGAAACTCGATGCTGCTAAAGCGCTTTATAGAGACCGAAGGCTATGAGGTAACATACGCCAACAACGGCCGTGTCGGGCTCGAACTGTATCACGAGCTGCATCCCGACCTGATTCTTCTCGACATCAACATGCCCGAACTCGACGGTTTCGAGACAGCCCGTATCATACGTCAGAATGACAAGCGGGTGATAATATTCTTTCTCACCGACCGCACCGACAAGGTCGACCGCCTTCACGGTTTCTCGCTTAAAGGCAACGACTATATACCCAAGCCGTTTTACCCCGAGGAACTTATCGCCCGCATCAGCGAGCGCTTCGCGAGCATGACCGTCGGTCGAGACGAGGAATACCATCTTGGTGCGACGCTATTTCGTCCGAATCTGTCGTCGCTGACCTATCGTGGCGAGACCCACTCGCTGTCGGTGCGTCAGACCGAGATATTGCTCATGTTGGCCGAAAACCTCGGCAACATCGTCGAACGCGACGCCATACTCGAACGTATATGGGGTGACGCGAGCTATGCCAACTCTCTCGCCCTCAACGTTCAGATCACCTATCTGCGTCGCCTTCTCACCGACCCCACGCTCGTCATAACTTCTATCAAAAAACGCGGTTATATCCTCAGCGTTGAGACAAAACAGAAGTAGCAAGAGTAATTTGATTGTCTTTGCATCGAATCAATTATAATTCAAACTTATGGCAGAGGACAAAGAAAAAGATTTATACGATAAGGTTTTAGAGACTATCAGGCCGACGCAGCGCGAGTTATATATCCGCAAGGCAAAGCTTGGTGAGCCTGTTGTCATAGGTGACGAGCAAGGACGCCCGATTGTCGTCCCCGCCGAAGTCGCCCTTGCCCGCATGGACGCCCGCGCGAAAAAAGAATAATTTTTGCGCGTAATGGCAGTTATTAGATGCGTCCATTTAGGGGCCATCAGAGGAATTTTATGGCACAAAATATAAGGACCTAAGAATTAGGGGGGTAATTTTCCTGACTGCGCTATTTTGCAGATTTTTCGCCATCAGACTGCGCTATTTTGCATAAATGGGTCGGGCGCACAAGTCATTTATAGCACTGTTAAGTTAACGGGTGGTGATATTTTAATATTTCAGGTTTTCGGAATTGGAGAAATTTTGATTATTTTTGCCGTCAAATGGCTATACCGTGTAAAAACTTGATATTCGTCTTGTGTCTATTGTGTGTTTCTGTCCTTCGGGTTTCGGGGAACACGACAACTGATTCGCTTATGGCTCAGCTGGACTATGTCATAGCCAACCGCCAGGTGTATCTTGACGAGAAAAAGGCCCGTCTTGACGAGTTGCGTCATAATTTCGACGAGGCCGAAGACGACCGCCAGCGCTTTGATGTACTGACTCAGCTCTACGGCGAATTTCATTCGTTCAACGCCGATTCGGCCTATAACATCAGTCTGCGTCAGGAAGAAGTCGCCAGGCGCACGGGTGACGCCAATCTGGTCGTCAATGCGTTGATGAACCGGGCCAATATACTGAGCGCTACCGGCATGTATCACGAAACCCTCGGAATTATCGACTCGATAAGACCCGAGACTCTGCCTGATTATCTTCATCCGTATTACTATCATATAAGGCGTACGGTCTACGGCCTTCTGGCCGACTATGCCGCTTTCGGCCGGGAAAAAGAACGATACACGCGTCTGACGAACATGTATCGTGATTCCATCATGTCGGTCAATGCTCCGGGCACTCTTGCCTATGTCATCACAAAGGCCGACATGCTGAATGTCGGCGGCGATCCGGCCGGAGCGATCAGAGAGCTTGAACAGTTTATGGCCGACAATGATCTCAACGAGCACGACCGCGCCATTTGTGCCTGGACCTTGTCTGAGTCTTATGGCAAACTCGGCGACAGGGCCCGGCAGAAAGAGCAGTTGCTGATATCGTCGATTTCAGACATCAAATCGTCGGTGCGCGAATATATCTCGCTGCGTCAGCTCGCGATGCTGCTTTATGAGGAGGGCGACCTTGACCGTGCATATAATTTCATGACCATCGCTGTCGACGACGCCTCGAAATGCAATGCCCGCCAGCGCATCATCGAGCTGAGCAACAGCTATCCGATGATCAACGGCATCTATGTCGAGACGGTCCGCGACCAGAAGCACACACTCGAGTGGGCGATAACCGTCATTACGGTGCTGTCGCTGGTGCTGCTCGCGATGCTGCTGTATATGCGCAAGCAGATGCGGCGCATAGCCCGTGCGCGCAGGCAGGTCGAGGAGGCCTACGAGCAGCTCAACCATCTGACCGACCAGCTCAAGGCTTCCAACGCGAAACTGAGCGAGGCCAACAATGCGATCGCCGAGATTTCGGAGCTGAAAGAGATCTATATCGGCCGCTATATGGACCAGTGTCTTGTCTATATCGACAAGCTTGACGGCTATCGCAAGACCGTCGGAAAACTCGTCAATTCCGGCAAGTCGGATGACCTGAAGAAGCTGGTCAAGTCGACGTCGCTCATCGACGACGAGCTGCGTCAGTTCTACGAGCAGTTTGACCGTACCTTCCTCAGCATATTCCCGTCGTTTGTCTCCGATCTCAACAGTCTGCTCATGCCCGAAGAGGCGATAGTGCCGAAAAAAGAAGGCTCGCTCAATACCGAGCTGCGCATCTTCGCCCTCATCAGGCTCGGTATCTCAGACAGCGACAGAATAGCCAAATTCCTCAGATATTCGCTCACCACGATTTACAATTACCGTACAAAAGTAAGAAACAAAGCCAAGGGCGACCGCAGCCGCCTCGAGGCCGAAATCATGAAAATAGGTAAGGCCGACAACCGCAACAACGGGTAGCCACAGGCACGCCAAGGGGGCTTAAAGCCTTTGAAACCGCTACCAAAAACGGTCTGTCATGAAAGTTTAAAATCTTGTAAATCAGAAGAAACCTCTTTTAGAACCACTACATTTTCAGTGTGTCAGGTTGACATGACACTTTTCTATCTATAATTTTGTGTCAGAAACCAAAATTAAAACCAAAATCTATTATCACAACCACAACACAAATGGCAAAAAGTAACAGCAAGCTTCAGACATTGTTCGCGATGCTGATGTTTGTGTCGGGCATCCAGCTGATGGCCGCACAGCAGATCAACATCACAGGCACTGTCACCGATGTGACAGGCGATCCGCTCATCGGAGTCAGTGTGACTGTACCCGGCGCCAAGACCGGGGCCGCGACCGACGTCGAAGGCAACTTCAGCCTCCAGGCCGACAGCAAGGGAAAACTCAGATTTTCTTACGTCGGATACGAGACCATCGAAGTGCCCGTCAACGGTCGCACTGTAATTAATGTAGAAATGAAAGAAAACTCAGAGATTCTGAGCGAGGTCGTTGTCATCGGCTACGGCACGATGGACAAGAAGGAGCTGACATCGGCCATCTCGCATGTCAGCGAGAAAGACTTCCTGTCGGTCAGCTCGCTCGACCCGTCGATGATGATTCAGGGCAAAGTGCCTGGTGTCTCGATTACCAACACCGGCGCGGGCGACCCCAATAACCAGGCCAGTATACAGATACGCGGCGTCTCGTCGCGTTCGGCAGGTCTCGGCCCGCTGATTGTCATCGACGGCGTTCCCGGCGGCAATCTCACCAACATCAATCCCAACGATATCGCGTCGTTCGACATCCTCAAGGACGGTGCGGCCTCGGCGATCTACGGTACACGCGGCTCGAACGGCGTCATCCTCGTCACGACCAAAAAAGGCAGCAAGGACGGCGCGACCCACACGTCATATTCGGGCACATTCGCCTGGGACAAGGTCAAGCGCGAGCTCGACATGATGAGTGCCCGCGACTACCGCGAGGTGCGTCTTGGCTGGGGTGACCGCGGTGTCGACCTGGGCGGCAATGTCGACTGGCTCGACGCCGTGACACGCACGGGCTTCACGATGCAGCACACTCTGACAATCAGCGGCGGCAACGAGCGCAGCAACTATCGTGTCAGCGCCGACTACCGTGACGCCAACGGCATCGACCTGCGGTCAGACCGCGAGGAATACGGCGCACGCGCGTCCGTGATGCACACGACCAAAGGCGGTCTCTTTACAATCAACCTCAATGTCGCCCCGCGTATCATCTATCGTGACAACGCCGACTGGGGTGTCTTCTGCAACGCCATCGAGGCCAACCCGACGACGCCGATCATGGATCCCGACGATCCCAACCGCTATTACAACTTCCAGGGTCAGGTTGTCGGCAGCAACCCTGTCGAGCTTCAGAAACTTGAGAAAAACCATGCCGACACCAAGCTCCTTGACTGGGACGGCACAATCAAACTCAATCTGCTGCCTCTTCTGGCAAAAGACGGTGTCAGCGACCACACCCTGACGACACAGATAATGTTTGCCGACCACCAGTACAGCAACAACAACTCATGGTTCCGTCCCTCGACAAGCACACTGGCCATAAATAACGGTTATGACGGCGAGGCTAGCCGTTCATACAGCAAAGAGCGCCAGTATGTCATGGAATGGCTCACCAATTACAGCACCCGCATCGCCGACCGCCACAACATCAAGGCGATGGTCGGCTATTCATATCAGTATTCACAGTATTCGGGCTTCAACGCCGAGAACAAAGACTTCCCTAACGACGGTCTCGGTCCCGACAACCTCGGCTCGGGCGAGCTCGCCAAGGAAGAAGGCGAGGTGCTGATGGGCAGCTATAAGAACGATGCCAAACTAATCTCGTTCTTCGGCCGCGTAAGCTATGACTATGAAGGCAAATATCTCTTCACGGCATCTTTACGCCACGAAGGTTCGTCGAAATTCGGCCAGAACCACAAATGGGGCGATTTTCCCGCCGTGTCTGCCGGCTGGCGCATCTCTCAGGAAGAATTCATGAAAGGCATCGAATGGATCAACGACCTGAAAATCCGCGCCGACTATGGCGTCACGGGTAATCAGGACTTCGGCAGCTATATCTCGCTCAATACGATGACAGGCTTCGGCTACTATTTCTACAACGGCAAATACTTCCAGGTATGGGGTCCGTCGAAAAACGTCAATCCCGACCTGAAGTGGGAGAAAGGCAAGAACTGGAACGTCGGTGTCGACTTCTCGCTCTTCAACAACCGTTTCTACGGCTCGCTCAACTACTTCAGCCGCCGTCAGCAGGACCTTCTGGGCAACTACAAGGTGTCGGTTCCGCCCTATCTCTTCGACGAGACCTTCGTCAACGTGGGCACAATGAAGAACACCGGCTTCGAGTTTGACCTTAACTTCAACGCCGTCAACACCAAAGACTTCTCTTACAGTCTCAATGTCGTCGGCACGGTCATGAGCAACAAGTTTGTCGACTTCAGCAACTCGAAGTATGTCGGCCAGGACTTCTATAATGTCTGCGACACAAGCGACCCATATCCGTTCTACAGCCTCCAGCGCATCCAGAAGGGCGAGTCGCTCGGTAATTTCTATATGTGGAAATATGCCGGCATCACCTCGGGCGGTGACTGGCTGGTCTATGATAAGGACGGCGACATCATCCGCGCCTCACAGGCCACTGACGCCGACCGCCGTGTCGTCGGCAACGGTATGCCCAAGTTCACGATGTCGACGGGGCATAACTTCCGTTACAAGAACTTCGACCTGGCTCTCTTCTTCCGCGGAGCCTTCGGTTTCGACATCTTCAATATCCACGATTTCTATTACGGTACCCGCAACTTCACGGGTAATGTGCTCAAGAAAGCCTACGGCAAGAATTTCGACATCAATCCCGACGCCAACCCCGTCGTGAGCGACTATTTCCTCGAGCGAGGCGATTACTTCAAGCTCGACATGGTCACTCTCGGCTATACACTGCCGACGCCCAGATGCCGTTTCCTTGACAAGGTCAGACTCTATGGCACAGTCAAGAACGTCTTCACCATCACCAAGTTCAGCGGCGTCGATCCGTCGACCTATCAGGTCAACGGTCTGACTCCGGGCGCCCAGGGCTCGCGCACCTACTATCCGTCGACGCGCCAGTTTATCGTAGGTCTCCAACTTGATTTCTAATAACCGTCAAAAACCGACTATAATGAAATTGCTTAAATATATAGCGTCTGTGGCCCTTGGCGTTATCGCGCTCACCGGCTGCACCGATCTCGACGAGACTCTCTACGACCAGGTCGGCACGAAAAACTATTATAATACCAAAAACGATGTGATCCGCGCGGCATTCCGTCCGTTCGAGCATGCTTTCTGGAGCATCTGCAGCCGCCATGTGCTCAACGAGCTTTCGGCCGACCAGCTCATCACGCCGACACGCGACGGCTGGTGGAATGACGGCGGCAAATGGCGCCGGCTCCACTACCATCAGTGGAATGTCGAGGATGGCGGCGACGCCCAGACCGAGTGGAACGGCTGTTTCCAGGGCATAATGCAGTGCAACTATGTCATCGAGGACCTTGCCAAGCTCGACCCATCGCGCTTTGGCTTCACGCAGCCCGAGTTCGATAATATCGCGGCGCAGTGCCGTGTGCTCCGCGCGTGGTTCTATATCCGTCTGCTCGACGCCTTCCGCCATATACCTTTGGCAGTGAGCTATAACGACGTCTCGCTCAACACCGAGACACAGGTCGACCCCAAAGTGATATTCACCTTTATCGAAGACGAGCTCAAGGAATGTCTCGGTCTCCTGTCGAAGAAACCGTCGCTCGGCTCGGGTGCCAACATCCAGGGCCAGTGGACACAGGCAGGCGCCGCCGCGCTTCTGGTGCGTCTCTATCTAAACGCCGAGGTCTATGTCGGCGAAGATCATTATTCAGACTGCGAGACAGTCGCACAGGATATCCTCGACGGCGAGTACGGTCCCTATGAGGTCGCCGACCGCTGGGATGCCGCCTTCGACTGGAACAACGAGACATGCGACGAAGTCATCTTCGGTTTCCCCGCCTCGCAGGGCTATTCTTACTGGCAGTATCAGGGCGACACATACTGGTGGACCGTTCCGGCCCGTGCCCGCTACTATTTCAATGACCGCAAGGCCAAAGCCGGTGACCACAACACCAAGTATGCCGCATCTCCTTCCTATGATCTCGACGGTAATCTCTATACATACGAACTCGGCATGCCGGTGCAGAATTTCAGAAAATATCCCGGCGACGAGCGCATGAAGCTTTACCGCAATCTCGGCGAGAGCAAGCGTGAGGGCATGTTCCTCTTCGGCTATCTCGAATATGTCGACGAGAACGGCAAGAAGGCACGTGTCCGCGCCCCCGAGCAGCCCTATGACCTCTATATCCGCGACGCTGTCGGCAACTTCCAGGGCATGGCACCCGACAAATGGCCGGCCAACAAAACCAGCACCCTGAGGAACGGCGACCACAACTCGGGATGGCACTTTGCCAAATATCCCTTCTACAGCGACGATGACGCTCACCAGATGGAAAGCGACTACACCGAGATACGTCTTCCCGAAATCATCTACTCGCTTGCCGAATGCAAGCTGCGTTCGGGTAAAAAAGCCGACGCCGCCAGACTTCTCAACAGCGTGCGCCGCCGCAATTATCCCGCCGAAAACTTCGATGAGGTGCTCTATTCGCCCGAAGGCAAGGCTCAGCTCGACGAAAAAGAGATGCTTGCCGAGTGGGGCCGCGAGTTCTTCGCCGAGAGTCGCCGCCGTATCGACCTGATACGTTTCGGCAAATTCAGCACAGGCACATGGTGGGACAAGACCCCCGACGCCTCGCGCGACACCGAGATATTCCCGATCATGCGCCCGATTCTCAACGCCAATCCCGCGCTCGTCCAGAATCCCGGCTACAGCAAGTAATGTTTCACAATATCACTGAAAGACAATGAAACTCAGAAAACTGATATATACCATGACCGGCGCGGCCCTTCTCGCCTCGATGTCGGCATGCGAGGATGAGAAAGACCTCATCATCATCGAAGGCAATCTGCCGATCAAGACCTCGACTCTCTATATGGTCGGCGACGCCACTCCCAACGGCTGGAGCATCGACTCGCCGACACCTCTCGAGCCGAGCGCCGACGATGTCCTGGTGTTCTCGTGGGAGGGCAATCTCAATCCCGGCGAGATGAAACTATGCCTCACCACAGGCAGCTGGGATGCCGGCTTTATCCGCCCGCTGAACAACGGCGAGGAAATCGGCCGTGAAGCAATCGTCGATGCCGAGTTCCAGATGCACGCCGGTGACCCCGACGAAAAATGGCGCGTGACCGAAGCCGGTCTCTACCGTCTGACCTTCGACCTGCGCAACTGGAAGATGAGCAGCAGCTATCTCGGCGGTCAGGAACTTCCGCCTGCCGAGCCTATCGCGACCGATGTACTCTATATCGTCGGTGACGCCACTCCCAACGGCTGGAACATCGACGCCCCGACAGCTCTCGAGAAGACGTCTGACTATATCTTTGAATATGACGGCAAGCTCACCGTCGGCGACTTCAAGGCATGTCTCGCCACAGGCAGCTGGGATGTCAGCTTCGTGCGTCCCGCGAGCGACGGCGTTAAAATCGACCGTTCGGGAGTCGAGAACGACAGTTTTGTCTTTGTCGCCAATCCCGATAACAAATGGCATGTAGCCGAGGGCGGCATCTATCATCTGACGTTCGATCTCGAACACTACACGATTACGGCCGAGTTCAAAGAGGCTCTGTCAGACGAAAAGAACCCCATCGAAAGCGAGACTCTATACATGATCGGCGACGCCACACCCGGCGGCTGGAGCATGGACGACGCGACGGCCTTCACGCGCGACGCGGCAAACAAATATATCTTCACATGGGAAGGCGAGCTCGTCGAGGGCAACATGAAAGCCTGCCTCGCTCCCGACGGCACGTTCTCGTGTCCGTTCATCCGTCCTGCATCGGCCGGAGTCGAGATTTCGGCCGATGGCGTAGCTTCGCCCGACTTCGTCTACACGACCGGTCCCGACGACCAGTGGCGTGTCACCGCCGCCGGCAAATACAGTATCACCTTCGACCTCGAGCATTGGACTATCTCGGTGAAAGCCGCCGGCTCGGGCAGTGATGATAAGAAACCCATCGAGACGACGACCCTCTATATGATCGGCGACGCCACACCCGGCGGCTGGAGCATGGATAATGCCACACCGTTCACGGTTGACGCTTCAAACAGATATGTCTTCACATGGGAGGGCAGACTTAACGCAGGCAACATGAAGGCCTGCCTTGAGCCCGACGGCACGTTCTCGTGCCCGTTCATCCGCCCGGCATCCGCCGGAGTCGAGATTTCGTCGGCCGGCGTTTCCTCGCCCGACTTCGTCTACACGACTGAGCCTGACGACCAGTGGCGTGTCACAGAGGCCGGCGACTACCGCATCACATTCGACCTTGAGCACTGGACCATCACGGTCAAGGCGCTCGGTGGCGGCGACGAGAAAGCTCCGCTCGAATCGGCGACTCTCTATATGATCGGCGACGCTACACCCGAGGGCTGGAGCATGGACAACGCCACAGCCCTGACATCGACCGAGAAATATGTCTTCACATGGGAGGGCGAGCTCAAGACCGGCGAGATGAAGGCCTGTCTCGTTCCTGACGGCACATTCTCGTGTCCCTTCCTGCGCCCGACAACAGACGGTTGCGTCATTGACGACAAAGGCGTCGCGTCGCCCGACTTCGTCTACACCACCGGTCCCGACTACAAATGGCGTGTCACAAAAGCCGGCCGCTACAGAATAACATTCAATCTCAAAAACTGGACAATCGAGGCTAAAGCCCTCTAAACATATTTCATTATGATTAAAAAGATGACAATAACCGCCGCCGTGCTCGCCGGTGCCGTGATGCTGGGAGCATGCAATGACGACATAGAAATGCGCCGTCCGCCCAAATATGAGCTGCCCGAGCTCCCGACGGTCGAAGACATACACACCTACAAGGCTCCTCTCTACTGGAGCGTCTATGAATACTGCTATGAGCTCGAGCGTCAGGGCATCGCCGAGGCCGATATGGACATCTCGTCTGAAGAGTGGGACAAGATTATCGACTGGGTGGCCAAAGACCTCAAGCCATACGGCTACGACATGATCTGCACCGACGGCTTCATACCGATGCTCGCCAACGATGCCTCGGGCTATATGACCCACTATGGCTCGATGGCTCTTAAAGACCTCGTCGCCAAATGTAAGGCCAAAGGGCTGAAAGTCGGCGTCTATGACAATCCGCTCTGGATCCATGGACCGCGCGAGACCGTCATCGACGGCACAAACTACAACTTCGGGTCGCTCTACTATAACGGTTCGACCGAGGTGCTGAACCCCAGGGCCGAAGACCTCTGGTTCCACTGGGCCGTTGCCGACCAGGCCGGCGCACGCGAGTATATCGACGGTTTCTTCAAACATTATGCCGACCTGGGCATCAACTATATTCGCATGGACTTCCTGTCGTGGTATGAAGACGGCAAAGACCGCAATATCGGTGTTGTCGGCCGTGGTTACGGCCGCGAGTCTTACGGCCGCGCGCTGGCTTACATCGCCGAGTCGGCCAAGAAATACGGCGTCTTCACCTCGCTTGTCATGCCTCACCTCTACAACGACGCCGAAGTCGAGGCCAAATACGGCAATATGGTCAGAATCGTGTGCGACACCGGTGGCGGCGGCTGGTGGCACTGCTCGGCTCAGGACAAGGGCAAATCATATACGACATGGCCCAACTGTATGAATATGTTCGACGGCTTCACCTACTGGTCGCATATCTCCGGCCGCGAGAACGTGATTCTTGACGGCGACTTTATCCGCCTCAACAAATTCGAGAGTGACGACGAGCGCCAGACCGTTGTGTCGCTCCAGCTCATGGCCGGTGGTCCGGTCACAGTGGCCGACCAGTATAACACCATCGGCGACAATGTCAAATTCTATACCAACGCCGAACTGCTCGAGCTCAACACCGACCGTTTCGTCGGCAAACCTCTTTCAGACAAGCTCGGTGACCGCGACAATGAAGTGTGGTACGGCCAGATGTCAAACGGCGATTATGTCGTCGGCCTCTTCAACCGCGACGACAGCCCGCGCGCCTATGACCTCGCTCTGAGCCGCCTCGGCATAAGCGGTGAATACAATCAGCGCGACCTGTGGCGCCATGCCGACGACGGACGTTCATCGTCAATCAAGGCTACGGTGCCGGCACACGGATGTAAAATCATAAGACTCTCGAAATAACACCAAGAACCACAGTTAAATAAGTTATGAAATACAGAACCTTTGCGGCCGTGGCGATAGCCACGGCAGGCCTGAGCTACGCCTCTGTCGGGGCGCTGGCGGCCGACCTCAGTTCGCCCTCGGGTATTGTTACGGTCCACGCCGATGTTGTCGACGGTGTGCCTGTCTACAGTGTCGACTATAAAGGCAAAGCCGTGATACTGCCGTCGACTCTCGGTCTCGAGCTGGCTGACGGTCCCGATCTCACGGGTGGTTTCACCCTCGCCGGCGTCACCACGTCGAGCTTCGACGAGACATGGCATCCGGTATGGGGCGAGAACAGCAGTATTCGCAATAACTATAACGAACTGCTGCTCAGTCTCGACCAGCCCGAACACTATCGCAAGATGAAGATACGCTTCCGCGTCTATGACGACGGCGTCGGCTTCCGCTATGAGTTCCCTCAGGAGGGTGTGCTCACATATTTCATCATCAAGGAAGAGAAGACACAGTTTGCCATGACGGGCGACCATACCGCCTGGTGGATTGCCGGAGACTTTGACACCCAGGAATATGACTATACCGAGAGCCGTCTGTCAGAGATACGCGGCCTGATGGCTTCGGCTATCTGCAGCAACGCCTCGCAGACTCAGTTCTCGCCGACAGGCGTGCAGACGTCACTCCAGATGAAGACCGACGACGGCCTCTATATCAATCTTCACGAGGCAGCTCTCGTCGACTACTCGTGCATGCATCTCGATCTTGATGACAAAAACTTTGTCTTCACATCGTTCCTGACTCCCGACGCCCAGGGCAACAAGGGACACCTTCAGGCTCCCTGCCATTCGCCCTGGCGCACGGTCATCGTCAGCGACGACGCCCGTGACATGCTTTCGTCAAATCTGATTCTAAATCTCAACGAGCCTTGTGCCTATGACGATACGTCGTGGATCAAACCCGTCAAATATGTCGGCGTATGGTGGGAAATGATCGGTGGCGGCAAACAGTGGTCATATACATTCGACCTGCCGTCTGTCAAACTCGACCGCCTCGATTACAGCAAGACCAAACCCCACGGCCAGCATCCGGCCAACAACGATAATGTCAGGAAGTATATCGACTTCGCGGCCGAACACGGTTTCGACCAGGTGCTCGTCGAGGGCTGGAATGTAGGCTGGGAAGACTGGTTCGGCCACTCTAAAGACTATGTCTTTGATTTTGTGACACCTTATCCCGACTTTGATATCGACATGCTCAACGAATACGCGCGGTCGAAGGGCGTGCGCCTGATGATGCATCATGAGACTTCGGCGTCAGTGCGCAACTATGAGCGCCACATGGAGCAGGCCTACAGTTTTATGGAGAAACACGGCTATAACTCGGTCAAGAGCGGTTATGTAGGCAATATCATCCCCCGCGGCGAACATCACTACGGCCAGTGGATGAACAACCACTATCTATATGCCGTCACCGAGGCTGCCAGACATCATATAATGGTCAACGCCCACGAGGCTGTGCGTCCGACAGGTCTCTGCCGCACATATCCCAACCTCATTGGCAACGAGAGCGCCCGCGGCACAGAGTATGAGTCATTCTCGGGCAACAAGCCGTCGCACACGACAGTGCTGCCCTTCACCCGCCTTCAGGGCGGTCCGATGGACTATACGCCCGGTATCTTCGAGATGGACATGAGCAAGGTCAATCCCTCGAGCACGAGCCACGTCAACAGTACTCTGGCCCGGCAGCTTGCCCTCTATGTGACAATGTACAGCCCGCTGCAGATGGCTGCAGATGTTCCCGAAGTCTATAACCGCTTCCTCGACGCATTCCAGTTTATCAAGGATGTGGCTGTCGACTGGGACGAGAGCCGCTATCTCGAGGCTGAGCCGGGCCGTTATATCGTCGCCGCGCGCAAGGCCAAAGGCACTGACGACTGGTTTGTCGGCTGCACCGCCAACGAGGACGGCCACAGCTCGACACTCCCGCTCGACTTCCTCGACAAAGGCCGCAAATATGAGGCCACGATCTATGCCGATGCGCCCGATGCCGATTACCGCACGAATCCGCAGGCATACACCATCACCAAAAAGAAAGTCGACGCCAAGACCCGACTCAAGATGAACGCTGCCCCCGGCGGCGGATATGCCATCTCAATCAAACCGATTAATTAATTGATAATAACATAAAATGAAAAATTTCAAGTACATTGCAGCAGCTGCCATGTTCACAGCGACGGCTTTCTGCGCCAGCGCCGGCAATCTCTGGGTCATCGGCGAAGCAACGTCCTATGGCTGGTCGACTGACGACGCCACATCTCTTGTGTCGACTCCCGCCGACGATGCCGTCTATACGGGCACTCTCTATCTCACGGCCGGTAAGGATTTCAAATTCATGACTGTTCCCGATTTCGGCAACGAAGAACTCGGTGCCGCTCCGGGCGCTACACTCGTCGACGGCAAGGTCGCTCTCGCCAAAGGCAAAGACGACACAGGCTACGACAAACTGCGTGTGGCCGAGAACGGCAACTACCTCATCACCGTCGACACACAGAACATGACCGCCGAGGTCGTCAAATCGGTCTATCAGGAGACCGAAATCAAACTTTCGTCGCTCTATATGGTCGGTTCGGCCACGCCCAACGGCTGGGATGTGATGAAAGGCACACCGCTTTATCAGAATCCCGAGAAGCCCTATGAGTTCGCGACATCTGACGTCGAATTCACAACCGGCTCGTTCAAAATCGCCACAGTCCTCAAAGGCGCCTGCTCGTGGAACGGTGCTTACTGGTACTTCCGCGATGCCGCCGACGCCAACCGCATAGCTCTCAATCAGGACGGAGACCTCCAGTGGGAAATCGCCGAGGCAGGCAAATATGACGTCAAAGTCAACATCAATGACAACTCTATCTCAATCGCCAAAAGCAAACAGGACGGTATAGAGTCGGTTGTCGCTGACGACAACGCCGGGGCCGAATATTTCAATCTTCTCGGCGTTAAGGTCGAGAATCCCTCGAACGGCATCTATATCTGCCGCCGCGGCTCGAAAACAAGCAAGGTCATCATCCGCTGACCTCCCGCAAGTATCTGACAGAAACAAGGAAAGGTAAAATAATTGGTAGGACGGGGCATTTGCCATGACGGCAGATGCCCTGTTTTTGTGCGTTTGCGATAAAAGTGTTATTTTTGTCGCGAAATGAATGTTACTGAAGATGACGGCGCAGACAAAAGACCCGTTTTGTCTGTCGTCATGCCGTTTTATAATGCCGAAGCTTTTATAGCCAAGGCTCTTGAGTCGCTGCAGGCCCAGACTTTCGGTGACTGGGAGCTTGTGGCCGTCGATGACGGCTCGACCGACCGTTCTGCCCTGATTGTCAGAGATATCATGAAGTCAGACAGCCGCGTCAGGCTGTTTTCAATGCCTTCCCACACCGGTGCGGCCTATCAGCCGCGTAGGAAAGCTGTCATCGAGGCGAGAGCCGCTTTCGTGGCGCCGTTTGACGCCGACGACCTCATAGCTCCCGATTATCTCGAGCGTCTTGTCGCGCGGCAGAAGTCGGCCGATGCCGATATCGTCTATCCCGTGATGTTTCATTTCGACGACGAAGACAATCTGCGTGACCGCAGGCTTCACGACTGTCTCGAAGAGACTGACGGCGTTTTCGAAGGGCGCGATCTCGTGAAGTATACGCTCGATCTCTGGCGCATCAACTGCGGTGGCGGCATATTGCGGCGTCAGCTTTTCATAGACGCCTTCGACCGCTATGGCTCGTCGTATGACCTTGTCTATGCCGACGAGCTCCTGACGCGTCAGATGCTTCTCGCAGCCTCGCGCGTGGCCTTCTCTGACGCCGAATATTATTACCGTCAGAATCTTTCGTCGGTGACACACCGCAAATCGCTGAAACAGTTTGACCGGCTGCGCAACAACGTGTATCTTCACGACATCGTCACGGCAAACTACAGTCACGACAGCGAAGAGGTGAGGCGGATGAACTGTCAGCTGTTCAAATTTGTCTTTGACGCCGCGCGCCTTCTCAACCGCTGCCGGTTCAGCCGCGGCGAGGTCGTGACCGCCTATGCCGTAATGAGGTCGAACATAGACCTGATTGACCGCCGAGTGCTGCGGCCCGCTGTGACAGCCGTATACTATTACACGCTGTTCTGTCTCAAAGGCAATCTGACGTTATTCTGTCTCGTGCTTAAATATGGCGACAGACTCAGGTCTCTGTTCGTCAAATAGCTATATCTCTGACGCTATGACTGCCGACCACTCTGAAAACAGTTACAGGAATATTCTGAGGCGCATCACGGCTTTCGGCGGTGTGCAGCTGTTCAATATCTTTGTGGCGCTGGCGCGAGGCAAGCTCGTCGCCATGTTTCTCGGACCTGAGGGTATGGGCATATCGTCGCTTTACACGTCGTCGACAGATACCCTCAGGCAGTTTGCCGGTCTGGGTCTCAATCTATCCATCGTCAAGGAGGTATCGGCGGCCAAAGACGATGCCGACGCTATGGGCCGGGTCATGGCTGTCGCCGTGAGGCTCACGGTCATCACCTCGCTGGTCGGGGCGGCGCTGTGTTTTCTGCTTTCGCCGCTGCTGAGCCGATGGACCTTCGGCAATGCTGACTATACCCTCGGTTTCATGCTGCTGTCTCTGAGCGTCGCGCTGTCGATTGCAGCCTCCTGCTACATGGCTTTGCTGCAAGGAGCCGGCGCTGTCCGTCAGCTTGCCAGGGCTTCGGTCGTCGGCGGTCTGTCGGGACTTGTCTTCGGGGTACCGCTTTATTACTTCTTTGGCGTCAGGGGCATTGTGCCGGCGATTATAATATTGTCCTGCTCGACTTTCCTGTTCAATTATACCTCCTTCCGTCGGCGGGGCTATCCTGTCGCACGGCTTGCCGGCAGCCTTAAGACGCCGCTTGTCAGGCGGCTGCTTTCGACAGGTGCGGTTCTTATGGCTGGAGCCTTGGTCGGCACACTGACGGGCTATCTGATCAATATGTACGTGCGCTATAGCGGCTCTGTGGCCGACGTCGGTCTGTTTCAGGCCGCCAATTCGATAACAAACCAGTATATGGGCATCGTTTTCAGCGCCCTTGCTCTCGACTATTTTCCCCGGCTGTCGGCTGCGGCCGCCGATAAAGAGCGCTTCGATATGGTCGTCAACCGTCAGATTGAGATTGTCGGCCTGATAGCGGTGCCGCTTGTCATCGCCCTTGTCGGTACGGCGCCTCTGCTGATAAGACTCTTGCTGACAGAAAGCTTTATGCCCGTCGTCTCGCTTATAAAGTGGATGGGTGTCGGCATACTCTCGCAGGCGCTGTATTTCCCCGTCGGATATATGTTTATCGCCCGCGACAACCGCCGGCTCTATATGTGGGTCGAGGTCGTGGCGGGCAGTGTGCTGCGCCTTGTTTTCGCCGTGTTGTTCTACGGCATCGCCGGTCTGACAGGGCTTGGCATAAGTTTTGTCGTGACGTCGGTCGTCACCAATGTCATCGGTTATGTGGCCGTGCGGCGTGCTTATTCTTTCAGGCTGACCGGCCGCAATATACGCCGCTGTATCGTCGCCGCTGTCGTTGCCGGCGTCACCTTTGCCGCATCGATGACGGCGGTGACATCATATACGGTCATACCGCTGCTGTTTGTCGCGTCGGCCGTCTATGCCTTTGTCACTCTGCGCCGTAAATGTCATTCGTAGCCGTTGATGTGGATGCGGTCGCGATGCCATTTGTCAATCGGGTCATGATGACTGTCGGGATAACCTATCGGTATGAGATTGAAGGGTATGATGCCGTCGGGTACGCCTAAAATGCGGCTTACGGCTCCTGCCCGGTCGGGGTGTGGATAGAGGCATGTGTAGACGCCTCCGAGGCCGAGTGCGTCGGCGGCAAGGAGTATGTTCTCGGACGCTGCCGCGAGATCCTGTACCCAGAGTGTGCTGTCATAACCTTCGAGAAAACGCTTTGTGTTGCCGCAGACAATGATTGCCAGCGGCGCTTTGGCCGCCATTTTCGCATACGGCAGCGCATCGGCGAGCTGCCTGAGTTTGTCAGGGTCGTCGACTATGACAAATTCCCACGGCTGGCGGTTGACGCCGGTCGGAGCGCTCATGGCCGCGTGAAGCAGGGCCGACACAATTTCATCAGGCACTTTGCCGGCTTTATATCGTCTGACACTCGTGCGCTCGAGAATATTTTTCAGCGCGGCGTTACCTTCGCTTATTTTTGAAATATCGTCGTATATCTTCATAGTATCATATCAACAACTGTGTGAGACCTAAGGTTTAAGAGCTTGTTTAATAACAAATGTTTATGCCAAGGTCGCTTAGCTTGAGACGACGATTTTCGTTTTGTGACGAAGGAGTGTACCGGATGTACATGACTGAGGAGCAAAGCGAAAAGCGGCCAGGATAAGCGAGCCGGAAGTAACATTATTATAACCGACAGGTCTCAATATTTAATCTAAAAAGATTTATATTCGCAAAACAATGAAAAGATATTACCGCATGACTGCCATTCGCCGGCATCTTTCCGCCTGTTCTTCGGTCGTTATGGAGCCCCATAACACCCTCATCACACGCGGAAATCTCCTCGACGACTGACAGCCTTGGCAATAACATTTATTTTTAAACAAGCTCTAAAAAGGGCGGCATGCCAGCACAATGATGGCATGCCGTCGGAGAAAAACTATTTTACAGACTGTTATTTAACTACAGTCTTGACTGACTCGCGTGAGCCGTCGGTATATTCGATAACTTTGACATAGAGTCCGGGAGCGGGTCGGGCCACACGGCGTCCGTCGATAGTGTAATATTCCTCGGCTGCAACCGTGCGGTCGACTGTTACAGATGCTACGCCTGCCGATTTGGCAACCGCAATCTCCGATTCGCCGACCTTTTTGCCGTCGACATAATATAGAGACTGTACGCCGACCGGTTTTTCACCGAAATAGAAGAAGACCTGATGATAGCCTTCTTCAGGAATATATTCTATGTCATATGTGCGGATAACATAGGGAAGCTCGGTGACATCTTCGTCGAAATCGCGGTATTCGGCGGGTGTGAACACAAAGACTTTGTCGTCGACGAAGAAACGGAACCTGATGTTGTCTTTGTTCAGCAGTATGCCTTTATCGTTGTATGTCGGCAGTTTGAAGCGTACGCGCAGGTCGCCGTAGGCAGCGCTGTAATCATAATCGACAATCTCGGGTGCGGCCGGCGTATATGACATGTCGTCGGGGAGCCACCGGAGTATGGGATCGCGCAGATATTCGATATACGAAATCTTGTCGGGCAGAACGTTGAGTGTCGCCGTCTGATCAGTGAGAGCGACATAAGCGGCAGCCTCTTCATTATATTCGAATGTCAGCGCGTCTGTGTATTCGAGCGAGGGTACCATCTGGCCTGTCACGGGATGTTCGGCCATGACATAATTGGCGGCCGAGAAATAGGTATAGGCGTGGCGTTCGGGCTCGATGCCGACATACTGCGACGAGGCGAATGTCAGCCTGTTGCCGTCGCGCTTGCCCTTTATCCATGAGTCGGGCATCTTGGTGAAGAGTCCCTGCAGATAGACATCGTCGCCGACGAAACCACATTTGACATAATGGTCTTTGTCCTTGCAGTTAAGTATGACATCGTCGGCCTTGAATCCGGCGGGAGGTGTGACAGCCTCGACCGAAATGGGTTTCCACGTCGACTCGATTTCGGCGAATCCGGCCCATGTGTCATCTTCAGCCATGGCAAGACCGACCATAACACTCAGGTCGGCTGGGCAGGCATAATGATATGTGCCGTCGGCATTGATGTCGATGACAAATTTGTCTTCTACGACGGGAAGATTCTGAGCCTTGGCTTTCGCAGAGTTGACAGGATACCATGTGTTGTCTGTTTTGCTGTAAACCAGCGTGGTGAATTTGTAGGGATAGAGTTCGCCGTAAAATGATTCGATGTATGCTACCTGAGGCAGATCGAATACGATAGACTGTCCTTCTTTGTGACCTTTGATATACAGTCCTGTAGGAAACTGTGAGACCGGGTCTTTAAGATATACGTCGCCGTTGTCACATTCGACGAGTTCGCTTGCAACACTGAGATAGTCGGCGCGTTTTTGGGTGCCCCATAAGCCATAGATGGCGTCGCCGTCGCGTGAAAGTTTTGTAACCTTGCCTGCCGGGGGTGTGGAGATTGCGTCGTCAGCGCTCAGTCCGGGTGCGGCGGCCGATACCATTGCCGGCAACGCCACCATTGCAAGCAATAGTAGTAGAGACTTTTTCATAAATGATGGATTGATGTTTAATAAAAGGAAGCTATGAAATGATTTGTTAAAAATAACGAATATGATATATGTTGCAAATTTATAACAAAATTTGCAACTTCGCGTATTTTTAATGGAAAAATGGTGAAATAATAATAAAAAGTATGACTAAAAGCTGCTATAGTGCCACGGTTGTGTAGACAATTGTATCTGTGGTGGAAAGTTCGGGCGTTGCGGCGTAGTCGTCGCCGGCAGCGCTCAGAAGTGCCTCCCGGCTGTCGAGACCGTCGGTGATTATCTGCCGCAGCAGCTTGCCGCGCAGTGTCTTGAGCCGGTTTGAGTTTGGTGTGCGTGTGGCGCCCCCGGGAAGTACCTCGACGAAGTCGGCTTTGACGACGGCGGCATATTGCGTCGCCTGACGCCAGTCGATCAGTTTCGCCGCGTCGCCGGGGAGGAGGTTGAGTATAAGGTTTTCGCCGGTATCTTTCAGCGTTGCGAGCAGCTCGTCGGTCACGGCCTGACGCTGGAAGACAGCGAGACTCTTGCCGCCGGGTGCGAGCGGCGTGGTGAAGTCGAGACGATAGGCTTTGATGATGTCGTCGGGGCGCAGCCAGCCGTAGAGCGACGAGATGATGCGTATGCGTCGGCAGGCGTCGGCGCGGCATACGGCGTCGAGTGTCGGGTAGGCGAAGGCTTTGAAGACCACACCGGTGTAGGCTTCGATGGCCGGAGAGCCGAGTGCCTTGTTGGGAAATTCATAGACCATCTCGCGCAGCCGCCTCACCATCGTCGCACTCAGTCTGGTGGCCGAGGCCAGCTGCGGTATGTCTGTCTCTCTGATCGATGCCATGACCGCGTCGGCGACGGCTTCGCCGGCAGGGCGGTGGTCGTCATAGCCGGATGCGGCGACGGGACGGTCGCAGGCTGTCATGGTCTTTGATTCGGCGATGAGAACGAGCATGTATGATTGCCTATTTTACGCGTTCGTAGATATATAGCTCGTGTATTTCGCGGGTGTAGCCCTCGTCGGCAAGCGGCCCCTGGCTCATGCCCAGCACGATTGAGGTGCCGCGGTTGTTGAGCACGACAAGGTCGTCGTTGACCGGGTCGATGGCGAGGCCTTCGATTTCGCCGGCGCGTCTGAAGTCGATCATCTCGCGCAGATGTCTGACACATCCGGCTATGGCGCCTGCGGCGATCTGTCCGCTGCGCATCACCGGGCGTCCGTCGTCGCCGAGTCTGACGCTGAAAGGCGTTTCCTTGACGACCTCGCTGCCCTCGACGAGGCCGGTGTATGGCGCGTCGCCGATTTCGGCTGCGTAGAGGTTGTCGGCGATGTTATAGGCCGCCTCGCCGTCGTCGGCCGAAAAGATGATGTTGCCGTCGGCGATGAAAATGCCCTGACACCAGTATGGGGTGGGGCGGCACTGCATCTTGGTGTGGTAGCGGCCTGTCGCGAGGTCATAGCAGTAGACATAGCGGCTGTCGACCCAGTCAGACATCCATACCATATTGCGGTCGCGGTCGACGGCGATGCCCGAGACCTCGACCTGACCCGATTCGGGCGACCACGGCAGGTCGCGTTTCCATTCGAGCGTCGCTGCGTCGTAGATCGACACGGCGATATTGTAGCCGCGGCCATACTCGAATTTCTCTATGCCGCAGTATATTTCGCCGTTCCATACGTCGATGTCGCCGAAGTGGTTGGCTATCTCGGGGTGTTGGAACGGAGCGTCGTTCTTTGCCACGGGATTGCCCTCTTTGTCATATTTATAAAGGGCCCGTGTGTCTGAGACATAATAGTAGAGGCTGTCGATGGCGATGCCCTGGCGACCTTCGACGGGAATGACGCTCTTGAGGCGGTATTCCGACCCGAGGTGCTGTGCGGTGGCGCCGGTCGCCGCAAAGGCGATGACGGCTGTTAGCAGAATCTTTTTCATATCGATTCCAAAGATAAGAAAAATCACCCGATATGTTGTATCTTTGCAGAAAAATAAGCATCAGTTTAAGATGAATCAGTCATTACACGATAGCTGGGACCGCGAACATCTGTGGCATCCCTATACTTCAACAATCGACCCTCTGCCTACCTATCTCGTCGACAGCGCCGAGGGGGTCGAGATAATCCTCGCCGACGGGCGGCGCCTCATCGACGGCATGTCGTCGTGGTGGTGTGTCTGCCACGGCTACAACAATCCACGCCTTAACGAGGCCGTCAGACGGCAGCTTGACAAGATGAGCCACGTCATGTTCGGCGGACTCACCCACCGCCCCGCCATCGAGCTGGGCAAGAAGCTCCTTGCCCTCGCCCCCGCGGAGATGCACAATGTCTTCTTCGCCGACTCGGGGTCGGTAGCCATCGAGGTCGCCATGAAGATGGCCGTCCAGGCGGCGGTGTCGCGCAGCGGCAGCCACCGCAAGACCAATTTCGTCACCATACGCCGAGGCTATCACGGCGACACATGGAACGCCATGAGTGTCTGCGACCCCGTCACGGGCATGCACGGCGCTTTCGGCACGGCGCTGCCTGTGCGCCATTTCGTGCCGTCGCCCTCATCGCGTTTCGGCGGCGAATGGAATCCGGCCGACATCGGGCCGCTCGAGCAGACCATACGCGAGCATCACGACGAGCTCGCCGCCCTGATTCTCGAGCCGATAGTGCAGGGAGCCGGCGGCATGTGGTTCTATCATCCCGAATATCTCAGAGAGGCGCGCCGTCTCTGTGACCGCTACGGCCTCTATCTCATATTCGACGAAATCGCTACCGGTTTCTGGCGCACCGGACGCTGCTTCGCCCTCGAACACGCCGGTGTCGTGCCCGACATCATGACTGTCGGCAAAGGCCTGACCGGCGGCTATATGACCCTCAGCGCCGTGATGACGACAGCCGAGGTCGCCGACACCATCTCGCGCGGCGAGGCCGGCGTGATGATGCACGGACCGACGTTTATGGCCAATCCGCTCGCCTGCGCTGTCGCCAACGAGTCACTCGCCATGCTCGCCGGGCAGGATATGGCCGCGCGTGTGGCTCACATCGAAGGGATTATAAAAGAAGAGATTGCGCCTGCCGCAGCGTTTGACAACGTCGCCGACGTCCGTGTACTCGGCACTATCGGCGTCATTGAGATGAAAGAGCCCGTCGATGTCGGCGAGTTCCAGAAAGAGTGTGTCGACCGCGGCGTGTGGATCAGACCCTTCGGACGCAACGTCTACATCATGCCGCCATACGTCATCACCGACTCGCAGCTGCGCTATCTCATCTCACAGATGCTCGAAATCGTAAAGCCAAAGCAGTGAACAGAATAGAAAAGACACTTGAAGAACTGTCGGCCTCGGGCAACCTGCGCGCCATCCCCGGCGACACCCCCGCCGGCCTCGTCGACCTCTCGTCGAACGACTATCTCGGCCTCGCTGTCCGCGACGACCTGCGCGACGCCTTCCTCGACGAGTGCGGCGGTCGTCTGCCGCTGATGACCTCGTCGGCCTCGCGTCTGCTCGCCGGCAGTCAGTCGTCATACGACCGCTTCGAGTCGCTGCTCCGGGATCTCTACGGCGCTCCGGCGCTGACATTCAACAGCGGTTATCACGCCAACACGGGCCTTGTCTCGTCGCTTGCCGACCGTTCGACCCTCATCGTGGCCGACCGCCTTGTCCACGCCAGCATCATCGACGGCATCAGGCTTTCGGGCGCTCCATTCGTCCGTTTCCGCCATAACGACTACGACCACCTTGAAAAGATACTGGCCGACAAAGGCCGCGACTACAGCGAGATACTCATCATCGCCGAAAGTGTCTACAGCATGGACGGCGACCGCGCCGACATCGGCCGCCTCGTCGACATCAAGCGCTCGACGCCCGACGCCATGCTCTATATCGACGAGGCTCATGCCGTAGGTGTCGAAGGACGCCGCGGTCTCGGCATGGTCGAGGACGCCGGTCTTGTCGGCGAGGTAGATGTCATCGTCGGCACCCTCGGCAAAGCCCTCGCCTCGGTAGGCGCATACGCCGTCGTGTCACCGCTCATACGCCGTTTTGTCGTCAACAAGGCCCGCAGTCTGATATTCTCGACGGCTCTTCCTCCGGCCAACATGCTTTGGAGTGCCTTCATCATGGAGCGTGTGCCGTCGATGACCGCCGAGCGCGACCGTTTGAGAAGCCTCGGCCGCCGTCTGGCAGCGATACTGCGGCTCGACCGCAGCAGCCATATCGCCCCGCTCGTCGTCGGCAATCCGCGCGACGCCGTGGCTCTCTCGGCCCGACTTGCCGACGAGGGTTTCAAAGTGCTGCCTATCAGAGTTCCGACCGTGCCGCCGGGTACCGACCGTCTGCGCTTCAGTCTCTCGGCAGCCCTCGACCTGCACGCCCTCGACCGTCTCGAAAAAACTTTAGAACGCCTCAGACCATGCGCCACAAATTCGTAAGCCATAACAATCTGCCGCGGCTCATAGTCATATATGCCGGCTGGGGCATGGACGAGCGACCTTTCGAGTCGCTCCGACGACCCGGATACGACATCCTCGTCGTCTGGGACTACCGCAGTTTCGACATCGACTGGTCTGTCGCCGCTTCCTACGACGAGATATGCCTCATCGCCTGGTCGATGGGCGTCTACGCGGCCTCGATGTCATCTCACGGCATCGAAAACAAGGTCACAGCCCGCATCGCCGTCAACGGCACCATGACTCCGGTCGACAACCTTCGCGGCATCCCCGAAGCCATCTTCGAGGGTACGGCGGCGTCGCTCGATGAGCGCAATCTTGTGAAATTCTACCGCCGCATGTGCGGCGACCGTGCCACGACCGACGCTTTCATGGCCGTCAGACCGCAGCGCGGCGCCCCCGAGCTTGTCGACGAGCTGCGCGCCATCTGGCCCGAGCCTGTTCTCGGCAATCCCAAGGCCGCGCGATGGGACCGCGCCATCATCGGCCGCCGTGACGCCATCTTCCCTGCCTGTAACCAGGACCGCGCATGGGCCGGTGTGCCCAAGACCTTCGTCGACGCGCCGCACTATATCGACCTTCAGACGGTCATCGACCGTTTTATCATAGACAAACAGCTGACAGAGACCCGCTTCGAGGCCGGCCGCGAGACCTATAACAGTAACGCCACGGTGCAGATAGCCATGATCGACCATCTGCGTCGCCTCCTGCGGGCCACCGGCGTCGAGCGCAAGATGTCGGCCGACTATGCCTCGGTCGCCGAAATCGGCTGTGGCACAGGCCTCCTCTCGGGCTATCTCTCGTCGCTCACGCGCCGCGGACGTCTCTCGCTGTGGGACATCACCTCGACCGCGCCCGACGTCGCCGCCGAGGAGTTCATCAGCTGCGACGCCGAGATAAAAATCAGCCGCACCCAGAGCGAGCGCTACGACGTAATCGCCACCTCGGCCACCGTACAGTGGTTCAATTCGCCGGGACGTTTTCTGCGCGAGTGTGCCCGTGTGCTTCGTCCCGGCGGGGTCGTCGCCCTGACCACATTTATTAAAGGCAACATGTATGAGCTCGCCGGCATCACCGGCAGCTCGCTGCCCCTGCTTACTCTCGACGACTGGCTCGCCACCGTCCCGTCCTCGTTCGACATTCTCGCCTGCGAGGTCCACGACTATAATCTCAGTTTCGACGACCCAATGAGTGTGCTGCGGCATCTCAAGTTTACCGGTGTCAACGCTCTGTCGCGCTCGGCCTCTCCACGCCCCGGTGTCAGCCGCATACTCTCTGACTACCCCATGATGCTCGACGGCCGATACTATCTGACATATAAGACAATAACAATGATTCTACAGCTGAAATGAAAAAGACGATATTTATCACCGGCATCGACACCGACGCCGGCAAGACCTATTGCACGGCCTGGCTCGCCCGTCAGTATCTCAACCGCGGCCTGACTGTCGCAACCCAGAAATTCATTCAGACCGGCAATGTCGGCCACTCCGAGGACATCGACGCCCACCGCCGCCTCCTCGGCATCGCGCCCCTGCCCGAAGACCTCGACATGACCACGTCGCCCGTCGTTTTCAGCTATCCGGCTTCGGCACAGCTCGCCGCGCGCATAGACGGCCGCGAGATTGACCTCTCGGCCATCGACCGCAGCACCGCCACACTCGCGTCGCGCTACGATGTCGTCCTTATCGAAGGCGCCGGCGGACTGATGGTGCCTGTCACCGACGATTTCTTCACCGTCGACTATATCGCCTCGCGCCGCCTGCCTGTCGCTGTCGTCACCAACGGCGTTCTTGGCTCAATCAACCATACCGTCCTGACCCTCGAGGCCCTCGAGCGCCGCGGCATCGCAGTCGACTGTGTGCTCTATAACACCTACTTCGACCGCGACAAAGTCATCGCCGCCGACACCCGCGGCTTCATCGGCCGCTATGTCGACCGCCACTTCCCCGGCACCCCCGTTCTCGACGTCCCCGTCCTCGACGGCGTGGTAAAATAATGTTAAATCGTCGGTTGCTACGGCTTAAAACCGTAACTTTGCGGCTGAAATGAATAATAATTCGTTATCTATAGCAATACAGAAGGACGTGCTCCATACCTTGCCGCCGCTTGAATATACAGGCGGCATCGCTGTCGTCGACACTGTCGAACAGGCGCGTGTGGCTCTGCGCGAGCTGCGCCGCTACAGGATGATAGGCTTCGACACCGAGACCCGTCCGTCGTTCAAGAAAGGCCATACCCACAAGGTCGCCCTGATGCAGCTCGCCACCGATGACTTCTGTTTCCTCTTCAGGCTCAACAAGCTCGGCATCTCCGACGCTCTCAAGGAATTTCTCGAGGACGACACGGTGACGAAGATAGGCCTGTCGGTCCACGACGACTTCAACGTCCTGCGCCGTTCGTGTCCCAACCTCGCGCCCCGGGGCTTCATCGAGTTGCAGAGCTATGTCAAACAGTTTGGCATCACCGACATATCGCTCCAGAAGATTTATGCGATAGTCTTCGGACAGTATATTTCCAAAAATCAGCGTCTGACAAACTGGGAGGCTCCCGAGCTCACGCCCCATCAGCAGTGTTACGCCGCCACCGACGCCTGGGCCTGTCTTAAACTCTACCGCTATCTCGAAGCCGGCAGCTTCGACCCGAGTCAGTCGCCTTATCGTGTATATCCCGAAGAAGTCAAACCTCAGACAGCCGAAAGCCTATGAAACTGAAACGCTCGACCCTGATACCCCTGTTGCTGACGGCCTATCTTGCCGTGATGTCGAAATTCGGCTGGGACCAGTATGCCGCCGGACAGATTTCGGCTCTATATTTCTACGGCGTCATCGGCCTGACGCTCGTCGTCATCGTGCTGCTGCACTTCTCGCTCAAAAAACGCGAACGTCTGCGCCGCGAGCGCCTCGATGACATAAATGACAAAGACAATCAAAATAACAAGTAAAAATATTTAACACTATGGCTAAAAAAGCATTACTGATGATCCTCGATGGCTGGGGCATCGGCAACCACACCAAAAGCGACGCCATCTACTCGACTCCCACTCCCTACTGGGACTATCTTCTGGCCACATATCCCCACTCGCAGCTCCTCGCCGGAGGCGAGAGCGTCGGCCTGCCCGACGGACAGATGGGCAACTCTGAGGTAGGCCACCTCAACATCGGTGCCGGACGCATCGTCTATCAGGATCTCGTCAAAATCAACCGTGCCATCAAAGACGGCTCGATTCTCGATAATCCCGAAATCAAAAACGCCTTTGAATATGCCAAATCTCACGGCTGCGGCATGCACTTCATGGGTCTGACCTCGAACGGCGGCGTACACTCGTCGCTCGACCACGTCTTCGCCCTCTGCGACATCGCCAAGCATTACGGTCTCGACAAAGTGTGGCTCCACTGTTTCATGGACGGTCGTGACACCGATCCCCGCAGCGGCAAGGGCTTCATCGAGGAGCTTCAGAACCACTGCGCTCAGTCGGCCGGCGTAATCGCCTCGATCATCGGCCGCTATTATGCCATGGACCGCGACAAACGCTGGGACCGCGTCAAAGTCGCCTATGACCTCCTCGTCAAGGGCGAAGGCAAACAGGCCGCCGACATGGTCGCCGCCATGCAGCAGAGCTACGACGAAGATGTAACCGACGAATTCATCAAGCCTATCAACAACGCCACCGTCGACGGCACAATCAAGCCCGGCGACGTCGTCATCTTCTTCAACTACCGCAACGACCGCGCCAAAGAGCTCACCGTCGTGCTCACGCAGAAAGATATGCCCGAAGAAGGCATGCACATCATTCCCGACCTGCAGTATTACTGCATGACCCCCTACGACGCATCGTTCGAGGGCGTGCATATCCTCTTCGACAAAGAGAATGTCGAGAATACACTCGGCGAATACCTTTCGCGCGAAGGCAAGAAGCAGCTCCATATCGCCGAGACCGAGAAGTATGCCCATGTCACATTCTTCTTCAACGGCGGACGCGAGACTCCCTACGAACTCGAGGAGCGCATCCTCGTCGCCTCGCCCAAGGTCGCCACATACGACCTCAAGCCCGAGATGAGCGCCTTTGAGGTTTGCGACAAGCTCGTCGATGCCATCGGCAGCAAGAAATTCGACTTTATCGTCGTCAACTATGCCAACGGCGACATGGTAGGCCACACCGGCATCTACGAAGCCATCCAGAAAGCTGTCGTCACAATCGACGAATGTGTCAACCGCACAGTCGAAGCCGCCAAGGCCGCTGACTACGAGGTCATCATCATCGCCGACCACGGCAACGCCGACAACGCCATCAACCCCGACGGCACACCTAACACGGCCCACTCGCTCAACCCCGTACCCTGCGTCTACGTTACCGAGAACAAAGACGCCCGGATTGCCGACGGCGTTCTCGCCGACGTCGCACCCTCGATTCTCCACATCATGGGTCTCAGACAGCCCGCCGAGATGACAGGCAAGAACCTCATCGACTGATAAAACCCCAAAGCAAAAAATTTCCCCACACCATACCCAAGCCGGCCACCCGGCTTGGGCTTTTTATTGCCCAAAGAGCCCAAAAGTCCCACCGGTCCGAAAAGTCCGACTCGTCCGAATTGTCCGCCCCGTCCGACAATGGCAGTTATATCGCCTGCAAGGCGATGATTTTACTGGTAGCCCCAAACGCCGAGGCACGCCAGTGCCGGCGTTTGGGGATTGGGCGTGAAGGTGTGAATGCGTTTGAAAAACGCAGACTATTCGTTATCTAATGATTCATCTCCGAGCATGACGGTTTCATCCTGGAAACCATTTATATTCAGCATTTCCCTGAATTCATCCTCGAAACTTCTCGTTGCGTGATGTATCCGTTGATTCTTTATATAATCAATACGTCGGTCACGCGTCTCATAATCGACTGTAAAACATCCGAATGTCCGCCCCCATTTCTTCCAATTGGCAAAATTACTGCTGTATTTAAGATACTTGCTCGACTCGGACTTGATATGCTGAACAAAAGCCGCAACTGACAATTTTGTCGGCAATTCGCATAAAATATGCACATGGTCAGGCATCCCGCCAATACGCCATATCTTTGCGCCCTGTCGCATTGATATATCGTAGATGAACTTATATAGCAGACGTTCGTGCTCTTGATTTATTATGGCTTCTCTGCGCCAGGGCGTGATTACAATATGATATAACAGACGGTTATAACTCATGGATAATAAAAAACTTAAGGTTTTTAAAATCGGCGTTTTTCAAACGCCACGCTTAATTGCTACCCTTTCCCGCGCACGCCGGAGCTGCGCTCCTCGGCGTACGCGGCTATCAGTAAAGTCATCGCCCTTCAGGCGATCTTCTCAGCCTTCTAAATCCATAATGGCCGCCTATTTCTCTGTCTTGTCTGTGGCGCAGGCGGCGATGGGAGCGCTCATGGGCGATTTGTAGCTGCGGGCATAATAGTCGGCGAGCTGACGCTCGAGGCGACTGACGACGCCGGCATAGCGCGGGTCGTTGGCGAGGTTGTGCTTCTCCTGCGGGTCTTTTTCGTAGTCATAAAGCTCGAGCGCGATGACTTTCGACGCATCGAAAGGCATATAGGTTTTGAAGCCTTTGGTCCACTGCACCAGACGGTAACGCCGGTCGCGTATAGCGTAGCCCGTGATGTCGTCGGCGAGTTCGTCGGCTTTGCCGCGCAGGTCGGTGTCGCTGTTGATGGTATAATCTTCGGTGCATGTGCGGCTGAACTGACTGATGGCATAGTCTTTGACCTTCTTGCGGGGATTTTTCATCACCGGCACGAGGCTGACGCCGTCGAGCGGCTGCGGCTGCGCGGTGCCCGTCAGCTCGCATACAGTCGGGAAAATGTCGAGAAATTCGACGACAGCGTCGGTCTTGACTCCTTTCTTCATGCCCGGCGCGGCTATGAGCATAGGCACACGGGTGGCCTGCTCGAAGTCGGTTATCTTGTTCCACAGGCCGTGGTCGCCCAGATGATAGCCGTGGTCACCGAATAGTATTATTATCGTGTTGTCGGCAAGGCCGTTTTCGTCGAGAGCCTTGATAAGCTTGCCTACCTGGGCGTCGACATACGAGATGCAGGCATAGTAGGCGTGCAGCAGACGACGCTGCGTGGCCTCGTCGAGATGTCGGGTGTCGATATAGCTTTCGAAGGGCGGTATGTCGGAATAACCTTTGAGTTCGAGAGAGTTGTGGTAGGCATATTCGACCGGGTCCGACGCCATGTCCTGATATTCGGCCACGGGCATCTTGTCGCGGTCATACATGTCCCAGTACTTTTTCGGAGCACAGAAGGGCAGGTGGGGTTTCTTGAATCCCACGCCGAGGAAGAACGGTTTGCCGCCGTCCTTGAGCTTTTTCATCGTTTTGACGGCCTCGTCGGCTATGACGCCGTCCATATATCCTTCGTCAGGCACGTCGGCACACTCGGTCGCCACGCGGCCGTTGCCGAGGGCGTATGTCGCGCCCGGTGTCTTGACATAGGGCAGCGACCACGACAGCGGGTCGTCTTTGACTGCTTTGTCGCGCAGCGGATGATAGACCTTGCCGACGCCGACGGTTTCGTAGCCTTGTTCCTTGAGAGCCTGAGGCATCGTGACGATATCAGGATTGTTTTTGCGGAACGACCCCATCAGCCACCATACGCCCGTATGGTCGGGATTGAGACCCGTGAGCAGGCTCGAACGGGTAGGGCCGCTAAGCGCGACCTGACAATATGCGTTGTTGAAGGTGACGCCGCGCGACGCAAGCTCGTCCATCGCAGGGGTCTGCGCGATTGTGTCGCCGTAGGGCGATATCCACGGTTTCATGTCGTCGATTGCGATCAGCAGCACGTTGGGACGGTTGTCCGTGGCGGGTGACGCCGCAAGTGCGGCCGGTATCATCACGAGCGTATTGACGCCGCAGAGCATTAACCTTTTTCCTTTTTTCATGATATTGTCTGAGGTTTTTCGTATTTTTGCACAAAGATAATAAAAAACCTCAGACAAAGAATCAAAATCACGGCCATGAAAAAACTGTCTATCGTTTTCGCAACTCTGTTTTTTGCGCTCTGTCAGCAGGCTGCGGCGCAGACCCTCGACACCGGTGCCCTGCGCGGGTTTTCGCCCTCGACCGTCCGCGAGACCTTCGAAGTCTGCCGTTATGCTAAACTGACGCCCGACCAGCAGGTGAGCCTCGCCCGGGCTATCGACGACGAAAACGCGCTTTTTGTCAAGATGATAGCCGGCAACAATGGTGTCCTTGCCGTCAGAGATCGCAACCGTCTGACAAAGATGAGAGACAACACCCTGCGCAAGCTCCTCGACGACGAGACGTTGCTGCAGTATTACCGAGGACTATACGACGCCGAGGCTATGGCCGAGGGCACGGGCATTGCCAACGATCTGCAGAAGAAATACAACCTCACCGACCAGAACTGGAAGTTTATCCGCATCGCCTTCTATAAGATTGCTCTCGACAGCCGCGTCATACGCAGGATGATGGCCGACACTCCGGCCAAAGCCCGCAAGGAAATCGAGCGTATACGCCGCGAACAGCTGAAAACCATCGAGGAAAAAGGCGGCATACGTGTCAACGACGACATGACCGTCGACGTCGTCCGTCCATTCGATCCCGTCGCCCTGCGCAGAGAGTGATGGATGCGCTCGCCCCTTTCGCCTCGCCGCTCTATCTGATGGCCAAGCCCGTCGGCAGCCGCTGCAACCTCCGCTGCGACTACTGCTATTATCTCGAGAAAGAGAAGCTCTATTCGGCCTCGGGTCACGGCGGCATGATGATGGACGACCGTGTGCTCGAGACCTTTATACGTCAGTATATCGAGTCACAGACCACTCCCGCGGTGCTCTTCACCTGGCACGGCGGCGAACCCCTGTTGCGCGACCGCTCGTATTATGAGAGAATTATAGCCCTCGAGCGCCGCTACGCCCGCGGCATCAGGGTCGACAACGCCATCCAGACCAACGGCACCCTGCTCGACGACGATTGGTGCCGTTTCTTCCGCGACAACGGCTGGCTCGTCGGACTTTCGGTCGACGGCCCCGAAGACCTTCACGACCGCTACCGCCGTACAGCCGGCGGAGGCCCGTCGTTTGCGGCGGTCATGCGCGCCATCGAAACCCTCGACCGCAACGCCGTCGACTGGAACGCCCTCGCCGTCGTCAATGTCTATAACGCCCGTCATCCCGACCGCTTTTATGACTTCTTCAGGTCAGTCGGATGTCATTACATACAGTTCACCCCCGTCGTCGAGCGTCTTGTCAGACATGCCGACGGCCGTCATCTTGCCTCTGTCGCCGACACCTCGGCATCTCTGGCCGATTTCTCGGTCACACCCGGGCTTTGGGGCGACTTCCTCTGCCGCGTCTTTGACCGCTGGGTGAGCGCCGACGTCGGCACATACTTCGTCCAGCTCTTCGACGCCACGCTCGCCAACTGGGTCGGTGTGCCCCCGGGTGTCTGTTCGCTCGGCTCTTATTGCGGCCATGCCGGAGTCGTCAAGCACAACGGTGACATCTACTCGTGCGACCATTTCGTTTTCCCCGAATACCGCCTCGGCAACATCCTCGACCGTCCGCTGCTTGATATGATGTACAGCGGCCGTCAGCGCGACTTCGGCACAGCCAAGCGCGGAGCTTTGCCGCTGCAGTGCCGCGAGTGCCGTTACAGCCTCATCTGCAACGGCGAATGTCCGCGCAACCGTTTTGCCGTCACCACCGGCGGCGAGCCGGGACTCAATTATCTCTGCGAGGGTTACTATCGTTTCTTCAGCCATAGCGAGCCGTATATGCGCTTCATGCGCGACGAACTGCTTGCAGGCCGCCCTGCCTCCAATGTCATGGCGCTCGCCGCAAAATAATCGGCCGAAAATTTGCCCTGACGGCTATTTGTCTGTAACTTTGCATTGTGGGACGTCTCCTGTCAATAGATTTCGGGCGCAAACGCTGCGGCATCGCGGTGACAGACCCTCTGCGCATCGTGGCTAACGGTCTTACAACCGTGGCTACGGGTGACTTATGCGCCTTTGTCAGGAACTATGTCGCCGCCGAGGGCGTCGACCGTGTCATCGTCGGGCTCCCGAAGACCCTCCGCGGAGAGCCTTCCGAGTCGATGCGCTATCTGACGCCGGTCATCAACCGCCTGCGCAAGGAGATAGCCCCCGTGGCGATCGACTTCTATGACGAGCGTTTCACCTCGGTGCTCGCCCACCGGGCTATGATCGACGGCGGCATGAAGAAGAGCGACCGCCGCGACAAGGCCGTTGTCGACGAGATCTCGGCCACGATTATCCTCAACGATTACCTCCAGAGCAAACAATATAACGATACTATATGAAACTTCCTGTATATCTTTACGGACATCCGGTGCTCCGCGCCGAAAATGCCGATCTGACGCCCGACTATCCCGAGCTCGACAAACTCATCGATGACATGTATGAGACCATGTATGCGAGCGAAGGCGTCGGTCTCGCCGCCCCTCAGATCGGACGCAACATTAAGCTCGTCGTCATCGACGCCGACCCTGTGGGCGACAACTTCGAGGAGTGCAAGGGCGTGAAACTCACCTTCATCAATCCGACAGTCACTGTTCTCGACGGCGGCAAAGTGTCGCGTGCAGAGGGCTGTCTGAGCCTCCCCGACCTGTCGGAGAATGTCAGCCGTGTCGAGCATGTGCGCGTCGACTGGCTCGACCGCGACTTCAAGCCTGTCAGCCGCGAGTTCAGCGGTTTCCTCGCGCGCATCATCCAGCACGAGTGCGACCACCTCTCGGGCAAGCTCTATATCGACCATATCTCGCCCATCAGAAAACAGCTTATCAGAAACAAGCTCAACAATATCATAACCGGGCGCATCCGGCCCGATTATCCGGCCCGATTCGCGCCGCGCAAACGTTAAACCACAATAACCAGATATGGCAGACGATAAAAAAGTAATATTCTCGATGGTGGGGGTGTCTAAGATATATCCCCCGCAGAAACAGGTATTGAAAAACATCTACCTGTCGTTTTTCTACGGAGCCAAGATCGGCATCATCGGTCTCAACGGCTCAGGCAAATCATCGCTTCTCAAGATAATCGCCGGCATTGACAAAGACTTTCAGGGTGAGGTCGTCTTCTCACCCGGTTATAGCGTAGGCTATCTCGAGCAGGATCCGCAGCTCGACCCCGACAAGACCGTCATCGAGGTCGTGCGCGAGGGTGTGCAGCCCATCATGGATCTCATGGCCGAGTTTGACGCCGTCAACCTCAGCTTCGGTGACCCCGATGTCCTCGAGGACCCCGACAAGATGGACGCCCTCATCGCCCGTCAGGCCGAGCTTCAGGATAAACTTGACGCTGTCGACGCGTGGAATATCGACTCTAAGCTCGAGCGCGCCATGGACGCCCTGCAGTGTCCGCCCGACGACCAGAAGATATCGACCCTCTCGGGAGGCGAGCGCCGCCGCGTGGCTCTCTGCCGCCTGTTGCTTCAGCAGCCCGACGTGCTCCTCCTCGACGAGCCTACCAACCACCTCGACGCCGAGTCGATCGACTGGCTTGAGCAGCATCTCAACCAGTATCCCGGCACCGTCATAGCCATCACTCACGACCGCTATTTCCTCGACCATGTCGCAGGCTGGATTCTCGAGCTCGACCGCGGCGAAGGCATACCCTGGAAGGGCAACTACTCATCGTGGCTCGACCAGAAGACAAAACGTATGGCCCTTGAGGAGAAGCAGGCCAGCAAGCGCCGCAAAACCCTCGAGCGCGAGCTCGAATGGGTGCGCATGGCGCCCAAGGCGCGTCAGGCAAAAGGCAAGGCCCGTCTGTCGTCTTATGACCGCCTGCTCAACGAAGACCAGAAACAGAAGGAAGAACGTCTCGAAATCTTCATCCCCAACGGCCCGCGTCTGGGCAACAAGGTCATCGAGGCCACAGGCCTCTCAAAGGCGTTCGGCAAGAAACAGCTCTTCGCCGGTCTTGACTTCTCGCTCCCGCCAAACGGCATCGTCGGTGTCATCGGTCCCAACGGCGCCGGCAAGACAACCCTCTTCCGCCTCATCATGGGTCAGGAGAAACCCGACGCCGGCAGCTTCGACGTCGGTGAGACCGTCAAGATCGCCTATGTCGACCAGACCCACCACGATCTGCTGCCTGACAAGACCGTCTATGAAGTCATTTCGCAGGGCGTCGAGTCGTTCCGCATGGGCGGTCGCGACGTCAATGCCCGCGCATATCTGTCGAAATTCAACTTCACCGGCGCCGACCAGGAGAAGAAGATCGGAGTCCTCTCGGGTGGCGAGCGCAACCGTCTCCACCTCGCCATGGCTCTCAAGGAAGAAGGCAACGTCCTTCTGCTTGACGAACCTACCAACGACATCGATGTCAACACCCTGCGCGCTCTCGAGGAAGGTCTCGACGACTTCGCCGGATGCGCCGTCGTCGTCAGCCACGACCGTTGGTTCCTCGACCGCATCTGCACCCACATACTCTCGTTCGAGGGCGACGGCAAGGTTGTCTTCTATCAGGGATCATACTCAGATTACGAAGACTACAAACGTGCCCGCAACGACGGCAAGGAACCCCCTCGCCGCCGCTACCGCAAACTGATGGAGTGACACATCTGTCGCTTCGCTGCGTAAGCAAAACGTTTTATTTTGATTATAAATTGATAAAAACAGCTGTTGAAACGCATTCAACAGCTGTTTTTTTGTCAACAATGTTTTGCCATGTGCAAAATACTGTGTAACTTTGCAGCAGATTATCACACCTTTTAAGGCTTTATCTTAGACCGATAATTATTTACGCATTATTAACTTCATTATGGACTAAGCTAAGGCATGCATTAGACAATCCGTCGCGATGACGACATAAAATAATGTAGAGAGGTGTTATAGACAAGTAAGTATGATATAATCTCTACACTGTTTTATTCTATAGGACAACTTCTTTATTAGAATCACAAATCGTGCCTTTTGGCTTAAGTCCTCTGCTCATTGCTTGAAATGGGCAGCGGACAAATTTTTTTTATACCTGTCGGTTGTTTTCGGGAATAACGTATACAAAAAATGTTTACCTTTGTATGCTTGAAAACAGAAGACAAAACAACCCAAAAATATTATTACAATCATGATCTGTAACAAAATTCAGGACGCTCTAAACGAGCAAATCAATGCCGAGCTCTGGTCGGCTTATCTCTATCTCTCGATGGGCATGCATTTTGAGGCAGAAGGCTGCAAAGGTCTCGCTAACTGGTTTAAAGTGCAGTTTAAAGAAGAACAGGCCCATGCCGAAATCTTCATGAACTATCTCAATTCTCGCGGCGGACGTGTCGTGCTCAAACCCATCGCAGCCGTTGAGACAAAATGGGATTCGCCTCTGGCAGCTTTCGAAGCCACTCTTGCACATGAGCAGAAAGTGACAGCCATGATCAACAATCTCTATGCCCTCGCAATGGACGAACACGACTATGCCACACGCGGCAAACTCGACTGGTTTGTTTCCGAGCAGGTTGAAGAAGAAGAGACAGCCCGCGACCTTGTCGACCGCCTCAAACTCATCGGCAACGACGGCCTTGCCCTCTACACCCTCGATCAGGAACTCGGCGCCCGCACATACACCGTGCCCTCGCCCCTCGCAGGCAAATAAACCGTTACAAAAAGACTATCGAAACGGGAGCGAGCCACTACAAAAGCTCGCTCCCGCTTCTCTTTTCCCCGGCTCCGAGCCTAACAAAGGCCATTAGCCAAAGCTATTAATGCGCCGGCCTCGAGCTCGGCGACGTGTGAAAGCCGTGTTTGCGCTAAATTTGTCTTTGTGTCGGCGGCTTGCCGCCGTATGGAACTACGGCTTAATCCGTAGTAGCCAACTCATTGGTTCCAAGGGCTGAAGCCCTTGGTCCATATCGCCTGCAAGGCGATGATTTTAC